>CAYWOO010000238.1:0-9599 GCA_964458665.1 uncultured Dehalococcoidia bacterium
GCCTTCGCCCAAATCCAGCCCCTGGCTGAACGCGATCGCCAGTTCGGCGGCCGTAAGGGCGTGCAGGCGCTCGGGCCGCCGTGTCAGCGGCCGGGCGAGGTCGTCGAGCGTCAGTACGGGACGGCGCGGCGGGCTGCTCTCACTAACCACAGGCGCTCCGATTCCAAGCTGGCGGTACCGGTCAGTCTGTGGTGAGTATCGACAGGGTATTCCCTAACTTTCAGGTGCCAACCCCCGTGGCAAGCCACGCCCACACCCGCACGTCAAGCTCGAACGAATACAAAGAAGGGGCGCTTCGGCGCCCCTTCTTATCGACTCTCATGAGGTTCTTCGGTCTAGCGGCGGCGTACGCCTACAACGAATGCGCCTCCGCCAAGCGCGACAGCAGCCCCGCCAAGCATCAAGAGCCAAAGGCTCGCGCTGGCGCTACGGCTAGCGTCACCGGAACCGGTGTTCGGCGGCTTGACGGCTGCGGCCTCATTGCCAGACGCCGGCTTCGGCGTGTTCGTTGGCGCGACCGTGGGCGGTACCGGCGTGGCGGTCCGTGGCACCTCGGTCGGTGTCGCCGTCGGCGTATGCGTGCGGAGTTTCCCACGCGTGGGCTCCGATGTCTGCGTGGGCTCCGATGTCGTCGTAGGACATGGGCCATCGCAGTTGCCCGCGATCACAACTCCCGATGACGCATAGGCCAACCCCAAGACAAGCACGCCAGCCACAACTACCGACGCACTGATCGACATCCATTTGCTTGATTTCACTGCATCTCCTCCTGAGCCAATGCTCTTCTCCAACTCCTCACTTAGTGAGAATAGCGATACCGATCATCACTATCAACAAATAACTGGTCAAGTCGCATTCCCGATTGCCGCACACGATGACCGATCTGCACGCGCGCTGATATGATATCGGCATCGCAAGCGGCCAGAACGGGTTCGGAAGCCCATGCGCGCAGGAGCCTCAACCGGCCATGCATGTCCTCGCCGAAGGTCAAGCGGAATACCTAAAAGTCGATCCCGACGGCTTCCGCGCCTACGTACGCGATCGCAAGCAGCGCACGCTGGTGCCGAAACTCATGTCCGCGCACGATGCGATCGCGCGTTATGTCGCTGACGGCGACTATCTGGCATACGACTGCAACTACACGCAGCGCGGACCATCAATGCTGATGCGCGAGGTCATCCGCCAGCAGAAGCGCGACCTCTGGCTATGCGGCAAGTTCGCCTACGTCGACGTCGGGCTGCTCACCGGCGCGGGCTGCGTGTCGAAGGCCGATTGCGGGTTCTTCTGGCCCGGCGCCACGATCGACCGGGCCGTCGCCGACGGACGGCTCACCGTATACGAATACAGCAACGTCGTCATGACGCTTCGACTCCAGGCCGGCGCGATGGGGCTGCCGTTTCTGCCTGTCCGGTCCTTCGGCGGCACCGACGGGTTCGAGTACTCCGGCGCCAAGCTCGTCGAAGATCCGTTCACCGGCATGGCGATCACGCTCGTCCCGGCCCTCAACCCCGACGTCGCGATCATCCACGTCCAGCAGGCCGACCAGTACGGCAACGCCCGCGTCTTCGGCACCGGCATCGCGCACGAAGAATGCGCGCTCGCGTCGAAGAAGGTGATCGTCTCTGCGGAAGAGATCATCGACACGGACGAGATCCGCCGCGACCCGGGGCGCACCAGCATCCCGTACTACGCTGTCGATGCCGTCGTGCATGCGCCGTTCGGCGCGTGGCCGGGCAACTGTGGCGGCTACTACGGCTCCGACACGCCGGCCGTGCTCGAAACGTTCGGCGCCATGGCGCGCGACACCGTCGCGGACTACGTCGCGAAGTACATCACGCCGTTCGCCGACGATGCCGAGATGTTGGACAAACTGATCGGCGCAGAGCGCCTGGCGAAGCTCCGCGCGAATGAGCTGATCCATGACGGGTACCGCGCATAGCACTATCATCGTAGGGACAGGTCTTCAGACCTGTCCGCGTTCGCAACCAGAAGGTAGGCGCACATGCCAGACGCACCGACGAAGCACCAATTGATCGCCGCGCTGCAAGAGAACGGCGAACACGCCGTCGAGAAGCTACGCGCCACACCCGAGTCCGCGTTCGACGTCGGCCGATACGAAAACGGCTGGAACGGTCGGCAGATTCTCGCGCACATCGCTTCGATCGAATGGACATACCGCAACCTGATCGACATCGCGAAGCAGACACCCGCAGCCGCGCAGCCGCCGCCAGCTAGCAAGCCGGCGGCCTCGGGCGACGTGCGACGCACGACAGTCGAAGAGTCCGCTGGTCTGCCGACGGGCGCGGCGCAGGGCGGCATCGACAGCTACAACAATCGCCAGGTCGAGAAGCGCGCAAGCGCGTCGGTCGCGGAATTGATCGATGAGTTCGAGCGGAACCGCGCGGGCACTATCGCCGCCATCGAGGCCACCGACGAAGCGCTGCTCGCCACATCGATCCGATCCGCGGGAGGCATCACAGGAGAACTGGCGAGCGTGATACAAGCCGTATCGATCGGACACGTCTCGATGCACGTCGCCGACATCACGGGGGATCAGTGGACAGGAATGCGGTTTTGATGACGGACGGCTGGAGCGCACGATGAACGTCGAGGGCATGCACACCGCATCCGGGACGCCGGCGACATCCGGGACGCCGGCGACATCCTTTAACGAGCGCGAAATGCAGATCTGCACCGTCGCGCGGATGGTCGAAGACGAAAAGACGTACTGGGTCGCGGGCGGCGGCGGCCCCCTGTACGCCGTCCTGCTGGCGATCAGGCTCTACGCGCCCGCCGCGCAGTACATCACCGAAGACGGCGTCATCGCGCCCGAGCCCATGCTGCCGTTCGAGCCGCTGATGACGATGGTCAGCTCGCGCGCAGGTCACCGCGCCCTCGCCTGGGGCACGATGAACACCGCCGGCAACCACGCGCAGGTAGGGCTGATGGACTACGGTCTCCTCAACACGCTGCAGGTCGACCAGCACGGCAACATCAACTCGACCGCGATCGGCGCCTACGGCCAGGAAGCGCGGCGCTTCGGCGGCCCCGGCGGCGCCGACTCGATCGCCTCGCTCTGCTGGCGGACGGTGCTCATGACCGACCAGGAGTCGCGAAAGTTCGTCGAGCGCGTCGACTTCATCTCGTCGCCGGGATTCCTCGACGGCACCGAAGGCGCTCGCGAGCGAGCGGGCCTGCCGTCAGACACCGGCCCGTACCGCGTCGTAACGCCATGGGCGATGTACGACTACGAAGGACGCAGGCTGCGCCTGATCGCCGTCTCGCCGTGGGTAACGGTGAAACAAGTACTGGAGCGCTGCGAGTACCCGCCGATCGTCGCCAAAGAAGTCGCAACCCTGGAGGGCCCAACAGAGGAAGAGCTCAACATCCTCCGCACAGAACTAGACCCCCGTGGCCAGAACACCGCCGAACGCAGCAGCTGGATCATCCGCGAAGGCGACACCTACGCCCGCGCCGAAGGGTAGATCACCCCACGGATTGCGTCGCCTCATACAACCGTGCGTAGCGCTCGCGCGCGTCCGCATACGCCGCCACACCCGCGACCGAGGGCAGCACGGATGGCGAGGTTCGCACGCACGAGGCCGCAGCATCCGCAACCGACGAGAACGCGCCCGCACCAGTCGCGGCGAGCAGCGCAGCGCCGATCGCCGTGCCTTCGGTCGACGCGAGCGGCACGACGGGCATCTCGTACGCGTCCGCGACTATCTGCGTCCATAGCGCGCTGCGCGTCGCGCCGCCGGTCAGGCGCATCTCGTCGATGCCGACGCCCGCGGCGCGCGTGATGTCGAGCAGCTGACGTAGATTGAACGCCACGCCCTCCATCACGGCGCGCGCCATGTCACCGACATCATGCTCCGACGAAAGACCGACGAAGGCCGCTCGCGCACGCGGGTCGTTGACGGGCATACGCTCGCCGGTGAGGTATGGCAGAAACAGCAGACCGCGCGCACCCGGCGGCGACTCAGCCGCGAGCGCCAGCAGCCGCTCGATCGGATCGCCGCCCGCGACAGGCGCCAGCGCCCGTGCCAGCCAGCTCATCGAGCCGCCGCCGGAGAGCATCACGCCCATCGTGTGCCACATGCCGGGCACGCCGTGGCACATCGCGTGCAGGCGGCCCTGCGGCTCGGGCGTGTACGCCGCGGAAGGCGCAAACACCTCCGCCGACGTGGCGATCGATGTCATCGCGATCCCCGGCGCAACGGCTCCCGAGCCGATCGCGCCCGCCTGCTGATCGCCCGCGCCAGCCACGACCGGAATGCCCGGCCGCAGGCCGAGATCCGCGGCAACGGCGGCCAACACGCGCCCGGTGATCGACGGCCCCTCATACGCCGGCGGCAGCACGTCGCGATTGAGATCGATCGCATTGACGATCTCGTCGGACCACGCACGCGCGCCGACATCGAACAGCCCCGTGCCGGAAGCGTCGCCGACATCGGTCGCCAGTTCGCCCGTCAGCATCAGCCGCAGGTAGTCCTTCGGCAGCAGCAGGTGATGCAGTCGCTTATACGCGATGGTCGCGTTCTGCCGCAGCCACAACAGCTTCGGCGCAGTGAAGCCAGTGTACGAGCGGCTGCCCGTGATCCGCACGAGCCGCTCGACGCCGATCGTCTCCGCGATCGCCGCAACTTCGACGGCCGTGCGTTGGTCGCTCCACAGGATCGCTGGCCGAATCACCTCGCGCTCGGCATCGAGAAACACCGACCCGTGCATCTGCCCCGTGAGTCCGACCGCCGCCACGCCCTCGAGCGCGATTTGCGTCCCCAGCGCGATCACCGCAGCGCGGCACGCCTGCCACCAGTCGTCCGGCCGCTGCTCCGCCCACCCCGGCTGTGGCACGATCGTCTCATACGCCGCCGATGCCTGCGCGCGCACGACGCCCGCTTCGTCGATGGCGACGGCCTTCAGCGCGGACGTGCCGACACCGATGCCAAGAAAAAGTACGTGGAGGTCTGTAGTTGGTAGTTTGTAGTTCGTAGTTCTCCGACCGATCAAGGGTCGAGTGAAGCCCTGTGAAGATCTGTTATAGTGAACGCACTATATACGAGCCGCACGTCGCGAATCCGACGCAACTCGCCGGACGCACCGAACTACAAACTACCCACTACAAACGACGAACTCCCGGAGGTCCCATGCCCGCCAAAGCCAAAGTAGCGGTCCTGCGCACCAAGCCCGAGACCGCGATCGAAGACTACGAACGCCTGATGCGTCTGGCGGACGTCAAGCAGCACCTCGACCCGTCCGCGACGACGATCCTCAAGGACAACATCTCGTGGCACTTCCCATTCCCGTCGGCGAACACCACGCCGTGGCAGCTCGAGGGCGCCATCGTCGGCCTGCGCAAGGCCGGATTCCAGGATCTCGTGTGCGTCCAGAACAAGACCGTCGTCACGAACGCCTTCAAGGGCGAGGATCTAAACCACTACGTGCCCGTGTTCAAGCATCACGAGCTGCCGGTGAAGTTCAACTTCCGTGAGGGAGACATGAAGTGGGAGATCTACCAGCCGAAGCGCAAGATGCTCGTGCTCGACAAGATATTCCCCGGCGGCATCAAGATCCCCGACTACATGCACGGCAAGAACATCGTCCACCTGCCGACGACGAAGTGCCACATCTATACGACCACCACCGGTGCGATGAAGAACGCGTTCGGCGGCCTCCTCAGCACGAACCGCCACTACACGCACAGCCACATCCACGAAACGCTCGTCGACTTGCTGGCGATCCAGAAGGAGATCCACCCCGGCATCTTCGCGATGATGGATGGCTCGACCGCCGGCAACGGGCCCGGCCCACGCATCATGTTTCCGACGACGAAGAACGTCATCCTTGCTTCCGCCGACCAGGTGGCGATCGACTCCGTCGCTGCGAAGATGATGGGCTTCGACCCGATGACCATCGACTACATCCGCATCGCGCACGAGCAGGGCCTCGGCGTCGGTGATCCGAGCGAGATCGAGATCGCGGGCGATGTCGAAATCGCGCAGGAGTCGTGGGGATTCAAAGTCGGCGGCCACCTGCACAGCTTCATGGGTTGGCTGGCGTGGTTCGGCCCGACGCGCGTCCTGCAGAAGCCCATCTTGCACACACCCCTCGTGCACGGCGCGAACTTCTTCTCGGAGGCGTTCCATGACTACTACCACTGGCCACTGAAGGAGCGGAAGGTCTACGAGCGCTGGCTCGTGGAGTCGCCGTGGGGCCACCTGTTCGCGAAGTACGGAGCCGAGGGCGCACAAGCGCCGTCAACAGCAACCGTCGCGTCGGCGTAGTGCGTCCGCCGGCGCAAACTCGGGGCGGCACCGGACGCGAAGTGTGTGGCGCGGCCGTCCTCGGCTGCGTGTCCGGCAAGGCCGGACGGACGTTCGCCGTAACCTCGATCTGGAATCTATAGCCGCGTGCGCCGACGATGCGGGAACGCGTCAAATGACGACCCGATTCATCAGCGCCTCGCCGCATTCGTCCATATTGACGCGTTGCGAAAACCGCAACCGCCCGGCCTGTCAGGAGATCATCGCGCCGGCGTAAACTCCCCCTCATAACGAGCAGTTCTGGAGGGACGTACATGTACGACGCCATCATCGTAGGAGCCCGCTGCGCCGGATCGCCGATCGCGATGCTGCTCGCCCAGAAGGGTCACCGCGTCCTCGCCGTCGACCGCGCGACCTTCCCCAGCGACATCATGTCCACGCACTACATCCAACAGGAAGGCGTGCAACGACTCCAGAACTGGGGCCTCTACGACCAGGTGATGGCGACGAACTGCCCGACCATCCCCCAGATCACGTTCCACCTCGGCGGCGTGCCGATGCCGGCTCCCCAGGACACCACGATGCCCGACGCGATCTGCCCCCGCCGCACGATGCTCGACAACATTCTCGTCCAGGGCGCGCGAGCGGCCGGCGCCGAAGTACGCGAAGGATTCTCCGTACAGGACATCCTCATCGAAGACGGCGTCGTTGTCGGCTTGCGCGGCCGCAACAGCGACGGCGCGACCGTCGAAGAGCGCGCGCGCGTCACCATCGGCGCCGACGGCCACCACTCGATCGTCGCTCGCGCCGTCAACGCGGAGAAGTACGATACACGGCCGGCGTACTCGTGCGGCTACTACTCGTACTTCAGCGGCGTACCCATGCCGAATGGCGCCGAGGCGTACGTTGGCGACAAGGCGGCCATCCTGGCGTTCCCCACCAACGACGGGCTCACCTGCCTGGGCGCCGGCGCCCCTCGCGACACCTTCGACGAGTATCGCGGCGACATCGAAGCAACGTTCTATCGCCTCCTCGAGAAGGCATCGCCGGCATTCGCCGAGCGCGTGCGTGCCGGCAAGCGCGAGGAGCGCTGGGTCGGCACCGCCGACACCGAGAACTTCTTTCGCCAGCCCTACGGACCCGGCTGGGCGCTCTGCGGCGACGCCGGGTACATGAAGGATTTCGTCACCGGCCTCGGCATTGCTGACGCATTCCGCGATGCGGAGTTCCTATCCGATGCGCTGCACACCGGCTTCTCGACCAACGAGCCGCTCGAGGACGCCCTCGCCGCATACCAGCGGCGGCGCGACGAGACAGCGAAGCCGATGTACGAGATGACGATCCAGATCGCCCAGTTTCCGACGCTTCAGCAGATGGCGGAGCAAATGGCCGCGGTCGCAGCCGCAGCGCAACCTTCGTAGCCGGCCCTCAGGCCGCGCCGTCGAGCGGTCCGAGGCCGAACGTGTACACCTCGCTCGACCAGATCTCGGCCGGCATCGCGTCCAGCGAGGCGCGGCGCGGATCGCCGGGCACGGGCAGAATGCGCTTCATCACACGATCGCCGAAGCGCTCGAAGTAGGAGCACTCCTTGCGGAACGCAAGCAGCGTCAGACGATCGCCGCCGAAGAAGACGTGCTGGATCTCGTCCTCGTACTCGCCGAGCTTCTCGCGCGCCTCCTCGCACGCTTTGCCGAACAGTTCGTGCACCTGCTTCTCGCGGATGCGGTCGAACCGCCGCTGTGACTGTCCGCCTTTGCGATGCCGGTTCTTCACGAAGCGTCGGTCCGTCTTCGAATCGACGATGTCGCCATCGCGAAAGAAGCCGACGCTGAAGCCGCCCAGCCGCAGCAAAAACGTCGCGACGACGCGCGGTCGCTCCAGAAGGGCGATCAGATGACGCGCGTAGATCTCCGAATAGTCGTCGGCGGCCTCGACGGCAAACGGCGGCACAATGAGCGTCGTCTCGCCGGCGCGCGCGAACAGCACGCTGCCCGTCGGCGACGCGGCGGCAATCGCCGCCGCGGCATCGGAGTCGGCGCCGTCCAGCGATGCCTCGTCGAAGGCCGGTACGCCCCCGGGCGGGCGATAGCTCGTCCAGCCGCGCGCACCCTCGTCGGGCAGGCGCGCGAGCAGGCGGCGGCGCGTCAGATGTTCGCGTTCCATGGGTTCTCCGTCGTTCGGCGGCACTGTCAAGCGCAGGGTAGCGCGCGCCGACGCGATGGCGCAGACTGATTCGCGCACTGTTCAAGGAAGAGAAGGTGGATCTGATGACGACACAAGAGCGGCAAGCACTGAAGCCGGCGCCCGCGGTGACCCTGAAGGCGAACGGCCACGGACGGCAGCTGACGTTTAACAGACTCGGCGTCCCGGCCGTGCTCATCTGCGTCGCGCGGGAGACGTCGGATCTGGTATCGCCCGTCGTGTCGAAGATCCGCGAGACGTACGAAACTGCCGACCAGGTGCTCATCGCGAACATCGCCGATACGCGCCCCTTCCCGCGCCTGATCCGCAAGATCGCCGAGCAGATCATGAAGTCGTCGTACAACGACGCTGTGAAGAACCTGCAACCGGGGCACAAGGCCGAAGACTACGTGCTCATCATCCCCGACTGGGACGGCGATCTCCTCAAACCGCTCGGCATAGACGACGTCACGAAGACCATCGCCGTCGCGGTCATCGACGCGCAGGGTGGCCTTGTCGGCGTCTACCAGGGCGACGAGCCAGCCTCGCACGCCCTCGAGATGCTGGAGCGCGCAATCGGGTAGTTCGCTACCGTCGTGACTCCGCTCCCTCCGCGCCTCTGTGGTAACCTCACGCAGCGCCGGGACCGAGTGGTACCCCCGGCAGGGGCCGAACCCGTCTAGCACACACAAATCCGAACCTGTTCGCGCCTGAGGAGTTGATTCTGAAGGCGTCTTAGAAGTAGAAGGAAGCGAGCGCATCAGCACTCGCTTGGTCACAATAGAATACATCGCTCGGAGCAGCGCACAGGCTCCCGACGGACCTGGGAAGGGTTCGTGGGGAGCCTTTTCCTTTGGCGCTCAACGACGACACGATCGATCCCGGCAGCCTGCGACGACACGACGCGCGGTGGCCCTGCCCCGTCTGTGGCGGCCACGCCGGATTGCCGCAGCATCGTGGCATCCGCTGCGCCGGGTTCACACTGGACTTCGTCGTCTACTGCACGCGCGAAGAGCACGCCGGCACTCTGCCGTTCGACATGACCCTGTCGCCGGGCGCGTACCAGCACCGGCGCTTCGGCGCGTGCGGATGCGGCACCGCCCACGGCTGGGGTTCGGTCGGCAAGGCACACGGGCGTGCGTACCGGCCGCG
>CAYWOO010000239.1:0-17253 GCA_964458665.1 uncultured Dehalococcoidia bacterium
CGCGTCGACGATTCCGAGAATGGCCTGGCCTGCTTGGGCGAGTGCGCCGGGGTCGAGCTTGTCGGCCGTGTCGCTAGAGCGCCGCGCGTGCGGATAGACGCGCGCGAACGGTACGTCCGATAGGGCGAGCGCGGGCAGCCCCTCTCGGAGGAAGGCTTCGTCGTCGCTCGCCATGCGAGCCCGCCACGCGCGAACCAGCGGCTGGACCAAGAGGCCCGTGAAGCGGTCGCCGAGCGGGAGCCCGGCGCCGCTCGAGAGCGCGGCGCGCACGAGCCAAGCGGGGGCGATCACGGTCTGTCCTGGGCGCACCGGATCCGCGTAGGCGGGCGCGTGCAGGACAAGAGCGCCATCGCGCCAGCCGCCGGTCTCGATGGTCAGCGCGGCAACCAGGTTCTTGGCGTCGCCACCCAGGCCACGGACGTATTGCCGGGCTCCGGCCCGTGCCTCGGTCTCGCCCGCGTCGAACGACACGAATACGAGCGTGCGCGGGCGCTCGGAGAGCCTGGCGAGCGTGCGGGCGGCTTCGATCAACACGCCGGGGCCGGCGGCGGAGTGGCCGCCGGGCGAATCGGCGGCGCTGTCGTGATGCGCGCCGATGACGACGAACTCCGGCCCGGGCGCGCGCAGCACGCCGATCACGTTGGCGCCGCGCTGGCCGCTGGCTTGGATGTCCTCCAGCCGCACCTCGCCGAGCCCGGCCTCGCGGAACTCCGCGGCCACGTATGCCGCGGCGGCTTTCCCGCGCGGCGAGCCGAAAGGGTGCGGTCCGAGCGCCGCCAGAGCCGACGCGTGCCGAAGCGCGTTCTCGCCGCTGATGCTGAGCGCGGTGGCGAAGAGCAGAGGAATCCCCGACATCCGCGGGCAGTGTAAACCGCCCGTGCTAACATTCGCGTTTTCAGCGCCATTGGAGGTCCGATCGTGCGCTCTTTGGCTCTCTTCTTTTGCGTGGGGGCGCTCGGCTACGCCGCCCCGGTTCTCGCGGGCAGCGTCGCCGGCCAGGTCCAGCTCGAGGAGAAGGGCGGCGCGAAGGCAACCGACATGTCGGAGGTCGTGGTCTGGGTCGAGGGCGCGACGAACGTGAAGCCCAAGCCCGCGAGCGCCACGATGACGATGAAGGCCAAGGTCTTCTCGCCCCACGTGGTGGTCGTTCCGGTCGGCGGCACGGTCGAGTTCCCGAACCAGGACCCGATCTTCCACAACGTGTTCTCGGTCTCGCCCGAGAACAAGTTCGACCTCGAGCTCTACAAGCGGCCCAAGTCGGCGTCCTGGACGTTCAAGGCGCCCGGTATCGCCAAGGTCTACTGCAACATCCACCCGCAGATGGCCGCGATCGTGGTGGTGCGCGACAACCCCTACTACGCCGTCGTCGCCAAGGACGGCAGCTACGCGATCGAGGGCGTGCCGCCGGGCAAGTATCAGCTCTTCGCCTGGCACGAGCGTGCCGGTGAATCGGCAATCGACGTCACGGTGCCCGCCGACGGAGCGGTCGCCGCCAACTTCGCGCTCGACGCCTCGACCTTCAAGCGCGTTCAGCACAAGAACAAGTTCGGCAAGAACTACGCGACCGCGGAGAAGTACTGACGATGGGACTGACGCAGAAGATCCTCGGCTTCGTCAGCGCGCTGGTGGTGGCGCTCGTGGGCATCACGCTCGCCTACACCACACTGCGCGCCAGCCGGCTCGCCCGCCAGACGGTGAGCCAGGGCTTGAAGGAGGCCAAGGGCGTCTGGGAGACGGTTCAGGCTGACCGCTACAGCAAGCTGAAGCTCGGCATCCGCGTGCTCGGCAACGACCCCGCGTTCAAGGCCGCGGTCGAGACCGGCGACAAAGACACGATCCTGGACATGCTCGACGAGCGCAACAAGGAGCTGAAGGCCGACGCGTTCATCGCGACCGATCCGGCCGGTCTGGTGATCGCGCGCACCGACAAGCCGACGGCCAGCGGCGAGGACCTCTCGAAGGACCCGCTGGTGATGAAGCCGCTCGAGGGCGAAGAGTCGGCCACGATCTGGCGCCAGGCCGACAAGCTGTTCCATGCGGTGTCGGTGCCGATGCGAACGGGCGCGAGCCTGAAGGGCGTGCTGATCGCGAGCTACGGCCTGAACGACGCGATGGCCAACGACCTGCGCAAGATCACGCACAGCGAGATCGCCTTTCTCACCCAGGAGCCCGGCAAGGTCTCGCAGCTCTCGGTCTCTACGCTCGGCCCGCGCGAAGCGGCGCTCAAGCCGGAGCTCACGCGCGGAGAGTTCGCTCAGGCGGGCGACGAACCCTTCGAGTTGAAGCTGGGCGGCGAGAGCTACGTATCGCTGGCGGTGCCGCTCAATGCGGCAACCGGGCAAACCGTGGGCGCGGTGGCCGCGCTGCGGAGCCTCGACCAGGAAATGGCCGGCTTCCGCGACTTCCGCAACAGCCTGGTGATCGTCTCGCTCTTGGTGATGGCGCTGGCGCTGGGCCTCGGCTACGTCGCCGCGTCGCGACTCACGGGTCCGCTGCGAACGCTGGTCTCGCTGGTGGAGAGGGCTCGCGACGGCTCCTACTCGGGCGCCGTCAGTCTCTCCAGCTCGGACGAGATCGGAACCCTGGCGCGCGCCTTCAACAGCCTGCTCGCCGACTTGCGCGAGAAAGAGCAGCTGATCGGCTTCCTCAAGGAAGGCATGACGATGATGAAGAAGGGCCCCGGCGTCACCGCCGAGCCGGGCGCCACCGACATCGGCAGCGCCGCCACCGCCTCGATCGCCGCCGTCTCGGCGCAGGCGGGGGCGAAGGTCGAGAAGGGCACGCTGTTCGCGAACCGCTACGAGATCGAGGGCACGCTCGGCAAGGGCGGGATGGGGGTCGTGTATCGCGCCCACGACAAGCAGCTCGACGAGACGGTGGCGCTGAAGGTGCTGCGGTCCGACATCGGCAAGGACGACCCCACGATTCTCGAGCGCTTCAGGCGGGAGACGAAGCTGGCGCGGCGCATCACGCATCGCAACGTGCTGCGCACGCATGACATCGGCGAGGCCGGCGGCTCGCCCTTCATCTCGATGGAATACGTCGAGGGCGTCACGCTCAAGGACCTGGTGAAGAACAAGGGCGCGCTGCCGGTCCCGGTCGGCCTGCGCATCGCCAAGCAGATGTGCCAGGGTCTGGAGGCCGCGCATCGGCAGGGCGTCGTGCACCGCGACATCAAGCCGCACAACATGCTGATCCTGCCCGAGACCGGCGAGCTCCGGATCATGGATTTCGGGATCGCGAGCGTGTCGGAGGTGAAGGCGGGCCAGGGCGGCCTCACCACCGACGGCACCGTGATGGGCACGCCCGACTACATCCCGCCCGAGCAGGCGCAGGGCCATCCGGCCGACTTCCGCTCCGACATCTACTCGCTCGGCGTGGTGCTGTTCGAGATCTTCACCGGCAAGCTGCCCTTCGACGGCGAAACGGTGATGGCCGTGGTGCTGGCCCACGTCCAGAAGGAGCCGCCGCGGCCGAAGCAGTTCGTGAAGGGCCTGCCGATCGAGCTCGAAGCCGTGATCTTGAAGTGCCTCCAGAAAGACCCGGCCCGACGGTTCCAGCAGGTCTCGGAGATCCTGAAGGAGCTGACGGAGATCTCGTCGAAGAGCGAGGCGGCCGCGGCCTAGTCTCGACCGCAGCTAGACGCCGATCGGCTTGATATATCGGGTGCCCTGGAGGAATGGCTCCTGTTCCTCCTCGATGGCCTCGAGCACGTCACCGATGCTCGTCGTCCGTCGATATCGCTGTGACCAGCAGATGACGCCTGGCAGCGCTTCGCCGCGCTCGCGCCTCTGCTTGAGCTCCAGCTGCGCCCGCTCGTCCCTGGTCAGCCAAACGTAGCCGTGCTCCACGGCGAAAGCGAGGATCTTCGTGTCGAGCGCGCGCTGGCCGAATGCCTTCTCGTCCACCACACGCACGACCGCGTAGCCCTTGGCTCTGAGGGCCTCGACCAGGTCGTCCTAGATATGTACGTCGCTTAGAAACGCGAAGCGGCGCGCCAATCAGCGGCGCGGCTTCCGAAGCTCGACGCGCTCGAGCTCGGCCTGTTGCTCGAGCTGCTGGCCCTCGGCAATGTCGGCCTCGACTTCGTCCTTGTGGTCGTAGTAGTAGACGAGCGCGTCGAAGACATCGGACGCGTCTTTGAGCGTCGTGTACTCGTCCACGATGTCTCCGGGGTCTTTCCCGTCCTTATAGGCTGCCACGATGTCGATGACGCGGATACGTGTGCCCTCGACGCAGGCGCTCCCGCCACACACCGCGGGATCCTTGGTGATATGGGGATAGACGAGATTCGCCGCCGATGCCATGTTGAGCTTGATTTTAGACCCTCTCCGGTCAACTTGAACTCAGTTCGCGGGGCGTAGGTCACTCTTGGGGTCGATCGGCTCGGCGAGAACACCTTGCGCGGATCGAGGGGCGCGCCTACTCGCTGCCGCTCCACCATGGCCCGAAGACGGAACTCTTCCGATGTCTATCTCCGCGGCCTGTGCCGGGCGCTCGAACTCGACTACGCGCGGTTGCGGGAGGTTCGCGGCTGTCAGCGGCTCGCCGGCTCCTTGGGCCTGCCGGGCTGTGGATCGGGCGGGCGGGAGGGAGCGGCCTTCGGCGCCTCTTGGATCGACAGCAGCTCCACCTCGAAGATCAGGGTCGCGTTGGGACCGATCTTCCCCGAAGCGCCGCGCTCGCCGTAGGCGAGTTCCGGCGGGACGAACAGTTGCCACTTCGACCCGACCGGCATGAGCTGAAGCGCCTCGCTCCAGCCCTTGATCACGCGGCTCAAGGCGAACGTGACCGGCTGGTTGCGCTTCCGAGAGCTGTCGAACTCCCTGCCGTCTAGGAGAGTGCCACGATAATGGCAGAGGACCGTGTCCTGGGCGGTGGGCCTCCTCCCGTCGCCGGCCGTCAGGACCCGATACTGGAGACCGCTCCCCAGGCTGACCACCCCTTCCTTCGCCTTGTTCAGGGCCAGGAAAGCCGCGCCATCCGCCGCGTTCTTCTCGCCGAACTGCTGCTGGAGCCCCTCCTGCTTCGTTTGGAATACGAGCCGTAGCGAGTCCAGGGCGGCCTTCAGCTCCTCTTTGGTCAGGAGGCTGGCGCCCCCCAAGAGGGCATCCCTCACCCCCCGAGCGACGAGGTCGGCGTCCAGGTCCAGCCCGGCACCTCGAGCCTCGGTGGCCATGGCCACCCCTAGCGCGTAGCTCCTCTTCGCCTTGGGGTCGGCTGGGGCCTTCGCTATCGGCGCGGCGGCGGTTCCGCCTGCCTGGGGCGCAGCGACGCCAGGAACCGGATCCCGTGCTCGCTGGGAGGCCAGCAGGCTCGTTCGATCGACGACGAGCATCGAGACGACGAGGGCGACTGGGGCCAATCTGGCGGCGATCATGTGGAGCGACTCCTTGAAATGGACACGGTCAGGCCGAGACGAAGAACCGGACTTTCTGGGTCACGGATGCGCGGCTTCGGACGTCCAGGATCCGGACGGTCAGCTCGAACTCTCCCGGCGGGAACGCCGCCAGCGGAACGGTCATGCCGGTGGCCACCGCGCGCGACTTGCCGTCGAAGGTCGCGCCCAGGGTCGCGGCGTTGATGGCATGCGGTTTCAGCTTGTTGAAGAAGCGAAGCCGTTTGCCCATCTGTTGGTAGAACACGAATTCCAGGGTCAGGTCCGGCTTGTCCTTCTCGTCGGCTTTCCAGTTGTAGACCCGCAACGCGAAATGAAGGTCGCCGTCCTGCTTGAATCGATTGCCGAGCGCGGGCGTTAGTCGCGTCGGCCCGAACACGAACGGACGTTCTTCTTCTTCCGGCTTGGCGGCGGCGACGGCGTCGCCGAGCACGACCGGCCCCGCCGTCATGGCGCCGGCCCCCAGGTCCGGCACGGATATCGAATGCCGGACGACGGTCCCGATCCAACCGCGGCCTTCGGACTGGCGGGCGACGGCGACCACCGCCTCATAGGTGCCCGGTTCCAGCACGAAGTCGCGGATCGCCCGGACCTGACCCGCGGCGCCAGACACCCTGTCCTCCACCGGATTCTGGCGCCCCGCCGCCCCGCCCGCGCGGACGATGCGAATGCGCAGCGTCCAGTCCTGGGGAACCTCACCGCTGATCACGAGCGGCACCCGGACGCGCCGGTCGCCTCCGCGCCGCGCATCCACCTGTACCAGCACCGGCACGTCCGCGTCCTTGCCGGCCCGTTCGAGCTTGCCCTCGGTCAGGACGTAGCTGCCCGGATCGGCGCCCAAGAGCGCTACGACGTAGGCGCGATCAGGGGTCGCCGGCCGTCCCGGCGACTGGGCGCCGGGGACCGGAGCTTGGGCCCAGATGGCCACGGCTGAAGTCGCGGCAGCCCAGGCAGAAAACGCGATCAGCGGGGGGCGGCGCGCACACCTGCGTTTCATTTGCTCTCCTGTGCTTGCCCGACACGGAACTCGGGGACCCACCAATCGGCGACCTTCGCGAACGACGACGCGGCGCCGGACGGCACCTTCAGCACATAGCACCCGAGTGACGCGAAACGGCGCTCCGGCGCCAGGCTGAGCGCCGGAAACGTGGATGGCTGCGGCGACCGGCCGATCATGTGCTCGATCCGCTCGACGAAGTACTCCCGCGACCCGAGCGTCCGAGGAGACGAAAGCACGTCGGCGACGAGGGCCGCGGCGAAGAGCGCGTTCACCGAGACGCGCCGCTGTGCTATGCCGCGGGCCTTCAACCAGGTCAGCGTGCGCCCCGCGTGCCGGTCGAAGTCGGCGGGCAGGACGAACGGGTGCAGCAGGAACGCCTTCTCCGCCAGCAGTCCGGCGAGCGCCGCCACGTCATCGCCGAGCAGACTGGACGAGACATAGACCTCGCTCGTAGCCCGGAGCAGCTCCGGCAGCCTGGCGAGCTCTGTCAGGTCGGCGACTCCCAGCCAGAGCACCAGGACAGCAGGGCCTTTTTCCAGCACGTCGCGCCACGCGGCGGGGGTGAACGCGTCGAGACACTGCGTGGAAGCGACGAGGCCAGGATCCAAGTCCCCGGCGAGCTCGATGGCTCCCCGTTCGGCCGGGCTGCCGCAGCGCACGACTTGCAGAACGTCCCGGCGCGGCGGAGCCTGGGCGCTCGCCAGATGGTGCGCCAGCGCCCGCGCCTCGAGGCTCAGACCCTGGGAGAAGTACAGGGAGTAGAAGCCCTCCGTCGCGGGCCGGATCGGCGGCACGTCGGTCTGCGGCAGGATGCAGGGCACGCCGTTCCGCTCGCAGAAATCGTGTATCGGGGACCAGTCCGCTTCCGCCGCCCCGCTCACCACCGCAAACACCGGCTGGCTCGCGTAATACTCGGCGAGCTGGTCGGCCCAGCCGTGCGCGCTGCCGCGCAGCGACCACTCGTGCAGCTCCCAGCTTCGGAAGACTTCGTAGTGCGGCTTCATGTCCCACGGACCTCGTTCACGGCGCCGCACCTCGTTTCGCGTGTTGGCGTTCTTGCTGGTGACGAAGGCTTTCAGGGTGTCCAGCATGTGGGCGCGCTTCATCGGGTCGAGCGTTTCCGAGGTAATCGTGGCGAGGTGCAGCGTGGTCGGTGTCACGCCCGGGGCGGGCCCGGGTGAAAGCGATCGCAGATAGACGGTGAGCGCGGCGAGGTCGGCGTTTCCGACCGCGTAGCGGGGCATCGTCGGCGAAAGCCGGCGTCCGGCTGGGTCGATGCCGTCGCGCAGGGCCCGGGCGAGGCTCTTGTCGTCGTAGGCAGGGCGCGTGCCGGCCCCCGTCGTGCGAGCGGGGCCCATTTGGGGCGTGCCCAGCGTCACCGGCGCGAACAGCAGATGACCGGCCACCGGCGGGACGGTCAGCGAGCCTTCGAACGATCCGAGGCCGCTTCGCCGATGGCAGTTCATGCACGGCAGTTTGGTGCCGCGAATCGGGAGGTCGCCCTGAACCGTCGTGTATACGGGCTCGCCGCTCCCGCCAACGCCCAGTCGATAGAAGCGCTCGCCGCGCCGGGCGGCTTCGCCGTCTTTGGACTCGTCGGGCGAAACCCGGCTTCCCTGCCCATCCACTCCGGCGTGGGCGGCAAGGGCAATAACCCCTGCGAACAGAACGGTGCGGAGACAGAGACCGAACGGGCGTGATCGCTTCACGTCAGGGCTGGCCGCTATCCGTGGCTCCGTGAAAGGCACGCAGCAAGGCTCCGGCGCTCGCCAGACCGTCGAGCCGTTCCCAAGGCGCCCCCGGCTTGCGGCGTATGTACGTCGCGGGCGCATGGTTGTCCTTGCTGCCCCGGAATGCGCCGAACGCGCGCTGCGCGGCCTCGGTTGCGGCCGGAGTGCCCGTCAGGAACCACCAGTCCGTGCCCGCGCCGGCGCGCGTGGCGTAGGCGCGAAGCCGCGCCGGCGTGTCGATGTCGGGATCGATCGAAATCGACACCAGTCGCACCGCGCGTGGTTCCGACCGGAGGCTGACGTCGAGCTTCGCGAAGCCGGCGCTCATCACGGGACAGATCGTGGTGCAGCTCGTGAAGATGAAGTTGACGAGGACGGGGACATCGGCCGTCACCGCCTCGGCGAGCGAAACAGCCCGCCCGTGCGAATCGACCAGGGCCACGTTGCCAATCTGCGGCTGCGCGTCCATCACGCGGCTTTGCGCCTGTGCCGGCGCCGGCTCTGGGCGATGGTGGTCGTGCCCCGCGCTCGGCGCCTGCCCTGCCTCGGTCGCCGGATCCATCAGATTCAGCAGGAGGACCACGGGGATCGTGACGCGGCTCCTCATCTCGCCTCCTCTTTCTGCGATCGCCCCGAGGAGCGACGCGACCTCTCGATTATCGCACGCCCAGGCCGCTCACACTGAACTCGCCGATGGTCACGGTCACGTCGCGATGCCTCTGGATGAAACGCCCCGGGTTCGCGAAGAGCATGAAGTACGTGCGGCCTTCTTTCGGATCGTTGGAGCTGCGCAGGGCTCCCGTCTTGGGCGGCGTCGGCACCACGACCACGGCGCCGGTCGCCTCGTCGCGCAGAATCGGCTTGGTCTTGCGAACGAACAGCGGCGCCGCCTTGGCGGCGTCGAGCACGCGGTAACGGAATTCGAGCATGTAGCCCGCCGACGTCAAGCGAAGGCCCTCGAGCTTGATTCCCCATCGGTACTCGAGCCCCGCCGCATCGGTGGCACGCAGCGGCTTCGGGCTCGAAGCGGACGCGGGACCGGCCACCGCGCCCGCCACGGCGGCAGGCGTCGCGGCGGGCTCCTGTCCCCCAGCCGCGGCACCCACCAGCGAGAGCGCCAACACCGCCGCCATCGCAAGTCCACGCGTTGACGTTGGCGCCACTACCCCTCCTTCACACGCCTGCTACTCAGCGGCGAGCGCTCCGCGCCTCCCTCGCGTCGTCGTTGCGGATCTCGCCGACGGCGTAGCTGCGGAGAAGCCTCGAGTTCCCCGGCGCCTTCAGCCTCACGAAGAACGTTTCTCCCTGTTCGTGGAGCAGGTCGCCGTTGACCATTACCCTGACGGTCTGCTCAGTGGTGCCCGGCGGGAACGTCAGCGTGCCCGTCTGGCCTACGAAGTCGACGCCCGCCGTGGCGGAGCCGTTGTCGGTGGCGAAGTTCAGCGAGAGCGCGGTCGGCATCGCCCGCGACAAGCTCACTGTGAAGTCGAAGGCGACCAGACCGGCATCTCCTTCGGTGTCCCTCGCGTCGGTGATCGTGATCAGCACAGGCGGTGGAGCCGGCAGCGTCGAGCTGGCCTGATCCGATCCACGATGCGGATCGACAGAAGGCCTCGGCAACCTCGGGGCCCCGTCCCGGTCGAGAGCGAGCGACAGCGGCACGGCGGGTAGGTTTGGATAGAGTCCGCCCGGTCCGGTCAGCCATTGCCCGAGCAGGCCGGCAGTCAGGTGGTAGTCGCCAAACGGCATCCCCGTGGCCGGAATGGTCAGCGTCAGCGGCCCGAACATCGGCCGGATGTAGTTGCCGCCCTCGTCGGCCGCAACTGGCGCGAGCGGCGGGGCCGGTTGCGTGCCGGTCAGGACTTCAGAAAACGCGAACGAGTGCCTGCGGTTCGTGTTGAAGTACGGTGCGGTGCTCACGAAGGCCGGCGGGGTGCTCAGGTTGGTGCCACTGGCGCCGGCGGTGAGCACGGAGTAGGTCGGCGTGAGGCTGCCGCCTCCGTACACCACACCGAGGTCCCAGCACCGCGTGGGCGCGGGCGCCGCCGCGCTACACGGCGTCGTCCCAGGGGTCGAGGCGGGTGCGTTGATCAGCCCGTAGGCCGGGGCCGGCGCCGGACCTTGCGGGGGCACGACACCGCCAGCCACCGGACCGAAGTGGAAGGTCCGGTTGTCCCACACGATCGAGCTCACGATTGTCGGGCTCGAGAAGCTCGGGCCAGCGGGGTTACCCGCCGCCAGGTTCAGGCTGTGCTGGTACGAGGCGATACCCGCCGGGTGCGGTGTCGAAACGAACGGATCGCTCGTCGTCCCCGCCGGCACTGGATTCGCCAGGAAGGCGTCGCCGGCAACCGCGAGGCTGTCGTTGTGGGCGATGGTGTTGTGGACCATGCTCACATAGGCGGCGTCCCGCAGCGAGACGCCTCCACCCGCCAGACCGGCGACGTTGTTCACGATGGTGTTGCCGAACACGTTCACTCTCCACGGCGCCGCCCCGTTGGTGATGATGCCTTCCACGCTGTCCCACACGAAGACCTTCAAGGCGTCGTCGATGAGAAGGTTCTCACCCCCGGGTGTTTCGGGCTGGTACCGCGGGTTGTAGACGTCGCGGCCGTTGACGTCCGCGAGTGCTACGCCACCGCCATCGCCGCTGGCCGATGAGTTGCCCTGGATCAGGTTGTTCGAGATCGTGACGTGCCCGGATCCGGGCGTCGGCCCAGGAAGGTTCGGCGGATAGTTGATCGGAACGCGCGGATCGTTCACGGGGGACAGGAAGCTTTCGCCATCCGCCGCGGGGCGACCGCCGACATAGATGCCCCCGCCCGCCCGGGCGACCATTTGATTGAACGATTCGTTGAAGACCACGGTGTTGTGGTCGATGGTGCCGTTGTTGCTCAACCCGATGTGGGCGATGCCGGCGCCATAGCCACCGGTGAAGTTGCCGGCCACGTAGTTGCCGATCACTTGGTACCCGTGGGTCCCGCCGCCGATGGTGATGCCGCCGCCGCCGCTGTAGTCCTTGCCCGGGAACGAGACGACGCTGCCGTTCTGGCTGACGAGGTTGTAGCGGATCGCCACGCGCTCGTTGTTGGTCGGATCGTCCGCCCAACTGGCGAGCACCCCGACATGGCCGACCTTGATGCCGGCCCCGGAGTAGCCGTTGTTGTTGAAGAGGTGGTTGTTCGAGAGCTCGATGTCGCACGCGTTGCCGTTGACGTCGATCCCGGCAGCGCCGTCGGAACCGGAGATGGTGAACCCATCCACCCTGGCATTCGGCCGGGAGTTGCCGCTCTCACTCTGCCGACCGTATCCGCCGTCCGCGCGGTTGCCGACGGGGCAGGCCACCGGAGTTCCAGCTACGTTGACCGGACGATACTGCCCGAGGACCGAGACGCCGGCGCCTTCGCCGCCGAGCAGGACCGCGAGCAGCTCTATGGGCAGGTCGCCTACCGCATCGCCCAGCTTGGGGGTTTCATTCGGATCGGCCTCACCATCAGCCCGTTCCGGCGCGTTCTGAGTCTGCACCATGGCAGCGTACTCATCGGCCTGGTGGGCGAGCATGTAGCTGCCGACGGTTAGCCCAGCGGTGTCGAGATCGAAAGTGACGTCGAAAGCGGGGTTGGCAGCGCTATCGGGACAGCCCGCATTGGGGTCGGGCGTGCCGTCGGGTAGACAGCGTATTATCTCAGTTGGCACGGGCTGGTTGGCCTCGAGCATCGGCCGGACGCGGTCGCGCCACGCTTGCAGCTTCTCGGTCGGCGCCTTGACGGCGTCGATGATCGTGGAGCGCGCGCCCCAGCCTTGCAGGCGAACCGGCTTGTGCATGACGACCAGCTCACGGTAAGTGCCAGGCGCCACCAGGATGAGGTCGCCAGGTAACGTTGTCGGGGCGTCGATCACTGCCTGGATGGACCCGCCGGCGGCCACGGTCTTCGGCGGCCGCGCGGCGTGGAACAACGGCGTCGCGACCGTCAGCATCACGCCCAGAACGGATTCGCGCCGGTTTGCGGCCGCGCCGCACGGGGTCGCCAGACAGCGGACCACCCTGAGCTGCCCGGTCTGGGTGCCCGCCGGTACCAGCGCAGTGATCGCCGTGTCGGTCCAGCCCCCGGGCGGGATCGTCAGTAAGCCGGTGCCGACAAACACCTGTCCCGTAAGCGTCCCGAACCCATAGTCGCGCGTGATGTGCTTGGGTTTGCTGGTGTCGACCATATCGAACTCGGGATTGGGAACTAGCACCGGGCCTGCCGAGGTGATGGTGATCCGGCGGCTCACGTTCGCCGTGCCGCCCCCGGGTACGACGTAGGGGCCGAGGGGTATTATGCCGTTGGCCGGTGGGCCGCTCACGCCGGGCCCGGTGACCGACTTGATGACGGGCGTCAGATTAGGAAGCTCGGCGTCCACTGTGGTCATCCCAGGCTGCCCGGCGAAGGCTCCCGTCGGGACCACCGGGGTGTCCATATAGTTCGTCTTTCCGGGCATGTACTGGAACGGGAAGCACCACTGGCTGTAACTCTTGTTGTGCCACTCGTCCGGCACCTGCGTGCCGCCCGGACCCGGCTTCATCGTCGGGTTGATGCACACCTGGAGAATGTTCGGCGAATAGCCGCTCGGCGCCGGAATTCTGGCGTCGAAGGTGCTGGGCACGAGCGCGTTGTAGGCCCCGTTCCGATCCGAGTAGGTGCGCACGATCTCGCGGCCGGTATAGTCCATGATCGAGACCGGCACCCATGGCGGTGCGTATTTCTCGCCGAACTGCGGCGAATTCGAGTCGAACTCGTTGGCGGTATCGTCGAGGATGAAGCCCAGGGCTTGCGCGGCGATGGGCGCCTCGGTGAAGAGGAAGAAGTAGGGCGAAGCGGCGTTCTGACCGTTGCGGAGCGTCACCAGCTTCTCGTCGCAGAGCGGAATCTGGTCGCCGGCATAGGTGGTGGGGACCCCGGGGAAGAGCGACAGCTCGGCCGGCACGGTGTGGAGGGCGCCCACGCAGAACGGGGTCGCGAGGTTGTCGTTGTCCAGGCGCGGCCGGGCGGCGGGATCGGACGGTCCACCGCTACCGAGCGGGTACCCAGTCAGGACGAACTGCGTCGGGATGTACTCGTTGCCGAAGTCGACGTTCTTGTCTTCTTCCTTCACGATCTTGTAGCCCGGGGGCACGATCAGCTTGACGACGTACTTGCCGGGTAGCAGCGGCTTCTCGATCGTGCGCTGATCCATCGGGAGATCGAACGTTTCCACGTTGTTGACCATCGCGGACTTTTGCGTATAGAACGCCCAGCCCCCGTCGAAGACGCCAGGCCGAACCTGATTGAAGTTGCGCAGGCCGTCGAAGCAGTCTCTCGGCGTGCCGAGGTACGTGAAGGACGGAATATCCGGCGCGACACCCGGCCACTGACAGCCGGTCGGCTGGCTCTCGTCCCAACTGTCGGTCGACGCCTCGTTGAGGAGCTTGGTCTTGTCGGCGTTCCAGAGCTGAACCGTGACGCCCGCGACGCCGGGTTCCCAATTCTCGGGGGTTCCCCAGCGCGCGAGGTTTTCGGCGCGCGTCGTCGAGTACTGGACGATGCCGGCGACGCCGCCGGTATACACGTCCACGTCGAACTTGCCGTTGGCGTTCCCGTCGATGTCGCCCCCTACGGGGAAGTCATCGAACGGCGCCACGTTGGTGTCGGGGGGGACACTGCCCGGCGCGGCGTAAGCCGTCTTGCCCCAAAGCATGACGTTGGTTTGGCCAAGGAAGCCCTGGAAGCCCTCTAGCAGCACGGGGCCGGTTTCGGTGCGGTACGGCGCGCCGCCGTTCTCGCTCTGCGGCTGCGGGTGCAGGACGCGCGAATCGAGGTCGGCGTTCACGAGCGCCGGCCAACCCGAATTGGCGCTGGTATCGCTGGTATCGCCGCCGTCGTCGACGACGACGGTGACGCCCGTGGCTTTGAACCGCGTGTAGTCGACCTCGGCGATCAACCAATTGAAGAAGGGAAAGATCTGCTCGAAGGGAACGAACCCGTTGACGTCGGTCGGGAAGGACTGATAGATGGAGCCGTCGCGGAACCGAAGATTGATGGCTTGCTCGGGAATGCCGCGCTCAGTCGCTTGGCGAAATCCGTCCTGGTTCACGTCGTCGAACACGAAGTGGTATTGCCGCACGTGCCACTGGAACACGGGAACGTCGCCCAGGTTCACGTCCACGCCCGCGGTCACGTTCACGCGCTTCCTGCCAGCGATCAGGGCTCCCGCCGAGTCGAAGATGATGATCTTGTACACGCCCCCCGGAACGTTCTCGATCGCGAAATTGCCGTCCTCGTCCGTCTCCTGGAGCCAGACCACTTGTCCGTACTCGCCGGCGCCCACCTGGAGCGCCACGATCGGTCGCGTGAAATCGAGCGGCGCGCCGCTGAAGAAGGGGAACGCCGGAACCCGCGACATGTGCAGGCTCGTGATCGTGCCCGTGATCGTGCTGACGGGGCCGCTGTTGAAACAGTTGGGCAAGCCGCCCGTGCAGAGGAACTTCGTGTTCTTGGTTTTCTGGACGAAACCGATCGTGATGTGCGGCCCGGGCGGCCCGAACTCGTGGAAATAGGCGGGCTCGTTGGGCTTCACCCATGCCTCGATCGGCAACCCCCCCTCGATCGTCGCGATCCCCTGCGTGTAGTTCTGGTCCGACGGAGGGGTCGCGAAGACTTCGTACAGGCCGGGCGAGAGGTTCTTGAAAGTGACGAAGCCGTCTTTGTCGGTGAGCAGGTACCCCTTGCCGTACTGGTTCACTTCGTAGTCGGTGCAGCCCAGTGGGTCAGTACACGCCCGATACGTGGTTCCGAGCGGGTTACCGTTGAAATCCGTGATCTGATGAGCGGCCTGGTGTGCGAATTGGGCTGTGCCGGCGGTGTCCTCCAAGCTGACCGCGAAGCCCTCGAGACCGGGCTCCACGTTGTTCAAGACGCCGTTCAAGGACCCGTTGTCGAGGAACACCTGCACCTTGAGCTGCCCGGTGGGGAGCGGCGTCTTGTTCACGACGACTTGCACCGATGTCTGGCCAACCTTGATCGCCCCTCCGCTGTTCGTGTAGTTCGAGAAGCCGGGGCCCTTCGGCAGCACCGAGACGAAGTACCGCTTCGTCGGATCGACGCTGGGCGGCGCTGTTTCGTCGCCCAACGCCACGGCCGGCATGGAGCTGCGATGGAAATTCACCGAGAGTGGGTTCGGGTCGAGCACGCCCGGCTGGGGATCAAAAGTGAGATCTTCCTGCAGCGTCCAGTAGTAGGCAGTGACGTTCGCACCGTCGGAGCCGACCACGCTCAGCGTGATGGGCGTTAGAGCAGCAGTGGCCACTGGGTGGACCGTCATCGCGACGCTGGCGGCAGCCGAGTCGGCGACGCCATCGTTCGCCTGGAACGTGAACGTGAACGTGCTGGGAACGGCAACAATCGGCGCGGTATACGTGAGCGCGCCGCCCGGAACCGGAGTGGCGACGGCGATGCTCAGCGTCCCGGCGGCCGGCAGTGTCGCCAGTGTGAAGGTCAGCGGATCGCCTTCCGGGTCGATGCCGGTCAACGTGATCGGCTTCGTCGCGCCTGCGTCGACGTCGAGGGTGAGAGGCAACGCGGTGGGGGCATCTGGCATCGGCGTGACCGTGATGGTGACCGGCACCGGCGCGCTGCGATCTGTGCCGCTGACCGCGCGATACGAGAACGAGTCGACGCCTGAGAAGTTCGGAGGTGGCTGGTAGGTGAACGTGCCGGTGGAGTTATCGAACGCGAACAGCAGCGCGCCCGCGGAGGGGGATGCGTAGAGCTCCGCCGTCAGCGCGGGGCCCGTGTCGTTGGTGAGCACGCTGCCGTGTAGCGTCGCAGGCGAATCCTCGGCCACAAGGATCGAATCAGGCGCTGTAGTGATGGTTGAAGGCGTGGGTGGAGGCGGCGTAACAGGCGTGCCCGTGACGGTAAGTTTCGCCAGCATGCCCGCCGACGCTTGCTCATTCGCCACCAGCCGAAGCGCTCGATCGTAGACGCTGTATTCGCCGGCGGCAGTCGGCATCCAGATCGCGTCGTGCGTCTTACCCGCGGGGAGCAGGATCGAGGCCTGGGTGCGCGCGTCGCGGTACGGATTGCCGTCTTCGGCCACCAGCGACAGCGACGCGTTGTCCACCACCACCGCGTGATTCATCAGGCCGGCGTTGAGCATCCGCACCAGCGTGCGCTGCCCAGCCGCGCCCGCGGGGATCGCCGCGGCGGCGCTCGTGTAGGACTCTCCGTTGACGAGGAAGAGCGACGGCGCGTAGTCGATCGTGCTCGTCGGTGTCGTGCCGTAGGTCCCGGCCGCAACCGCCTGGTGGAGCGCTGTGTCGATCTCGCTATAGAGCAGTAGCGCTTCGTTGGCATACGGGACGGCGGGGTAGGAGGGGGGGACTGCGGAGTAGGCCACGAGCGTGTCCGCGTCTCTAGTGACCGCGCCGTACAGGCCCATCTGCACCTGCACCGCGGCGTGGCTCCCGCTGTGATACAGATAGGTGCCCGGCTTCAGGTCGCTCCAAACGTAGGAGCTAGTCGCCGTTGGAGCGGTCGCACGGGCGATCGATTTGATGGCACCCGGGGCGTCTGCTGTGAGGTCGGCGGCGTGCGCCCGCTGTCCGGGGATCACGATGGAAACCGGTTCAGGGAGGCAGTTTCTGAGGTTGATGGTGAGCGTGGTATCCGTTGGGAGAACGGTGATCCGCGGCCCGGGTACCGTCGGGGCGGCTCCGGCGCAGGTTGTGCCCAGCCCAAACCCCCACATCGGCACGGTGACGCTGCCGGTGGGCAGGGTCACCGTCTTGGTGAACGGCGCCGCAACGAGGTCCACCGTTGCAGCCGCGGCGTTCGACGCCAGGAGCGCGAACGCTCCCAGTGCAAGGACCGCCACGCGAGTGGTTGACGTGATCGGGCGGAGACTCTGTAGCGTCATCGGAGCAACCTCTAATCTGTTCGGGGGTTTGCGTTCCCGGTTATCACCACGTTCGTTTCGACAACCGCAAGCGAACTCGTTCTGCAGGGCCACTGGGCGCCTCAGGGGATCGGCGTGCCGGGCGGCTCGATGATCAGCATGGTCATCATTCCGCCCGGGAAGACGTCGAAGTTCGTGATTTCTTTTTC
>CAYWOO010000240.1:0-5912 GCA_964458665.1 uncultured Dehalococcoidia bacterium
GCTGTAGCAGCCGGCCGGGACGCACGCCCGCTCCTTCGTCTTGAACACCTTCGCGCAGTCCAGGAAGCCGATGTCAGGCGCGTTCCCCTGCAAGTAGTAGGCTGTCCCGTGTCGTGGCTCTTCGAGCATGTGGACACCCGCTTCGGCGCCGTTGAGGCCGGCGAACCACGTGTCGGGGGCCCCCGCGAACTGCCCTCCCTCGTAGATCTCCGGATACTCGCCGAGGTTCCAGACGTTACCGTCATCATCCTGCGCGAAGAACGCGAGCTCCGCTTCTTCCAGGTTGCCGGCGTTCCTGTCTACGTCCCAGACAACCGCGGTCGTCACGCCGTTGATCACCTTGGTCAGGTCGGTCACCGTGAACACAACAACGTGGGGCAGAAGGCCGCCACCACGGTTCGCCTGACCCTCCAGCGTGATCTGTGACCCCGGCGTGAGCGGGAGCCACTCGTTGTCGATGTTGGCACCGTCGGAGAAGTTGTCCGCGTCGAAGTCGACGATTCGTCCGCACGGCGGTATGTCGGGATTGGTGGCCGCCGTCGCGGTTGACGACGTCGCCACGCCCGCGTCGTTGATCTTCGTCGCACCGACGCCGAGCAAAAGAAGCGCGAGCGCCGGGACGCTCAGGGATTGCAGGCACCGCCGAATGAACACTGAAGTCTCCCTTCCCACTGAACTGAGGCTAACCACGATGGTTCGGCGGGGGTCGAACTTCCTGCGTAATCCAAACGTGCAAGGTGCCGGTACCCGCCAAGGCGCGGCCACCTGCGCACGATCGTCTCCATCAGACGGGGCTCGGCACGCCCGAACCGCGGCGCCACGGCATCGTCCAGCCCTTGCCGAACAGCAGGTACAGCGGCGGGACGATGAAGAGATTCAGCAAAGTCGATGTGACGAGGCCTCCCAGAATGACGACCGCCATCGGGTGCTCAATCTCGTGACCGGGTACATTGCCGGCGATCACCAGCGGCACCAGGGCAAGTCCCGTGGCGAACGCCGTCATGAGAATCGGTGAGAGCCGCTCCATCGCACCCCGCAGGACAAGCGCAGGGCCAAACTCCTCGCCCTCTTCGGCCTCCAGATGCTGATAGTGCGTCATCAGCATGATGCCGTTGCGGGCCGCGATGCCGAACACGGTCAGGAATCCCACCAGCGAACCGAGCGAGAGCACGCCGCCCGACATCCAGGCCGCGAGCACGCCACCCACGAGCGCCGATGGCAGGATGACGAAGGACAGCGTCGCGAGACGCCAGCTACCGAAGGCGGCGAAGAGGATGAAGAATACGCCGAACGCGGCCGCGATCCCATAGGTGAACAACCGGTCCTGCGCCGCCTGGCGCTCGGCGTATTCACCCAGCAGTTCCGCGTGGTAGCCAAGCGGGAAGTCGACCTTTTCCAGGCCTTCCTCCAGGTCGTCGATGACGGAGCCAAGGTCGCGTCCGCGCACATTGGCGTCCACGTCGATCCGGCGCGAGGCGTCTTCCCGCTTGATCTGATTCGGCACCGGCACGATGCGTACGTCAGCGACATCATCGAGGCGTACGCGCTCTCCGCTTGGCGTATCGATCAACAGCTCGTTGATGTCGGACACGCTGTTGCGGGTCTCGAGCGTGCTCCACACGTTCACGTCGTACGCGCGGCCGCCGTAGAAGATGTCGCCGGCTTCTTCCCCCGCGACCATGATCCCCGCGGCTCGCCGGACGTCGCCTGGCTTCAGTCCATAGCGTTGGGCCGCGGCAAGGTCCACCTCGACTTCCACCTGCGGTATCTCGACCTGGAGCTCAACGTGCTCCTCGACAACGCCTTCGATCCCCGCTAGCGTTTGGCGCACTTCCTCGGCCTTGGCTCGTAGCACCGGCAGATCCTCGCCGAAGATGCGCACGACGATCGCGTCGCTTGATCCCGCGAGCACCTCGCGGATCCGCTCTTTCAGGTAGGTCTGCACGTCACGGCGGACCCCAGGGTAGCCGTCGACGGTCTCCTGGATCGCGGCGAGCGTCTGGTCGTAGTTGGCGTCGGGATCGACGCTGATCCAGTTCTCGCCGAAGTCTACACCGACCACCTCATCCGCGAGTAAGGCTTGCCCGATGTGCGAGCCGAAGTTCCGCACGCCGGGAATGGTGCGCAGCTCCTTGCTGGCCTGGGTGGTGATCCGCGCCTCCTCTGGATGCGACGTACCCGGGGTGGTCACCCAGTGCATCAGGAAATCGCGCTCTTTGAACTCAGGGAGGAACGACTGCCCGAGCTGCGGCGCCACGGCGAGGCCGAGCGCTGCGAGCACGGCCACGCCGACATACGCGGCCGCCGGCCGCCGGACGATGCGCTCCAGCACGACGCGATAGCCACCCTTGAGGAATCGCACCAGCGGCGAGTCGCGGCGCTCCAGGGGAGCGCCGGGGAGCAACAGCGCGGCCATCGCCGGCGTCACCGTCAGCGCGACGGCCATGGATGCGAGCACCGCCAACACGTATGACATGGCCAGGGGTCGGAAGAAGGCGCCTGACAGCCCCTCCAGCAGGAAGACCGGGATCAGCACGATCACGTCCATCAGCGTCGCGTGAACGATCGCGCTGCGTACTTCCATGGACGCGTCGAGAATGATGCGAGATGTTGGCGTAGTGCTGCCCGCGTTCCTATGCTGCCGCAGGCGGCGCCAAATGTTCTCGATGTCGATGATCGCATCGTCGACGACGACGCCTACAGCGATCACAAGGCCCGCCAGGACCATCACGTTGATCGTCGTCCCGAAGAGGTTGAGCACCAGCATAGCCGCCATGAGCGACAGCGGGATCGCGACGACGCTGATCAGCGCCGTGCGCCACTCAAACAAGAAGAACACGAGGATCAGCACCACGAGAATGGCGGCGATGACCATCGCCCGCGTGAGATTCTTGATGGAGTCCTCGACGAACGACGCCGGCCGGAAGATGGTCGTGTCCACCTCGATGCCCGTCAGGCCGGGCTCCATCTCGGCGAACGCGTCTTCTACGCCGCGGGTCACGTCCAGCGTGTTCGCCCACGGGAACTTCTCCACGATGAGAAGGATGCCGGGCTCGTCGTTGATGATGGCGTCGCCAATCAACGGCTGGTGGTCCTCTACCAGGTTCGCGACGTCGTTGAGACGGAGTCCGGGCGAACCCTTGATCGGCACTTCACCCAGATCCGCGGGTGCCGTGATCGGCGAGATGTGGCGGATGCTGAACCGCTGGTTGGCGGTCTCGAGGGATCCGCCCGTGCCGATGAAGCCACCGCTGGAGTACTGCAACAACCCCGAGTCCAGGGAGTCGGCGGTCGTCTCCATCACCTGTTCAAGCGCGACGCCGTTCTCGCGCAGCTTCGCCGGTTCCACGTGGACCTGCAGCATCTGCAGGCGCTCGCCCCAGATCGCAACGTTGGCCACACCCGGCACCTGGAGCAGCCTCGGCCTGATGTGCCAGTAGGAGATGATCGACATTCGGATCAGCGACACGTCGTTGGAAGAAAGCCCGACCTTCATCACGCGGCTGGTCGCCGAGAGCGGCTGCAAGATGAATGGCGGCGAAGCCCACGTCGGCAGCGTCGGCGTGACGGTCGCAAGGCGCTCCTGCACGAGCTGCCGAGCGAGCAGAAGGTCGGTGCCGGAGTCGAAGATAAGCTCGATGGAGGAGAGGTCGCGCACCGACTTGGAGCGCATGGTCTTCAGGTGGTCGACGCCGTTGAGCGAGTCCTCCAGTGGGACCGTGACCAGCGCCTCTACCTCCGCTGCCGACAGGCCGAGGCTGGGCGTCTGGACTTCAACGCGCGTCGGCGCGAACTCCGGGAACACGTCGACCGGCGTGCCGCGAAGGTCGCGCGCGCCGAAGAACATCATCGCCGCCGCGAGGGCAATGACGATGAATCGGGCCTGCAGACTCCAGCTAACAATCGCGCGCATCAGTCACCTGTCCGTGTCTACTTCCCGAGCTTCTCGGTGCCGTACAGCTCGGCCGACCCGACCGTCACCACGGCGGTGTTGACCTGCGGCCCGTCCGAGACGACCATCAGATCTCCTTCGATGTAATCGACGGTGATCGGAGCCCGGACGAACGTGAGCGGCTGTGGGTTGATGTACACGTAGGCGGCGCCCTTCGTGGTGTACATCACCGCCGAGTACGGGATCACCTTTCGCAGGGCTGGCTCACCAACGCCGTTTCGCGCCAGGCTCACCTCGCGCACGGGCGCGGTTTCGATACCCAGCCGTTCCACCGCCTTCTCGGTCAGGGTGACGCGACTGTACTCGGAGCCCTCGATCTTCTCCAACTTGGAGGCTGAGACTTTCGCCTTGGCCGGGGCGTCGTCGGAGCACCCTGACAACAGGCCGGCCGCAAGCAGCAACAGGGCAATGGCGCGCATATCTACTTTCCTCCTCCACCACCCGTAGCGGACTGGATACCCCTGGGCGATGGTGCTACGGCGGCTTCGTGCGTGAGCGCAAACTGGGCGTACAAGCCGGGGATGATGAACAGGTTGAGCGCGGTCGATGTGACCAGACCGCCCAGCATGACGACGGCAAGAGGCCGCACGACTTCGTGACCGAACATGTCACCGAAAAACAGCAGCGAGCCCAGGGCCAAAGCGGTGACCAGCGCGGTCATCAGGGTCGGCGCCAGCCGCTCCTTAGCACCCGCGAGGACCAGCGCAGCATTCGGCGCGGCGCCCTCTTCCTCAAGACTCTGGTACCGGTGGATGAGTACGATGCCGTTTCGCGCGGCGAGTCCGGCCAGCGCGACGAACCCCGCGTACGAAGCGATCGTGATCTCGCCGCCGTCCGCCCACGCTGCCACCACGCCGCCAGTGAGGGCCAGCGGCAGGGTCGCGAAGCTCAGGCCTGCCAGGCGCCAGCTCCCGAAGGAGAACTGAAAGAGCAAAAAGATGCCGATCGCAGCCGCGATGCCCAGCGCCAGACCGTGGTCGGGGGGCGTCTGGCGCCCCTCGTCGGCAAGCAGCTCGGCGTGGTGCTCCAGCGGGAACTGCGTGCTGCGAAGGAGGTCGTGCACGTCGTCGGATACGGCGCCTTCGCTTCGGCCGCTGACGTTGACGCCGATATCCACGTACCGCGAGACGGCTTCTCGCCTGATGACGTCGGGGTTGCCCGCGATGCGCACGTCGGCCACGTCGGCGAGCCGGACGAAGGAGCCATCGGGCGTGTCGATCGGCAGATCCAGCACGTTCGTCACGCTCGCGCGGGTTGCGGGCGTGCTCCACACCACCACTTCGAAGACCTTCTGTTCCTCGAAGAGGCTGCCGACCTGGATGCCCGACAGCAGCGTGGCGGCGGCGCGCCGGACATCACCGGGTCGCACGCCGTACCGCTGGGCGGCGGTCAGGTCTACTTCAACTTCCAGGGCCGGCTCCTCGGTGGGAAGCCGCACCTGCGCATCGTGTACGCCGTCGATCTTTGCGATGCCGTCCCTCAGCTCCGCGGCCTTGCTGGTGAGGACATCGAAGTCCTCGCCGTAGACGCGCACAGTGATGTCTTCGTCGGTCGTTGCCAGTTTGCCCGCGACTCTGTCCGCCGAGTAGCTCGCGACATCGCGCGAGAGCCCTGGGTAGCCGTCGACGACCTCTTGAATGCGCGAGATGGTGGCGTCATAGTCAGCGTCCGAGTCGATGCTGAGCCAGAGCTCCGCGGCGTTGACGCCCACGATCTGGTCCGATGTCACCGCGCGCCCCACGTGGACACCGACGTTCCGCACGCCGTCGACCGAGCGCAACTCCTGGCCGGCCGCCGTAACGATGCGGCTCATCTCCGTCTGCGATGTGCCCGCAGGGCCATCCCAGTGCACGAGCAGGTCTCGTTCGTCGAACGAAGGGAGCAGCGATGGCTGGCTGAGCTGCGTGAACGCCGCGACCCCGGCGACCGCAACCACCGCCACCGCAACGAGGGGGACCGC
>CAYWOO010000241.1:0-3091 GCA_964458665.1 uncultured Dehalococcoidia bacterium
GCCGTGCCGGCGCTGGTAGCGGGCGATCGCGTCCGCGATCTGCCCGCCGCGCGAGATCAGCTCCTCCTCGGCGTCGTTGCGCATCACGTAGCGCCAGGAGGGCATCGCCGCGCCGAGCATGATCATCATCACCGCGATCGCGGCGATCAGCGCAACGAGCGAGTAGCCGGCTTCTCCGCGACGCGGGCTCACGGGGCCTTGGCTTTCTTCGCGCGGTAGCGCTCGAGCACCCGCCGCACGTAGGCGCGTGTCTCGGGGTAGGGCGGCACGCCGCCGTAGCGCGCGACGGCGCCCTGGCCGGCGTTGTAGGCGGCGAGCGCGCGCGTGAGGTCGCCGCCGTATTGCCGGACGAGCGCTTCCAGGTGGCGCACGCCAGCGTCGAGGTTCTGCTCCGGGTCGAAGGCGTCCGAGACGCCGAGCGAGGCCGCCGTCCGCGGCATGAGCTGCATCAGGCCCTGGGCACCCTTCGGCGAGACCGCCTCGGGCCGGAACCCCGACTCGACGGCGACGACGGACAGCACGAGCGCGGGGTCGAGACCGTGCCGGCGCGCCGCGTCTTCGGCGAGCCGGACCAGGTCCCCGCCGGCCACGGCCGATCCGATCTCGTCCAGCACCTCGTCCGGCACGTAGCCGCGCACGGCCGCGGGCGGCAGCAGCACCTCCCCCCCGCCCTTCAGCATCAGCACCGCGAGCTCTCCGTCGAAGCGGTGGCCGTCGAGCTTGAGCGTCTGCCCGCTCGCCAGCAGAGCGATCTCGGCGTGGACGGGCGCCGGCGCTGTCGCGAGCACCGCGAGCACGAGCACGAGCCAGAGGCGGCGCGGCATGGACCTCAGTCGATGAACACGGTGACCGTACCGGGGGGTATCCCGCTGGCCGTGGTGGCGGTCACCGTGACCTTCTTCTGCACGAGGCCGATCGGGGCCTGCGTGCGCAGCACGTCGGACACCTGCCCGTTCGAGTTCGTGTAGAGCAGCGCGCCGCCGCTCTCGAGCCTCTCCTCCAGGGGGGTCGCCGAGAGCGTGAAGGACACCGGCACGTTCTGCACCGGGTTGCCGTTCGCATCGAAGACCGTCGCGGTGATGGCGCTGTTGCGCGGCGAGACGATCCGCTGCGGGTCCGCGGCCACCAACACGCGGCTCGGCAGCGCGCTGCCCACGGCGACCTTGACCGTGGGCGGGGCCGTTCCGGCCTTCTGGCCCGAGATCGCCGTGATGGTCGCCTGGCCCGAGCGCGAGTCGGAGACGAAGTTGACGCGCGCGATCCCGCGTACCGTCTTCCCCACCTGGTCGATGCGCCCGAGATCCGTGAAGAAGAACACCTCGATCCCGTCCGCCACGAACGTCCCGGCCGGCTCGGTGATCACCGCCGTGACCACCGAGATCCCGCCGTTCGCGATCACGAACGTGGGGTTCGCCTGCAGGAAGATCGACGAGCCGTCGGGCGCCGTGAGCGGCGCCGCCTCGCAGCTCGCGAGCGAGACGAAGGCGAGCGCTGTGGCCACGAGCCTGAGCTTCGACATGAGTTTCCTCCACGCGCCGCCTGTCACGGCGCCACCACCAATCGGCCGGGAGCGGGCGGCGCCGGCCGCTCGCTTCCGCTGCCGTGAACCAGGCTGAGCGACTCGACGACCAGCGACCCCGATCCGGGCTTCAGGCCGCGCAGCGTGAGCGCGGCGACCGCCCCGGAGCCCGTCACGCCCGAGGCGCGCGAGAACTTCACGCGCGCGCGCCCCTGCTCGAGCGCGCGCTCGGCCGAGACCGGCACACCGTCGAGGCTCAGCAGCGAGCCGGCGGCCACTTCAGTCACCTCTGCGAGCGTCGCGTCCCACGCCACGGTCAGCTCGACCCCCGTGACGTCGCGCGCTCCCACCACCACGATCGCGACGGCTCCGGTCTGCCCCACCTGCAGCACGACCTCGGGCGGGCTCAGGAGTGCGCCGGTCGGGCGCGCGTCCGGCTCGCTCCCCGGGGGCGAGACGGCGGCGCCCTCGGGCCCCGCGCCTGGCGGCGGCAGAGGCGTCGGCACCGGCGTCGGGATGGCAGGTGCAGGCGCGGCCAGCGGACGCGCCGCTGGCGGAACGGGCACGCCAGCCTGCGGGATCGCGGGCGCTGCCTCCGAGCGGGCCGGGGCGGGCTCGGGCCCGAACAGAGCCGGGCGGACGCCCTCGACCTTCGGCACCTCCTGCGTGCCGACGCGCATCGGCACCATGTCCTCCTCGGTGACCTTGGGCGCCCGCACGATCCGCGGCGTGATCGAGATCAGGACTTCGGTCTCGTCCACGGAGCGCTGGTTGTTCCCGAACAGCTTGCCGATCACGGGGATGTTGTTGATCCCGATCGCCCCCGAGAAGGAGCGTGCGTCGCGGCCTTGCAGCAGGCCGCCGATCAGGCCCGTCTCGCCGTCGCGCAGCCGCAGAGTGGAGATCACGTTCCGCGTCAGGAAGGTCGGCACGTTAATCGGGTTGCCTTCGCTGCCCACGTTGCGGTCGTCGCCCAGCAGGCTGAACTCCGCCGTCAGCTGGAGCGTGATGTCGCCGCTCGCGGCAACGCGGGGCTCCAGCGTGAGGTTCACGCCCACGTTCCTGTATTGGAAGCTGGTCGCCGGCAGATAACCGCCGCCGACGCCGCCGCCGGTGCCCACCGTGTAGCTCGTCACGGGGATGGGCACCTCGGTGCCGATTTTGAGCTCGGCTTTCTTCCCTTCCGCCGCTCGCAGCCGCGGCGAGGCCAGGATACGCACGTTCGAGTCGGTCTGCAGGAAGCGCGCGAACACCGTCGAGGGGATGCTCACTACCCAGTCGGCCCGGTTCAGCGACGACAGCAGCTGGGCCCGGATGTTGAGCAGGCCGCCCGCGACCTCGTTCTCCGCCCCGGTCGGCGAGAGCGTGGCGCTCGCCGTGTAATTCGAGAGGTCGATGCCCCAGCGCTTCAGGTTGTTGCGGTTGATCTCCAGGATGCGCACCTCGACCAGCACCTCGCCGCGCGCCTTGTCGTTCGAGTCGATGATCTTCTCGGCCATCGCGATCTGGTCGACCGTCCCGAGCACCGTGATCGCGTTGAGCGAGGGATTGCCAGCCACGGTCTGCACTTTC
>CAYWOO010000242.1:0-17200 GCA_964458665.1 uncultured Dehalococcoidia bacterium
CCTGCCAGTTCGATTGCCTCGTCCGAGTCGTAGCGGATGCGTAGCGTGAAGAGCAGATCCGCCCACCCCATCACGCCCAGCCCGATCTTTCGCGTCTGCTTCGTCATCTCATCGATCTGCGGGATCGGATAGCGATTCTGCGCGATGACGTCATCCAGGAAGCGGACGCAGACGGGGATCGCCTCCCCCAGCGCATCCCAGTCCAGCGCGGGTGCCGCGTACGCAGCGCGCTTCCCGTTGCGTGCGCGCGTCGCCGCAGGACCGGAATCCGAAACGAACCGGGCGAGGTTGATCGAGCCGAGGTTGCACGATTCGTACGGCAGCAGCGGCTGCTCGCCGCACGGGTTGGTCGCTTCGATCCGGCCGAGCTGCGGCGTCGGGTTGTCGCGATTGATCCGGTCCAGGAACACGAGGCCCGGGTCGCCGTTCCTCCACGCGTTCTCCACCAACTGCCGGAAAACCCCACGTGCATCGGCACGGCGCGCGACCTTGTGCGTGCGCGGGTTGACGAGGTCGTACGCGTCGCCGCGCTCGACGGCTTGCATGAATCGCTCCGTCACGGCGACGCTGATGTTGAAGTTCTGCAGCGTCGTCATGTCCGACTTCAAGTTGATGAACGCTTCGATGTCTGGATGGTCGACGCTGAGGATCGCCATGTTCGCGCCGCGCCGCGTGCCGCCCTGCTTAATCGACTCCGTTGCGGCGTCGTACACACGCATGAACGAGACGGGCCCGCTCGCGACGCCGCCCGTCGACGCGACGATGTCGCCGGAAGGCCGCAGCCGGCTGAACGCAAAGCCCGTCCCGCCGCCGCTCTGGTGGATCAGCGCCGTGTCCTTCAGCGATTCAAAGATGCGCTCCATCGAATCCTCGACGGGCAGCACGAAGCACGCCGAGAGCTGCTGCATCGCCCGGCCGGCGTTACCCAGCGTCGGAGAGTTCGGCAGGAAGCGCAGCGACGTCATCAGGTCGTAGAAACTGCCCTCGTATCCAGCGACAGCCGCGTCGGCCTGCGCCGGCGGGACGAACTTCGCTTCGGCCAGGGCGATGTTGTGCGCCACTCGCCGGAATAGCTGCTCCGGCGTCTCCGCCAGCTTGCCGCGCGCATCCTTCGCCAGGTAACGGCGCTCCAGCACCACGCGGGCGTTGTCGGAGAGCGCCGCGGCGATTGCGCTTCGCTGCCGGTCACGAAGTCGTGCGGGTGCAAGGGCCCGCGCTGGCTTCACGGCCGTGGCCTTCGCTCCAACCTTCGGACGTGCAGCAGGCCGGGTCTTTTTGCGCCCGTGCGCGGCGAATCCGGAGCGCGCCTTTGGCGATCCTTCGGTGCGGAGCCACGCGGGCGGACGAGGGCGATTTTCGTCAGGCATGGCACACATTCTATCAGAACTGTTGTGCGGAAGTCAGCCCCGGCTGATTCGGGGCCCTGCGCCACCATTCGACGCCAAAAAGCGTAATGCCTGTCAAGTTGCCCCGTTCTGATTGACAAGAACTAGACAAAGCTGGACGTCAAGTTGGCGGACCGGAATCAGGACAGGGGCAACACAAGATGGGATTTCTGAACACTCGCCGGTTCGGACAGACGCTCGGCCGCACAGGCATCAGCATCGGGGCCATAGGCGCCTTCGTTGCAGGCCTGCTCGTCCTGACGATTGGTACGGCATCCGCGCACAACATTACGGCGTCGCCGTCCTCGAACTGCAGCGGATGGACGTACTCCGCGAAGTATAACAACGGCGGTTCAAGCCAGAACGGCAGCGACAATCGCCTTGTCGTCGTCGATGTGAGCATCGGCGGCAACGTGATCAAGACGTACCACTACTTCGACACGCTGAACTCCCACCCGGCGCCCGCCGCCGGTTTCATCGTGGTCGACCACCCGGTGACCAGCTCCTTCACGCTGTTTTCGCTGTCCGGCTCGACCTTCCCTGTCACGACTACCGGCAGCATCAAGGTCTACGACGGCTCGTCGTCGAGCAGCGCCAGCTCCGACCCCGCGTACGACCACCTGCTGCCATCGTACTCGTTGATGAACATCCCCAGCGTCACCACGCCGGGTGGCTGCGCCACGGCGACGCGCACGCCGACGAACACGCGCACGGCGACGGCAACAGCGACGAAGACATCCGTGCCGACCTCGATGAACATCAGCACCGAATGTTCTGGATCGGGCGTGGTTGGTGCTATCACGGGTATCCCCGGACCGTTCCCGCGCACATTTGACATCTTCGTGACGGACCACAAGCCGGGCGAAGGGTTCTTCCTCGAAGTCCCCGGTAGTCGCGTCACCGTCGCCGCCGGCTCAAGTTCGTTCAGTTATGGTCCCCTCGACATCTCGAACGTCCGCGCCGGGGTCAATACTATCCGAGTGGAGCAGTCGCTTTCGACGGCCAAGTCCGTCAGCATCCCGCCTTGCCCACCGGCGACGGCGACGCCGACGCACTCGCCCACGCAGACCGCGACTCGGACGGCCACGAACACGGCTACGAAGACGCCGACGAAGACGGCAACAGAAATTCCGGCCACGAACACGCCAACCGAGACGCCCACGGCCACGAAGACGCCCGAGTGTGAGGATGGCTCGGTCGACGAGAGAAACTCAGAAGACGACGACCAGGAATGTGTCCCCTTCACGCCGACCCACACACCCGTGCCGCCGACGGCCACGAAGACAGCCGAGTGTGAGGACGGCTCGGCCGACGAGAGCAACTCGGAAGACGACGACCAGAAGTGCGTCCCCTTCACGCCGACCCACACACCGGTACCGCCGACGAACACGCCGACCCTCACGCCCGTGCCGCCCACCGCCACCAACACGCCAGAGTGCGGCGAAGGCTCCGTCGACGAGAGAGACTCGGAGGAGAACGACCAGAAGTGTGACCCCTTTACGCCGACGGCCACGCACACGGCGACCGCTACCAACACCTCGACGAGCACGCCCGTGCCGCCTACGTCGACGAAGACAGCGACTGCCACAGCAACCGCGACGCCGGTCGTGAGGACGAACGCGTTGAGTGCGACGAACCCGACCGTGCCCTCGACGAGCACGTTGGTGCCGCCAACGGCCACCCAGACGCCTCGAACGGGCGTGCTGGGCGCGCAGGTTGTGGGGTCGCCACACATCGCGGAAGCACTGCCGGACACGGGCGATGGCTCGGCCAGCGGCACCGGAGTCCGGCTCATGCTCGCCATCCTGCTGTGTGGCGGCACAGGCGGACTCATCCTGATGGCGATGACGCTGAGGCGAGATCTGAAGTAACCCGCGAGCTGCATCGCGAGTAGCGACGAAGCGCCACCGGCCTCCCCACCGGTGGCGCTTTCGCGAGACGCGTGATCGTAAGCCGCGGATCGCCCACGATTACGTGCGAACATCATCCAAGCGCAACGAGAGGAATCACCGCATGCTTGCCGCCATGGCCAAGTTCAACGTGCAAGAGGGCAAAGAGGAAGAGTTCAAGGCTGCGGCGGCCGAATTGGTCGCAGGCGTGCAGGCCAACGAGAACGGCCACACGCTGCTCTACTCAGTTACACAAAGCCAGAAGGCGCCGACGGAGTTCTTCTTCTTCGAGGCCTATGCCGACAAGGAGGCGATTGCCGCGCACGGCACGACGCCGCACATGGCAGCCTTCGCCGGCAAGCTCGCCGCGCTGCTAAACGGCCGTCCCGAGATCACGCGTCTGACTCCGATCGCGAGCCTCGACTAAGTCTCCGCGGACCGGTCGTTCGCCTGGCCCACGCCGAAACGCGTTTCCGGCGAACATGCTTCCTCCGCCAAAGAAGAAGTCTCTGCGTCCCTCGCGGCTTTGCGGTGGATGGTTCCCGCCGCGAACGTTAGTGAAACTTGCGCATCGCTCCGCTGCCGGCGTCCAGCGGCCCGGAGAGCATGCCGCAGATCTGCCGCACGTGCAGAAGATCGTGCCACGCCTTGTGGTGGATGATGTCCGACGCGCTCAGCGGCCCCGCAGTCGAGTGGCGTCCCGTGCGCGCTGCCTGCTCCGGCGTCACGTCGCGCAGCCATACGAGCGCATCGCTCCGTTGGCGCGCCATCTGATCGAGCACGTCCGCCAGCGGCTTTGACTGCAGCCCGAAGCGTTCGAGCACCTCGTGCTCGTCCAGATCGGGGATGACCGGGTCGTCTTCATCCAGGATCGCGCGCACGCGTCCGACCATCGAGAACGGATCGAGCGATGTCAGGTGCACCACGACATCGTGCACCGACCAACCTTCATCGGCGGGAGCCGATGTGATCGCTTCGGGCAATCCGCCAAGCAACGCCCGCAACGTCGCGGGCGTGGACGCGTATACGTCCAACGCGGCGGCGATCGCCGTGTTGGTCATCGCCCGGCGTTCATCACGCTGCTGTACACGCTGTAGATGTGGGCCAGGCCGTGCATGACGACCATGCGGATGGCGATGTCGCTGACCGGTACAGCCTTGTACCCCGCCACCGTCACGCGTTTCGCCAGCACGTCGTCCGGAGCGTTCTTCACGAATTCGATGACACCGCGATACGCCGTTTCCAGCTCATCCGCGAGCTCCTTCGTCGTCTTGCCGGCCTTCGAAGCGACAACGCCCGCGTTTATCTGATCGATGTCGATCCCGGCGAATCCGTCCGAGCCGGCGGGCGCGCTTGCGATACCGCTGACCATCGGCACCACCATGCCGCCGACGCCGGCGATGTGCGCGAGGACTTCCCTCGCCTTCCAGCCGTCGAGGTCCACAACAAGGTCCCACTGGGCGTCCGTAAGGTCGTTCGCGACCCGGTGCCCCTCCTGGATCAACATCGATATCCCGTTGATGACTTCTTCCTTCGTCGCCATGTTCGTGTCCTCTCATGCTTGACACCGGGCCGGGACCCGGGTTGTTTGTTAGCGGATGCAGATTCTACGCGCTCTCTCGCGCCTGTGTACAGCGGCCGGCGCCTTGTCGATCCTTGCCCGCCGTTTTGGCGCTTTGATATGATTCGGCACGATCGGAACAAGGCGATGACATCCAGTAGCGTCCTCGTCCTCAATCAGAACTACGAGCCGCTGAACGTTTGCCACGCGACGCGAGCCTTCGTTCTGGTTGACCGCGGCAAGGCGGAGGTGCTGGAGCACGGGAGCGGCCATCTCCGCTCGTCAACGCGCGCATTCCCGCTGCCATCCGTCATCCGGCTCATGCACCTGATCAAGCGGCCGCGCCCGCAGATGCGCCTTTCGCGTCGCGAAGTATTCAACCGCGACCGCTACACCTGCCAGTACTGCGGCCGCCGCAGCCAACGCGACCTCACGCTCGACCACGTCAACCCGCGGTACCGCGGCGGCCGCCACACCTGGGACAATCTGGTCACCGCCTGCAAGACGTGCAACCACCGCAAGGCGGGCCGCACGCCGCAAGAAGCGAAGATGAAACTCCTGACCGAGCCCTACCAGCCGCGCGTCACGAGCTACTACGTTGTCTACCCATACCTGAATAGCGAGGAGGGATGGCGAAAGTTCGTGCCCGGCTGGGAGTCGGCCGCGGACGGATACGCCTGATCCCTCCCAACACAAGCCGTAACGCACGAACCCGCTATGAGCGGGTTTCTTGTTGCATGCCCAGAGCAAATGAATCATCGGAGCCCCTCGCCACGTCGTGGAGAGGGGTGGCCGTGGGCCGGGGTGAGGTGCGCGTACGCCACGAATCCCGCCCCCTACAACCTTCGTGCCCCTCGTAGTTTCCGTCCCGACACAACTCCAAACCACGAACTACAAGCTCGCCGCCCCCGCCCCGCCGTCCACCGTGATCGTCTGCCCGCTGATCTGCCGTGCCTGCGCCGATGCCAGGAAGACGATCATCGCTGCCACGTCCTCCGCCTCGCCGAGTCGCTGCACCGGAATGCGCCGCGCGCGCTCGTCACGTACCTCGTTGAACGGCCGCCCTTCGGACTGCGCCTGGGCCTCGATGATCGGCCGCATCCGGTCGGTCAGCGTCCAGCCGGGTGCGACGTTATTGACGGTGATGCCCGCGGGGCCCAGCTCCTTCGACAGCGTCTTCGCCAGCCCCGTCGTCCCCGCGCGCACCGAGTTCGAGAGCACCAGTCCCTCGATCGGCTCCTTCACCGCTGTCGATGTGATGTTGATGATGCGCGCCTGATCGGATGCCTTCAGGTGCGGCAGCGCCTCGCGCGTCATCCAGACGACGCTCATCAGGTTCGTGTCGATCGCCTTCCGCCACGCGTCGTCGTCGTGCGTCTCGAAGCGCCCGAACGGCGGCCCGCCCGCGTTGTTGACGACGATGTCAATACCGCCGAACTCCGCTACCGTCCGCGCCACCAGACGCTTGATGTCCGCCTGCGACGACATATCGCACGCCTGCGCTATGACCGCAGCCTCCTCGCCAGAATTGGTACGCGCGAACGTGCGTACCATCCCCGCGGCCAGATCGAGCGCGCCCTGGCGTCGAGCTGCGATAACCACGCGGCAACCCTCCATCGCGAGCATCTTCGCCGTCGCATACCCGATGCCCTGGCTCGCTCCGCCGACGATCGCGACACGGTCACGTAGTCCGAGTTCCATGGTGCTCTCCTACCAAAGGTCAGGGCGCGGGCTCACTGTCCGATCAACCCGCTCAGGATCGCCGCTTCGTCCGCCGTCGCCGGACGCGGCCGATCCTCGTCCGCATCCTGGGTGACGGGCAGGGCCTCGAACGCCGTGACGCCCTGACCCTTCGTCAGCGTGATGTTCAGGATGAGCGATACGCGCGGCTCCGGGATGTTCGCTAGATCGACGTCGTCGAGGTCGAAGATGAAGTTGCCCAGCCCCCAGGCGATGAGCTGCGCGCCCCGCCGCTCGACCGGCTGCACGACGTGCGCGTGCGCGCCGAGATAGACGTCGGCGCCGCCCGCCAGCGCCTCATCCGCCAGTTCGCGCTGCGTGCCGTTCGGAGCGTTGCGATACTCGTCGCCTGCGTGGACGGCCACGACGACGAAATCGGCGACCTTGCGCGCGCCGGCGATCGCGTCGCGCAGCACCGCCGCGTTGCACACGGCGATACCCGGCTCACGCTCCCTCGCGGCCCACGCCTGAATGTCGAATCCGCCGGCTTCGGTCGGGGTCAGCGCGCACGCCACGAACGCGACGCGCACGCCCCGCACGTCGAGCACCGCCGGTGTCAGCGCCTGCGCGATGCCGCCGCCTCCGCCCGTCTGCCGTACGCCCACCGCATCGAGCGCGGCGATCGTGTCCTGCAACCCTATCGCCGCGTAGTCCATCGCGTGATTATTGGCGAGCGAGACGATGTTGAAGTGGCCGGCCGCCAACCCGGCTGCGAACCGTGGCGGTGTGCGAAAGTTGTAGCCCTTAGGCCAGATCTCGCCGCGGTCCGTCAGCGGCCCCTCCAGGTTCGCGAAGCCGATGTCGCCCGTCATGAGCGGCGCGATCAGCGCGAACGGATAGTCCGCCCCGTTCGCCTCCATTCGGTCGACCACCTGTCGCGCCAGGCTGATATCACCGACGGCGCTGATCGTCACCGAAGCGCCGTCAGCGGCCGGCGTCACGCCCGATGTCGCGAGCGGCGTCGCCGTTGCTGCTGTTCCGGCGCTGGTTGGGGTGGTGGTTGTGGTGACGGTGGCTGTGGTGCTTGCGGCCGCGGATGTGACACGCGTCGGTGCAGGCAGCGTGGATACCGTCGTCGCGTCGGGCGCGCCCGCCTGCTTCGCGCACCCCGCAAGCACGACCATCAGCGTAATCAGGATCAGCCGACGAGTGCTCATAACCACCCATCCGTGAAATTGCTACGGGTCGTAGACCGCGTAATCGCTGTTCCGCCCTGGGTCAGCCGACTTTCGTCACGCGCGCCGAGAGGATATTCGGCGTCGCGGCCAACTCTTCAATCTGCTCGGGCGAGATCGGGTCGTCGAGTCCGACGGCCATCAGCGCCCGTCCGCGCACGCCCATCCTGCCGACGCGCATGAAGCTGATGTTGATGTCGTGCTTGCCCAGAAACGTACCCACGGCGCCGATCATCCCCGGCTGGTCCTGGTTCTCGCACAGCAGCAGCCAGCCGTCGCCCGGCGGGATATCCACCCAGAAATCGTTGATCGCCACGATGTGCGGCCCGTCGTGCGCGACGGTGCCCGTGACGTCCGTCTCGCCTGTGCTGGTGTGCAGGTGTACGCGGATCAGGTTGGCGTAGACGTCCTCCGCGGGACCTTTCCGCTCGATGATCTTCAGGCCGCGCGCCTCGGCGATGAGGTTCGCGTTGACGATCGTCACGTTCTCTTCGATGATCCCTTGCAGCAGACCGCGGATCACCGCCGCCTTCAACGGCGTCGTGTCGAGCTGCGCGATCTCGCCGAGGTAGTCGATCTCAATGTTGCCCAGCTGTCCATGCGCGAGCTGTGTCGCGAGCGTTGCGGCTTTCTGCGCGACGGGCAGGTACGGCGCCAGCACCGTCATCGTCTCGGCGGCGATCATCGGCGCGTTCACGGCGTACTGCGCCGGTTCGCCGCGCAGAATCGCCAGGATCTGCTCGGCCACATCGACCGCCACGCGCTCCTGCGCTTCAGCCGTCAGCGCGCCCAGGTGCGGCGTTACGATCACAGCTTCGTTGTGCAGAATCGCGCTCGCCATGTCCGGCGGTTCCTCCGGGAAGACGTCCAGCGCCGCGCCGGCAACCCGCCCCTCGTCGATTGCCCGCGACAGCGCGTCGTAGTCCACGTGATTGCCCCGCGCGGTGTTGATCAGCCGTAGCGACTTCTTCGCCTTCAACAGCTCCCGTTCGCCGATGATCTGATCCGGCGCGACGGTGTGCAGCGAGAGGAAGTCGGCGCGCGCCAGCAGGTCATCCAGCGACGGGGCCAGCTCGACGCCCAGCACCGCCGCACGCTCTGCCGAGATGTAGGGGTCGTGTGCGACGACGATCATGTCGAGGCCCTTGGCGCGTTTCGCCACCTCCGAGCCGACGTTACCCAGCCCCACGAGCCCAAGGGTCTTGCCGCGGACTTCGTAGCCCTTGAAGCTCGACCGCTTCCACTCGCCCGCCTTCAATGATGCGTTCGCCTCGGGGATATGGCGCGCCAGCGCCAGCATCAGCCCCACGGCGTGCTCTGCCGCCGATATCGTGTTGCCCAGCGGCGCGTTGACGACGATGACGCCTCGCTTCGTCGCCGCGTCCAGATCGATGTTGTCGACGCCGACGCCCGCGCGCCCCACCGCCTGCAGCTGTGTGCCGGCGGCGAATACCGCGGCCGTTACCTTCGTCTCGCTGCGCACGACCAGCGCGTGGTAGTCGGGGATGATGCGCAACAGCTCGTCCAGCGGCAGCCCCGTGCGGACATCTACCTCAGCTTCGCGCTGAAGGATGTCGATGCCATCCTGGGCGATCGGATCCGCGACGAGAATCTTCTTCATATGGCTCAGGGTACCGGCGGCCGCTCGCGCGGGGTAGCGCGGCCGGTTTGAGGATGGACGATGGACGATGGACGATGGACGATGGACGAGGGACGATGGACGATGGACGATGGACGATGGACGATGGACGATAGACGATAGATCGCTCGCCGGGCCATCTACCTCCTCTGGTCTAACCTCCTTCTTCCATCGTCGCGCCGCCAGTCGCTTGCAGAACTGTAGCGACAGACCGTAGACTGCCTTGCGGAGGCGCACCCATGGTTAACATCCCGGACGACGTTCGCGCGCGAGTCGTATCTTATATTCAGCATCAAGGCACGAAGTCGAAGGACGGACTCGCCGATATCGTCCGCACAAGCCAGCAGCGCTACCTCGATGTCGTCGCTGCCGTCGCCGACGAAGTCGCCGCGAAGAAGCCCGCCGCGGACGAGTGGTCGATCCGCGAACTGACGCGCCACGTGATCACAACCGAGAACTTCGTGAACGCGCTGATCTGGCATGCGGCACGCGGGCAAGAACCGCCTCCGCGCCCCGGCGGCCTCGGCATGACCGTCGACGACGATGCGCGTGCCTTCACCGGCTGGGTCGATGCGCTTCGTGAGGCGAACGCGAAGATGCTCGAGACGATCCTCGGCCTGCCCGAAGCGCCGGATACGACGATCAAACCGGCGCATCCGTTCTTCGGTCCGCTGAACTGCCGCGAGTGGGCGGCGTTCCAGCGCGTCCACGACGAAGATCACATCCAGCACGCCGCCAAGATTCTGGTGGCGGTGGGCTGACCAGCATGGATATGGCGTCGCCAGAAGGCTTCTACTCCGAAGGCGATCCTCACGTCGATCCCGACCGGCTGGTACAGCACATCTGCGACCGGCGCGGAATCACGCGAGATCAACTCGGCGTTCGGCCGGCAGTCCTCGCGACGTTCGGCAGCAGGATCACGCAGTACATCGCAGCGACGTCAAAAGCGCAGCCGATCGAGCACTGGCTCCGCCAGAACGACACAGGACTCCCTGATTGGCCAGCGTATCTGGCCGGGGAGGTCACCATCGTTACGCTGCCCATAGGTGCGCCCGCGGCGGTCACACTCGTCGAGGAGATGATCGCCTGCGGCATGACCTCCCTCATCATCACAGGCACTGCGGGCAGCCTGCAGGCGCACGCGCCGATCGGCACGTTCGTCGTGCCGGATGCGGCGATCCGCGAAGAGGGCACGTCGCACCACTACGCGCCGTCGGACGAAGCTGCGGTTGCATCACCGGCGCTCCGACGCGCGATCGAGGACCGTCTTCGCGCCGAGGGCATCGAGTACCAGACCGGCACGTCGTGGACGACGGACGCCATCTACCGCGAGCACCGCGGAAAAATCGACCGCTATCGCGCAGAGGGCGTGATCACCGTGGAGATGGAGTTGTCGGCGTTGTTCACCGTCGCCGCGTTTCGTGGAATCGACTGCGCGGCCCTGTTGGTCGTATCCGACGAGCTGCATGGCGACGCATGGGATATCGGCTTTGGTGGTGAAACGCTCGTTCGGGCAATGGGTCGCGCCGGGCTAACCGCGCTCGACGTAGCGCGGAGCCTCTGAGCTACGCCGGCAGCGCCTGCTCCAGCGGCACGTACGGCATCTGCAGCGACTCGGCGAGCGCTGCGTACGTCACCGCCCCTTCGCTGACCAGCACGCCCTTCGCCAGTGAGCTGTCTGCCAGCAAGGCTTCGCGCGTGCCCATGTTCGCCAGCCGCAGCACGTACGGCAGCGTCGCCGACGTCAGCGCCGCTGTCGAGGTGATCGGCACCGCGCCCGGCATGTTGGCGACGCAGTAGTGCACTACGCCCTCTTCCACGTACACAGGATCGCTGTGCGTCGTCGGCCGCGATGTCTCGCACGTGCCGCCCTGGTCGATCGATACGTCCACGATCACGGCACCCGGCCCCATGCCGCGCACCATCTCGCGCGTCACCAGCCGCGGCGCCGCTGCTCCTGGCACCAGCACCGCGCATACCAGGATGTCCGCCTCGCGCAGCGCCCTCGCGATCGCCAGCGGGCTGGACATCAGCCCCGTCGTCCGCCCCGGCCACAGCTGCTGGATGTGCCGCAGCTTGTCCAGCCGCGTATCGAACACCGTCACGCGCGCGCCAAGCTGGATCGCCGTTTCGACCGCGTTCTCCGCAACGATGCCCGCGCCGAGCACGACAACGTGCGCAGGCGGCGCGCCCGGCAGCCCGGAGATCAGCTTGCCGCGACCCGGCCCCGGCTTGCGCAAGTACTGCGCCCCGATCTCGGTCGCCATGCGGCCCGCGATCTGGCTCATCGGGATCAGCAGCGGCAGCGACCCGTCGGGCAGCTGCACCGTCTCGTACGCGATCGCCGTCACCTTCGATGCGATGAGCACGCGCGTCAGTTCCGGCAGCGTCGCCAGGTGCAGGTACGTGAACAGCGTCTGGTTGTCGCGCACCAGCGAGTGCTCCGGCTCCAGCGGCTCCTTCACCTTCACCAGCAGGTCGGCGCGCGCCCACACTTCCCACGCGTTGTCGATGATCGTCGCGCCACACGCGGTATACGCGTCGTCGCTGAAGCCCACGCCTGCGCCGGTCTGCGACTCGACCAGCACCTTGTGGCCAGCATCGACGAGCGCGTGGACACCTTCCGGGGTCAGCCCGGCGCGGTACTCTTCTGCCTTGATCTCGCGGACGGTGCCAACAATCATCGCACTCTCAGTATCGGCTATCAGCTAGGCGGATCGCACGGACGGACGGCCAACCGCCGTGCAGTTGCGGCCAGCGATCATCGCCGCCGATCGCGTCCGAATCTCCACAACCCCAATCCGTGAAATCCGTGAAATCCGTGGTTTCCCGTCCGTCAGTACCACGAAGCCTCGATGATCAGCCCGGCGTGATGCGCGAGCGCCGTCAGCACCTGCTCATCGTCCGCGCTGAATCCGCGCCCGTTCTTGCGATCGGTCACGTACAGCGCGCCTCGCACGGTCGCACCGGCGAAGATCGGCAGGCCCAGCAGCTCCTTCATGTCCGGATGCTTCGGCGGGAAGCCGAACGCCTTCGCATGCTGCGAGACATCCTCGAGCCGCACGGGCAGGCCGTCCTGGCGCATCGTGCCGAGCGGCCCGTGACCCTGCGGCGGCCCCTTCAGTCCGGCCAGCGCCTTCTCGTCCATCCCGCTCACGACGAAGCCTTCGACGTAGTCGATCTCGCCCGTGACGGCCAGCGCCCCGAACGTGCCGTCCGTCAGCTCGCGCGCCACATCGACGATGTGCTGCAGCGCGTCCAGCGGTGTCTTCGGTGGCTGCTTGCGGTTGCGCTCGGCGAGCTTCTTCAGCGCGCGATACTCCGGGTCGCGATCCAGCAGCCGCCGGCCGCTGCCGATCGCCGCATCGATGCGCTGTGCTACCTGCTTCTGGAGTTCCGTCGCCACCATGACATCGTATCGAGCGCCGCTGGTCGCCGGTAGCCGCGCCGATCAACCCGCGGCGGTCGTTGCGGCCTCAATCCCGCCGCTGCCGTCGCGCATGCCGCGTACGACATCGTCGACAAACTGCGAGACCGCCGGCACGATCATCGCCGTCGCGAGGTCGGCGTGCCCGGCACCCGGGAAGACGACGTAGCGTTTGGGCTCCGGCGCTGCTTCGAAGATCCGCTGGCCCATCGCCTCCGGCACCGTGTTGTCGGCGTCGCCGTGCATCACCAGCAGCGGCCGGTCGAGGCGATGGATCTTCGCAAGATTGTCGTAGCGCGTAAGCGGCAGCCACGGCGCCAGCGCCAGCGGCACGCGAAAGCGCGCATCCCAATCGATGACCATGTCCCGCATCGACGTGAACGGCGCGCGCAGGATGAGCCCCGCGCCTGGTTCGCGCACCGCCAGCTCCGTCGCCACGCCACTGCCCAGCGAGAAGCCGTAGAAGAAGATCGTCGCCGGATCGATGTCCCCGCGCTGGTGCAGCCAGCCCAGCGCCGCCGCTGCGTCGGTGTATGTGCCCTCTTCGGTCGCCCTGCCGCCGTTCCGCCCGTAGCCTCGATAGTCGAACACCAGGAAGTTGCAGCCTGTGCCGCGCAGGAAGTCGTTGAACGACTGCGCCCGCGCCGCAGTTACCCACATGTCGCTGGCGTTGTAGCTGGTGCCGTGGCAGAAGAGCAGCGTCGGCGCAGAACTCTCCTGCTTGAAGAACCACCCCTGCAACTCCACGCCGTCCGCCGTGAAAATCGTCGCCTCTTCGTACGGGAATCCCACCGCGACTGGTGGCTCCGGGTGCCAGTCGCCACGATAGAACAGGTGCGGGCGGATCAGCCGCTCCGAAGCCAACGTCAGGGCGATGCCCGGCGCCGAGAGCGCGCCTGCAGCGTAGATCAGTCGCTTCAGCATGGGCTCGATTGTAACGGAGCCTCCGCAAGCCCTGCCATGAGCCGTTCGAACCATCTGTAGCGGGCAAACCGAACCATCGGTATGCCTCCCGGCCATCCCAAACGCTGACAACGGCTCGTCAATCTTGTGGTCCTTGACACGCTTGCGCGACAGCGACGTTGTACAAAGAGGACAGATGGCGTGGCTTCGGCCCGTCGCACGATCCCTAAAGGTTCGACCTTAGGGGAATCGCAGCCGCCGTGCGGTGTGGTGGCAGAGCCGCCGGACCGACCATTCTGTAGCCGCCCGGCGACAGGTACGCGCTGCGCGGCAAGGGAGCATGCCCATGGACAACGCGTCCAACTGGGAGTTCGCCGCATCCATCGTCGCCGTGTGCATTGGACTCGGCGGGCTGCTGCTGTTCACGTTGATCGGCACCATCGGCGGCTGGCGCGTCTTCAACCGCGCTTCGCACGCCGCCAACGAAGCCGCAAAAGCTACCATCGTCGTGCAAGATCTCGCCCGCCAGCTCGCGCTTCGCGAAGCCGCGCAGCCTGGGCTCGCGGATCTGACGCAGGCGGCCAGCCAGCTATCGGGACTGCGTGCACAAGCCGATGCTCTCTTGGAGCAGCAGACCCGGCTGCAAGCCGCCGTCCGCAATCTGGTGGAAGCGGGCGTGTTGCGCGGCGAAAGCGCAACCGACATCAAGCAATTGGAAAGCACGGTGAACCGGCTCGAAGAACACCTGGTCCGCATTATGGCCAACCTGGGCCAGCGGCAGACCTAGCAAGGACGAGACCTATGCCCTCCCGCAAAGCCGTACAGCAGCCAGCCTATAAGGACCCCGTTTCGATGATGATGGCTATGCTCCTCCCCATCCACTCGGCCGCAACGCTGGACTGGTTGGTGGATGCAACAGCAACCGCCGCGGAGCGCACAGTGAATTCGACGTTCACGTTCGTCTACATGGAAGAGCAGGACGGCCGCCTCGATCGCCGCCAGCCCGCGTCCGATCTGCGCCGCCGCTCGCAGCAGCGTGCTATCGATGCATTCGGTCGCGTCGCGCTCGCCTCCAAGCTCGATCCGCGCGAGGCGCCCGCCATCGCCGACGCGCTCGACGCCGGCACCCACATCACCGCGCCCGCCAGCGAGATCTTCCGCGGCCTCATCGGCGAGTCCGACGCGCAGGCCGCACAACGGGAGCTGGGCGTCGATGCGATCTCGTTCGTGCCGCTCGAGTCTGCGGGCGAGCGCATCGGCGGTCTGCTCCTCATGCACGTCGGTCAGCCGAACGTCGAGCACGTCGCCCTGCTCGCGGCGCACGTCTCGTGTGCAACCGTCAATCTCCGCCAGGCGCAGGCCGCGCGCGACGCGGGCGTCATCGATGTCGTCCGGTCCGTGTTCGACGCGCGCAAGATCGAAGCGGATCTCCAGCGCGAACTCGCCCGCGCCGAGCGCTACAAACGCGAAGTCTCGATCGCCGTGATCGAGGCGACGAACCTCGCGCTCCTCCGCGACCGATTCGGCGCATTCCTTACGGACCGCCTGCTCCAGCGCCTCGGCGAGGCGCTCGCCCAGAACGCCCGCGACATCGACGTCATTGGCGCATTCAAGGAGAGCGGCTACACGATGATTCTCACGGAGGCCTCGCCGGAAGGCGCCGAAAGCGCCGCCCGCCGCCTGCTCGCGTCGGCCAAGGAAGCCGCAGCCGGCGACGGCGACGTGCCCGGCCTGGAGTTGCACCTCGCCGCCGGCTGGGCGACTGCTCCCGCCGACGGTGCCACCAGCGAGGACATCTTCGCCGCCGCCGAGCGCCGCATGTACGGCCCGCAATCGCAAGTGGCGTAGCGGTGCCTGTCGTCGGTCGTACGTCGTCGGTCGTCGGACCAGACGCGAAGCGTGTGGCATAGCCGTCCCCGGCTGTGCGTCCTGCAAAGGCGGACCAACGCGGTACATCTCCTCGACCAATGAACCGCGTCCGATCCGCGTGCGAGAGACACCGGGCGGCGAAGAGGCGCGAAGCGCGTGGCATAGCCGCCCCCGGCTGTGCGTCCGGCAACGCCGGACCGACGCAGGACGACGCTCCTTCTACGCTCACAGGCCGCGTGTGCCAAACGGCGCGGGCTGAATGCGCGCGCTCCGAACATTGGATCGCCACCGACATCACGCTCCCAAGCCGGCTCATCGAAACGCTCCCTCTCCACAATGTGGAGAGGGGTGGCCGAAGGCCGGGGTGAGGCACGGTAGTCAGCCGTTGCGGTCGTGGCATAGCCGTCCCGGCTGTGCGTCGGGAAACGCCGGACCGACGCACCACGCCGCTCCTTCTAACAACGTGGGCCACGTGCACCACACGACGCGGGCTGAACGCCCGCGCTCCTAGTCGGCATCCCTGTCGTCCTCGAGCGCAGCGAAGGACCCCGCTCGTTCGAGCAAGATGCTTCGCATTGCGCAGCAAGATGACGACTACGCCCTGATAACTCTGCTAGCTCAACCAAACAGCGATCGCGCATAATCCCGGCATGGAACCGCGTATTCACTATGCGAAGACCTCGGATGGCGTGGGCATCGCGTACACGGTCACCGGCAGTGGCCCTACCGTCATCGACATGCCGTCACAGCCGCTCAGCCACCAACTCCTCATGCGCGAATCCTTTCCAGAGTCGTACGCGGACATGGGCCGTTGGTTTCGCACGGTAACGTACGACGTGCGCGGATCGGGCATGTCCGACCGCGGCGTCACGGATTTCTCGGTCGAGGCGATGCTCCGTGACCTGGATGCTGTCGTACAGGCCGCCGCCCCGGAGTCGTTCACGCTGTCCGCTACGTGGGATAGCGTTCCTGTCGCGATAGCGTACGCGAGCAGGCATCCGGAGCGCGTTTCTCATCTCGTTTTGGCTGAGGGCTGGATGTCGTTCGCCGACTACGAAGAGGGCGCGGCGTTGGAGATCGAGCGGGCGCTCCGTGAGACGGACTGGAAACTTAACTCGGAGACGATGGCCCGCGTCCTTCTGGGCTTTGAAGGCGATGAGGCGGTGCGTTACGCCGAATTCTTCCGCGCCTGCGTGGACAAAGCCACATGGAAAGCCTCGCAGGAGGCGATCGAGGCCTATGACGTCAGGCCGTTCGTCGATGCCGTCGAGGCGGAGACGCTCGTCATTCATAACCAGCACAATCGCTGGCTGCCGGTCGACGTAAGCCGCAGGCTGGCGTCGCACATCAGGCGCAGCCAGCTCGTGATCGTTGAGGATAACCTCCACAAAGGGAAGCGTTTCTTCGCGATGCTGCGCGACTTCATGGGGATCGAGCCGGAGCCAGCAGCCGACGTCAGTGCTGGCGCCGCGACTTCCGTACGCACCGTGCTCTTCACCGACATCGTCGGCCACACCGAGATGATGCAACGCCTCGGCGACGCGAGGGGACGCGACGTCCTGCGCGAGCACGAGCGCATCACGCGCGATCTGCTCAAGCAGCACGGCGGCGC
>CAYWOO010000243.1:0-12306 GCA_964458665.1 uncultured Dehalococcoidia bacterium
GACGCCGCCGCCCGCCATGCCCATTTTGCGCTCGACGCCGAGGAACGCCAGCGCGTGCGTGGCGATCGTCCCGTTCGAGACCCACGCCGACTTCTGGCCGTTCAGCACGTAGTCGTCGCCGTCGGCCGTCGCGGTGAGCCCGTAGTGGATCTTCGGATCGGTCCACATCTTTGTGCCCGGCATCAGCGTGTCGGAGCCGTGACCTGGCTCGGTGATCGCCCAGCAGCCGATGTACTCGCCCTTGCGGTCGTTGACGAACGGCATCACGACGTCGCGCATCATGTCGGGATCCTGGCGGCTCGATGCGAACGAGAACGGGAACGACGTGACGCTGAGCGCGATCGAGAAATCGGATGCGCCCCAGCCCATCTCCTCGTTGACGATGTGCGACTCCAGCGGGCCGAGATGCGCGCCGCCCAAGGCTTCCGGGAAGCCGCGTAAGTGGAACTCCTGCTCGTAGGCGATGCGGAAGACGTCGCGCATCCGGGAGCCAGGCGCGATCGTCTGCTCCGGCGTCAGCTTGTCCAGCTCCCAAGCCGCCGGCCGCAGCACCTGCGCCGCGAATTCGTGCATCCGCTGCTTGAGCATCTTCTGCTCGTCGGTGAGTTCCTTGTTGAGGTCGGTGTACATGAGGCGCTCCTGCGATGCGGCTCCGTCGAATGGTGTCTGGCGGACTAAGCATTGAGGCTCGTGCGCTTAGGCGGAAGGGCTGGATGGACGGCTCCTACAACCCACAACCCATCACCTACAACCTACACGTGGATCTCCACACGCATATCGGGCGCGCCGAAGAGCCAGAACCACTGTGCGTCGTGGAGCTGCATGCCGACGCAGCCGTGGCTGGTGGCGGTCCTGCCGAAGACCTCCTTCGGGCGCCAGTAGTTGAGGTGGAGCGCGTCGCCGCCGCGGTCGTAGTACTGCGTGAAGAGCACGCGCTCCACGTCGTACTTCGCCTGTTCCGGCGAGTATCCGGCCTGCGACGCCGTCATCCGCTCGACGGCGAGGCGGCCGTCTTTCTCGATCCGATGCGATCCGAGCGGGCTCGGGAAGTCGGGCGCGCCGGTCGAGACGGGGGCCGCATACACGGCACGGGAGCCGATCATCGCTGTGGCCGTCTGCGCCGTGACGTTGATGTCGATCCACTTCTCCTGACCGAGCGCGTCCGTAAGTGGCGATGCCTCACCCGGCTGCTGGATGAAGACGAACGCCGAGTACACGAACGTGCCGTCAGTGAGCCGGAACCAGGTGCGGGTCCAGTCCGGCGTCACAGGCACCCACGTCTGGGCGCCGACGAGCACATTCTCGCCCTGCACCGCGGCATCGATCTGGACGGCCGTCATGTCCCTCAGTGTCTTCACGGGCGGCGCGGTGGTCGATGGCCCGCTGCGCACGCGCAGGTCGCCACCGACGACGATCTGTGTGCCCGCGCCGAACGCCGGCGTCGGCGTGAACGTCGGGAACTGCGTCGGAGTCGCAGGCGCGAAGGTCGCCGTGTCCGAGGGTGACGGGGTGACCGTCGCGGATGGGCCGCCGCTGGAGCAGGCGGCACCAAGAGCGGCCATCGCGCAGGCCGCCACGGCGGAGAGGATGCGGCGGGTCATGCGGGGAGCGTAGCACGATGGCTCTTGGTCGTTGCCTCACCTCCGGCCTTCGGCCACCTCCTCTCCACAGTGTGGAGCGGAGAGCGAACGATGGGTTGGCGTGGCGACGGGCAGCGACGACTTTCCGGACTGAGCGCCGGAGACCCTCGCGGATTGCGCCGCTCGGCTACCTGTTTGTCGACTACGGCCGTCAAAGGGGCGGGCCATGATGATTGGTGCTGTGATTAGGCTGCGGCGAGGTTCGAAAATTGTGGTCAGAGGCGCGAACGCGCGTGGTGAGAGCGACTTTGTAAAGTCGATCCTGCACGTCAAGCACGTGCGGCCTGCCGCTCGAGGGGGCACGGGTCTGGCCCGGCAACGGGCGTTCACTGGAGGGGGCAAGGATGACCATGGAACTGCAGACGTTCGAAGAGGAGGAGCTGACGCGCACCGAGAAGCTAAGAATAGCGGCAAGAGTGCTGATCAAGCGCGGCGTGGCGGGCAACGGCGGCCGCTGGGGCCTGCAGTCGCGATTGGCGGAGCACTTTGGCGTCACCCGTCAGCGCGTGAGCCAGATCGTCCGGCAGGAGCTGAACGCCATCAATGCTGATCCTCGATAAGCAGAAGGCGGTCGAGCGCGTCGTAGCGCTCACTGCCGGCGAGCCGCAGGTCGAAACCGAGCAGATCGCCGTCCATGCGCACGCCCGCACGTACCAGCGCATCGCCACGTACCAGCGGCGAGCGCACGTAGTTGCGGCGCCACTACGACGTGTGGTCGAGCGGCGACGTAGGCGGATGCGGCTCGTGGGCGGCGTGTCGCCGGCGTAGATCCGCGTCGCCGGGCTACGCGAAGAAATCGTCGAGCATCGCCCCGGCAGGAAGCTCCGGATGTGCCTGGTAGAAGTATTCGCGACCGAAAAAGCGGTGGCGGCTCGCTTCGGGCAGGTTCATGAACGGATCCATGTCGGAGATCTGCGTGCGGTGAGAAAGCATCGCCTGCTCTTTCAGCGCGACGAGATCGCCGACGTCGATGATGCAGTTCGGCTCGACGCGCGGCAACTCCGCCATGGCGTTGTCGTCTTCAGCGACGTTCGGGACCTCGCCACTAGCTGCACGCATCTCTTCCATGAGGCGCACGAACTCCTTGATCGGGATGGCGGTGTAGAAGAGGCGCTCCGGCTTCCACGCGTCGCCGGCGGTCGGAAACTTGCTCGCGTCGCCCGCCGCGTGGAACGCAGCGGTCGCGTGATGGTGCACGGCGATGTGGTCCGGGTGGCCGTAGCCGCCGCTGGCGTCCCACGTGGCGACGATGGCCGGGCGCAGCTCGCGGATCGTGCGCACGAGCATGTGTGTGACAGCGTCGGGGTGCGCCTTAATCAGCGCGCGCTCGTCGTCGTTCTCGGGCGTGCCCTGCATGCCGGAGTCGCGGAAGCCCATCATGCGCACATCGGTGACGCCGAGCATCGCCATTGCGACGCGCAGCTCCTCCTCGCGGAAGCGGCCGAGCGTGTCAGGCGTGGCGTCGGTGCCCGGTGATATCTCGCCGACTTCACCGCGCGTGGCGCACAACATCGTCACAGGGATGCCGCGCGCCGCGTAGCGAGCCATCGTGCCACCGAGGCCGAACGTCTCATCGTCAGGGTGGGCGAAGATCGCGAGCAAGCCGCCTTCGGGCATAGGGTGTACCTCCGTTCGATCAAGTGTAGCGGGCTGCGGCCTGGCGGCCGAGAACCTAGAGCCCAGAACCAAGAACCAAGAACCGGGCGAGGCGGTACAATCGGCGCATGACGCAAGCGACCCTGCCATTTGGTGATGCGACGATCGATGTAGAACTACCGGCGCGCACGCGCGTGGTGTCGCGCGGCGGCAGCGCCGGTGCTGGTGGCGGCTTGCAGGCGGTCAACGATCTTGATGCAGCGGTGCGCGAGGCGCTCGACCATCCGCTCGGGCTGCCGCCGATCCGCGATATCGTCCGACCCGGTTCGCGGGTCGTCATCGCCTTCGACGATCCGACCGTCACGTCGTTCGGGCCGATCCGGCGCGTCGCCATCGAGGGCGTGCTCACGCAGCTCGCGGAGGCGGGCGTGCACGAGGACGACGTGCAGCTTATCTGCGCAAACGCGCTCCACCGCAAGTTCACCCGCGTCGAGCTGGCGACGATTATCGGGCAGGAGCTGGTCGATCGATTCGGCGGGCGGCTCTTCTGCCACGATGCGGAGGACGCCGCGCATCTCGTGTACTTCGGCACGACCGAGCACGGCTATGACGTCGAGCTCAGCAAGCACGCCGTCGACGCCGATCTCTGCGTGTACATCAACGCCGGCCTGCATTTGGGGTTTAGTGGCGGCTGGAAATCCGTCGCCGTCGGACTCTCGACGTGGCGCTCGATCCGTCACACGCACCATCCCGACGGCATGTCGATGTCGGTGCTTCACAACCGCATGCACGACGTGCTGAACGAGATGGGCGCGCATCTGGAAGCGTCGATGGGCAAACGCATCTACAAGATCGAATGCGTGCAGGCGAGCCCGACGAAGATCGCGCACGTCTGGGCCGGCGGCGTCAGCGAAACGCGCGCGGCCGCGCTCGAAGTGATGGCGTCACGCAACCCGCCGCGGCGCTCGCAGGCAGAGCCGGCGGATGTCGTCGTGTACGGACTGCCGGCGTGGAGCCCGTACGCCATATTCGGCACGATGAACCCGATTCTCACGCTGATCTCGTCGGGCCTGGGCTATCTCGGGGGTTACATCGAGGCGCTGGGCAAGCCGGGCTGCACCGTGATCCTCGCGACGCCGTGTCCGGAGACGTGGGATATGGAGCATCACCCGTCGTATCGCGAGGCGTGGGATCGCGTGCTGCCGGCGACGCGCGACCCATACGAGATCATGGCGCGCTTCGGCGATGAGTTCGCGACGAACGTCGCCTACATCGAGCGCTACCGCAACGGCGTGGCCTTCCATCCCGTGCACGCGGTGCTCGCCACGCATCCGCTGCGCAGACTCAAGCATGCGGCGCGCGTCATCGTCGCAGGCGCCGAGGATGCGGCGGTGCCACGCCACGTCGGATTCGACTACGCCTCATCGGTGGAGGACGCGATTCGCGATGCGGAGCGTGCGCACGGCAGCGACTGTTCGATCGTGTGCGTGAACTGACCGGCGACTAGGCGAGTAGCGTTCACCAAACCGGAATCTCAGGCGCCCGGCAACCGTTCCGTAACGTCGAGTCGCCACGACGGCGGTTAGAGTGTTCATACATGTGTACGAGGCCGGTCTCGTGGGCGGATAGGAGTGGAGTCGCATGAAACTCACGCAGATCCTGGTCGGCGCTGTTGCCGCGATTGTTGTGCTCGGCGCCGTTGCCGCTGGCGGCTGGTGGTTCTTCATTCGCGAGGACGCGAAGCTCGCTACGAACGCGCCGGCCATCCCCACCGACCTCAAGACGCCCGCTGCGACGTCCGCAGGCGGCACCGCATCCGCCACGAAGACCGGCTCGTCGGCGAGCGGGAGCCTGACGTTCAAGATCCTCTCCGACCGCTCGGAAGCCGCGTACTTCGCCGACGAGAAGCTCGCGAGCCTGCCGCTGCCATCGACAGCGAAGGGTTCGACGAAGGACATCACCGGCCAGTTCCAGCTGACGGCTGACGGCTTCGACCTCGACGCGTCGCAGCCGACGACGTTCACCGTGAACCTCAAGACGCTGGCGAGCGACAAGAGCAAGCGTGACGCACGCGTGCAGAACCAGGGCCTCGAGACGAGCAAGTACCCGACCGCGACCTTCACGGCCACGAAGGTCACCGGCTTCGACAAGAGCCTCGCCGCGGATGCGGAGCAGACGTTGCAAATGAGCGGCTCACTCGATCTTCACGGCGTCAAGAAGGACGTCGTGTGGGAGGTGAAGGCGAAGCGCGACGGCAACCTCATCACCGCGCTGGCGACGCTGAAGTTCAACTTCGGCGACTTCAACATCCCAATCCTCAACATCGCGAACTTCGTCTCGGTGCAGGACGGTGTGACGCTGCAGGTGCAGGTGGTAGCGCAGTCTTCGTAGCGGGCAATGGGGCCACGGACGGACGTCTGGCATCGCGAGCTACCGTTGCATACCCTGCCCCAAACATCCTGTGCTGATGATTGAGGTGTGGGCATGCATTCCGATCTCGCTATTCCGACGTCGCCAGCCGATCTGACCGCCGCGTGGCTGACGAACGCGCTTCGGGCTGGCGGCATCATCAGCGACGCGACCGTCACGTCCGCCACGCACGAAGTGCTCGGCCAGGGCGCCGGGTTCGTCGGGCAGGTTGCGCGCGTAACGCTCACGTACGATCGTGCGGTGGCAGGTGCGCCCGCGACGCTGATCGCCAAGCTACCCGCGCTCGAGCCGGGCGCGCGTGAGATCGCCGGACTGTATGGTCTCTACGAACGCGAGTTCCGCTTCTATCGCGAACTGGCCGACCAGATCACGTTCCGCACGCCACGCTGCTACTACAGCGCCGGAGACGCTGCCAAGGTCGAGTACGTGCTGCTGCTCGAAGATCTCGGCGCGACCGGTCACGCAGGCGACCAGGTGCAGGGCTGCACCGCTAACGAAGCGCGTCTCGTGCTGCGGCAGCTGGCGCTGCATCACGCGCAGTGGTGGGGTGGCGACCGGCTGGACCGCGTGCCCTGGCTCGAATTGGGCATCGACATCGTCGGCGGCGCGTTGGTCCAGGCCTACCCGCCGTCGTGCGAGCGCGTGCTCGAGTTGTTCGGCCCCCAGCTGCCGAAGGCGATTACCGACATCATGCCCGGCCTCGGTCCGCGCTTGGTGACGCTGATGGAGCCGTTCCGCGACGCGGCGCTTTCGACGATGATCCACGGCGACTACCGGCTCGACAACATGTTCTTCGGCAACCCAGGAAGCGGTTACGAACTCGCCGTGCTCGACTGGCAGAGCCCGAACCGCGGCTGGGGCGCGTACGACATATCCTATTTCGTCTACGGCAACGTCGATATCGCGACGCGGCGCGCGCACGAGATGGAGTGGCTGCGCGAGTACCACAACACGCTCGTCGAGAACGGCGTGACCGGCTACGCGTTCGACGCCCTCCATCGTGACTATCGATCGTCGTTGCTTGCCAGCCTCGGCATCTTCGTGATCAACGGCGCCACTCTCGACACAGCAAACGAGCGCGGCAGGGCGCTGTTCGATCTCTTTTTCGACCGTCTGGGCACGGCGATCATGGACCTCGATGCGCTGGAGCTGCTGCCGCCGGCGTAGGCCCTCTCCCGGCGCTTCGCGCCACCCTCTCCCACTAGGGGAGAGGGTTCGTGGATCGCGGCGGGCGTGCGGAAACCGAGGAGCCTCGATCTCACGGCGACACTACCCCGCGTGATGTAGGGGCCGCAACCCGTTGCGCCCGTGCGGCGGTGGGCGCCCCATCTTGCGTCAAACGGCTCACCCTCTCCCCCGGTGGGAGAGGGTCGGCGCGAAGCGCCGGGGAGAGGGGCCGCGCGACCTCACCCCGACCCTCGCCGCCCGGCGGAGACGGAGGAAGATCTTGCGTCGGGGCCGTTGCCCAGATCGAGCGCGGGCGCACAGCCGTGCGCCCCGACAGCGGTTCGGCAGTCACTACGGTGCACGGCCAATCGATCGTCACGCGAGCCCATAAGCCCGCGCGCGTTTACACTCGACTACCCACTACGAACCACGAACTACAAACGAGCGGAGCTCCCCATGACCGACTTCAACCTCAATCCCGAGATCAAGGCGCAGCGGGCGAAGGCGAAGGCGTTCCTCGACGAGCAGATCATCCCGAACGAGCACGTGCTCGATCAGCACGACGACGAGTCGGCGGCGCTGATGAAGGACCTGCAGGCGCGCGTGAAGGCGATGGGGATGTGGGCGACGTTCATCGGGCCCGAGGCGGGCGGCACGGGGACGGGCTTCCTGCCGCACGCCTACATCAACGAGATCCTCGGCCGCAGCCCGTACGCGCCGCGCGCGTTCGGTTCGGCCGCGCCGGATACCGGCAACGCCGAGATTCTGCACCAGTTCGGATCGCCGGATCTCAAAGAGCGCTTCATGAAGCCGCTTGTTGCGGGCGAGATCCGGTCGTGCTTCTCGATGACGGAGCCGGAGGTGTCGGGCGCGGACCCGACGGGGCTGCGTACGCGCGCCGTGCGTGACGGCGATGAGTGGGTGATTAACGGACACAAGTGGTTCACCAGCGGCGCCATCGGCGCGTCGTTTGCCATCGTCATGTGCGTCAGCGATCCCGATGCGGAGCCGCACCGCCGCATGAGCCAGATCGTCGTGCCGACGGACACGCCGGGGTTCAACATCATCCGCCCGGTGCCGGTGATGGGCGAGACGGACGGCGCGCACTGCGAGATCATCTACGACAACGTTCGTGTGCCGGTGACGAACGTGCTCGGCGAGCCGGGCGACGGCTTCCGCATCGCGCAGCGGCGGCTCGGGCCCGGGCGCATCCACCACTGCATGCGCTGGCTGGGACAGATGCAGCGCGCGTTCGAGATCATGTGCCGCTATGCGCTCACGCGCCAGGTCGGCGGCGCGCCGCTGGCTGACAAGCAGACGATCCAGAACTGGATCGCCGACTCCGCCGCCGAGATCCAGGCGTGCCGTCTGCTGACGATGCACGCGGCGCACAAGATCGACCAGGGTGACGAGGCGCGCGTCGAGATCTCGATCATCAAGTTCTTCGGCGCGAAGGTGCTGCACGACGTCATCGACCGCGCGATCCAGGTGCACGGCGCGCGCGGCGTCAGCGGCGACACGCCGCTGGAGAGCATGTACCGCAACGCCCGCGCCGCCCGCATCTACGACGGGCCGGACGAGGTGCACCGAATGGTCGTCGCGCGGCGCGTCCTGCGCGCGTTCAAGGACGGCGCGGCGTGGGAGTTTGAGTAGGAGATCGCGGCCCAGGATCCGCTCTCGGAGGTGAGTCCTGCGATACAGATTCGCGTTGGTGATATTCTTCGCGCCCGCATTGCCGATGGTGGCGATCGCTGTGCTGTCTTCAGCGCGAACGGGTACGATCGCGCTCGCGGCATACTTCACTTACCTGGGTGGCTTGCTCTCCATCGTCGCCGTATTAGCTGTCGTCCAGCGGATCGCCTCTCTAGATGGAACGAAGACATTCGTCTACTTGTGCTTTTTCAATCGCGACGAGCACCGATGGTCAATGCTGAGCGAGAGCGATCTCGCCGAGATGCGAAACACGTTGGCGTCTGTCGTCAACGCATCGTCGCTGAATAGCGTGCGTCATTGCAGAGACTGTCCGATGCTTTGGGTCGACTGTAGCGATGAGGTCGGGACGCCATTCGTTGTCCTCATCGGTGGTCGGTATGAGGTCGAATCCTGGAATGCCGGCTTATACTTGCGCGTCGGGCGAGTCCGAAGCCTGACCGAAGAACCGGCGCAACCCCAATAAGCCTCAAGAGCGTGGTCACGTCGGGATCGTCGCCTGCCAGCGCGCGCGGGTGGGCGACATTCGGGAGAGCCCTTGGCGAGGTCCCGTGTCCTAAACCGGCTGTAGCCGCGCCGCGGCCGCCGCGCCTGACGGCGCTTCGACGCGGATGGCGTCGCCGGGGCGAACGGTGCCGCCTTCGAGCACGATCGCCATGATGCCGGCTTTGCGGATGATGCTTCCGTCGTCGGCCTTCATCGCTACCTGCTGCAGCAACCGCTCATCGACGCCGTTGAGCTGCGCACAGGGGTTGCGGCAGCCCGTCACCTCGATCACCGCGCTTTCGCCCAGGTGAAGCTTCGTGCCGGGTGCGAGATCGAGGATCGCGAGGCCGCGCGTCGTGATGTTCTCGCCCATCGCGCCGGGCGTGACCGTGATGCCGATCGCGGCCAATTCGTCGAACAGCTCGGCGTGCATCAGGTGCACCTGGCGCGCGTTCGGCAGGTCGGGCGTCGCCGCCGCGCGGCTGCGGTGCCGCACCGTCGCGCCAGCGTGGTAGTCGCCCTCGACGCCGTGATTGGCGACGAGCGTCACGCTGTCGCGGGGGATCTTGCCCACGCCGGGCGTCTCTTTGCTGTTGACGGAGAGGACAATCATGAGTCGCTCAGTCTTTCAGTCGATCAGTCTCTCGGTGAGGTGGCGTCGTCGCGTCGCGAGCATGATAGCGAACCGGACCCGGGCTAAGAGCTAACCGCCAACAGTTAACAGCTAGCGGCCAACAAGAAGGGCGGCCGTCGAAACGGCCGCCCTGGCGGGTGCGAACTTGTGCTGCCGGAATTAGGCGACTTCGGTCTTCGGGGCGCTGCTCGCGATCGGCTTCGTCACGGCGGTCGTCGCCTTGGCGACCTGCTCGGTCGCGCCTGTCGTCACGCGGGTGACGCCGGTGCGGACGCGCTCGGCGGTCGTGCTGACGAGGTCGCGGGTGGCCTCGACGGCAGCCTCGCCGGCTGCGCGCTGCGACTTGACGATCTTCTCGATCACTTCGCGGCCTTCGGTGCGGGACTCGGACAGCTCGTCGAACATCTGGCGGGCAAGCTCGAGCGCCCGGCCCTGGGCCTTCGTGGTCGACTCCATCATCGTGCGGTAGAAGCCGCCGACGTCGGTCGGGTCCGCAGCGAACGTGCGGCCAAGCTCGACGGCCTCGCGCTGGCCGCGCTGGGCCTCGGCGAGCAGGTTGTTCGAGACGCGGAAACCGCGCTCGTTGCCGGCCTTGATCGCCTCGATGATGGCGTCGTAGCTCTCGGTCAGGGCCTCAAAGTACTTGTCAGCGGCTGTGTTCTTCGCCATGATTCCGGTTCCTCCTCGTGGAAAATGGTCGGGTGTGGGACTTGCGTCACCTCGTTGATAGGTGTAGATTACACATAGCGATAGAACGCTGTCAAGGGCGTTTTGCATGAATGTTGACAGAGCCCCCGAAAACGCCGACTTCGAGATGGCTCGAAACACGACATAACGACGAGCGGGACGAATTAACACGCCGAACACATCCAGGCAGGGAGAACGTGATAGCATGGCCAAGAACAGCGAACAGGAGCAGCAATCCGGCCCCGAACCATTCCGGATGCACGGCGACCTCCTCACGACCACGCTGCTGGCGTTCCTGAGAAACTGGAATGCGTACGGATACCAGCTCGCTCAGCAACTGGCTTCGGCAGGACTGCCGGCATTTGACTCCGGCACGGTGTACCGCTCGTTGCGGCAGCTCGAAAAGACCGGGCTCGTCTCGTCGTTCTGGGATACGTCCGAGTCCGGACCGGCGCGGCGCATGTATTCGCTCACGAAGGCGGGGGATCTGTTCCTGTCGAGTTGGATCGACGTGCTGGGCCGCTACCAGGCGGTGCTACAGAAGACGATCCAGGGCTTCGACCGCGTCGACGCTGTCGAGGAGTCGGAGCCGCCGCGCGCAGACAGCGCATAACTACAGCTATCGAGGGCGATCAGAAGCAAGGAGTGCAGTGATGGCAGAGAAAGTCGAACAAGCAGCGAACCCCCTGGACACGTGGCGCCAGTTCATCACGGACTCGGAGCGCCAGTGGAACGGCTTCTTCAAGGATGTGCTCGGCACCGAGGGCTTCTCCAGTTCGATGAACGCCGCCGTTGAGGCGTCGTTGACCGTGCAGCGGATGATCGCCGACAACCTGGAGCGCTACTATACGACGTTCAACATCCCCACCCACAACGACCTCGTGGCACTGGGCGAGCGGATGAAGGCGATCGAAGACACGCTGATGCGGCTCGAGTCGGCGCTCGCTCAGTCGAACCCGAAGCTCGCGGCGGTCGTGCGTCCGGCGCCCCGGCGCAAGCCCGCCCGCACGAAGCGTCCGGCAGTCGCGGCGGCGCGCTCGGCGAACGGCACGAAGTAGCGTTGACGCGCGTGGCGCGGGCTTTTAGCCCGCGTCCGGCGAGGCCCGTAAGGCAACATCCCTGCGTGTCTCACGACGCGCACCGTGGATCCCGCTTCCCGCTTCTCGCGTCCCGTTTCCTTCGTAGATGGGGCTCGCACCTATTCAACTCCGCCCGAAAGCGTGGCATACTGGTTTCATCTGAGGCCGGAGCCCCCCCGGCCCGCCTACGGCCCGTTGGGGCGACGACCCGGCCGCCGCGACGCTGCGTGGAGGTGCCCGCCATGACCACCCAGACCGCGAACCCGCCAGAGAACATCGGCGCCATCGTCCAGAAGGAAGTCGAACGCACGATCACGCGCGCCTCGCGCGGCATCGACGTGATGTTGAATCGCGACGAGCCGGAGGTCGGCGTCACGCCGAAGGACGTCATCTACACCCGCGGCACGATGCGGTTGTACCACTACCACTCGATGTCCGACGAGGTCTACCGCGTGCCGGTGGTGCTCGTGATGTCCCTGATCAGCAAACCGTACATCCTCGATCTCACACCCGGATTCAGCTTCGTCGAATTCCTGCTCAAGCAGGGCTTCGATGTCTTCATGATCGACTGGGGCATTCCGCGCGCCGAGGACTCGAAGCTCAAGCTCGATGACTACGCGCTCGATCTGATCCCGTCGTGCATCGAGAAGATCCAGGAAGCGACGGACGAGACTGATGTGTCATTCATCGGCTACTGCATGGGCGGACTGCTGGCGCTGCTCTACGGCGGCCTGCACGCCGACTCGCCGATGAAGAATCTCGTGACGATCGCGACGCCGGTGAACTTCGAGGGCATGGGGCTGTTCAAGCAGTGGACCGACAAGCGCTGGTTCGACGTCGATCGCGTCGTCGACTCACTCGGCAACATCCCGCCGGA
>CAYWOO010000244.1:0-49896 GCA_964458665.1 uncultured Dehalococcoidia bacterium
CCTGAGCACCACGAGCGGTTCCGCGCCGCAGCGGCTCGCGTCGCCAAAGGTAACGCCGGCAAACCGGGCTAGCACGGCATGCCGTCCGTACCCCACTGGGCGGAGCGGGGCGTCGTGAGGCGCCTGCTCCAACTGCAAAACGCGTATCCACCCGCCACCAACGACCAATCGGCGAAATCTGTGTAATCTGTGGTTCCGTCCCTCCCGACGACGGGAGACCACGACCGACGACCGATGAGGAGCACATCATGGGCGGGCGAGTCCCCTGGGAAGCAGACCAGACAGCATCCGCCGCGCGCGAGGACGCATACGACCTGGAGGCGGCGCTCTCCCAGCGGGCGCAGAAGATGGCGTGGTCGCCGTGGTTCCAGGGCGAGCTGCCACCGCCGCCGAAGGCGCCTATCTTCCTCACCGGCGGCGTGCCGGATCCGCCATCGCTCCCCACCGAAGAGCTGATCGCATGCAACGAGCGCGTGCTGCGGCGCGAGGGCGAACAGGCGCTGATGTACGGCGGGCCGCAAGGGCCGTCGGGACTACGCGACTGGCTCGCGCTTGACATCAACCGCCGCGAAGGCATCGCGCTGGATAAGACGAACTTCGTGCTGACGACGGGTTCGTCGGGCGCGTTCGAGAACGTCTGCGAGACGTTCCTCGACCCGGGCGACGTGATCATCCTCGAGCAGCCGTGCTTCGCCGGCAGCACGCGCATCGCGATCTCGTGTCTGCCGGAAATCGCCACGGTGCCCCTCGATGACGACGGGCTCGATGTGGTCGCGCTGGCGCAGCTCACCGACCGCCTCGCGTCCGAGGGCAAGCGCGCCAAGCTGCTGTACACGATCACGAACTTCCAGAACCCGGCGGCGAACACGATGAGCCTCGAGCGCCGCCGCGCCGTCGTCGATATCTGCCACAAGCACAACATCCTCATCGCGCAGGACGACGCGTACGGCGCCATCAGCTTCGACCGCGAACCGCTGCCGTCGCTGTTCACCGTGGCGGGCGGCACGGGCGCGGTGCTCATGGGCACGTTCAGCAAGACGCTCGCCACGGGACTGCGCGTGGGTTGGATCATGGGCGAGAAGCCCGTCATCGATGCCATCACCCGCATGCGGTTCGACATGGGTGTCTCGCCGTGGACGACGCGCGTCATCGCGGAATTCTGCGCAACCGGTCACTACGACACGCACGTCCCGATGATGATCGAGATCTATCGCCGCAAGCGGGACGCGATGCTGGCCGCGCTCGACGAGCGCTGTTCGAACTACGCTCAGTGGGCCGTGCCGAAAGGTGGCTTCTTCATCTGGGCAGAGCTTGCCGAGGGAATCGATCCCGCTCGGCTGCGGATCACGGCGAACGAAGAGGCCGTAGGCTACGTCGGCGGCGAGGCGTTCTTCGCCGACGGCACCGGCCACAATTTCGTCCGCCTCTGCTACAGCAACGTGGCCGAGGCCGATATCCCCGAAGCCGTCATGCGCTTCGGCCGCGCGCTCGAACGCGCGGTACGCGACTAGCGCTCGCTCGTCGATACGTTCGTCGAGCGCGGGGGAAATTGGATGATCATCGACAGCCATGCGCACGTCTTTCCGCCCGAGGTGATCGCGCGCCGTGCGGACCTGCTGGCCGACGAGCCGGCGTTCGCCGAGATCTACGGCGAGGACGCGGCGAAGATGGCGACAGCGGAGGACATCCTCGCATCGATGGATGAGGCTGGCGTCGACCGCACTCTCATCGTCAACTTTGCCTGGCACAGCGAGGCGCTCGTCGACGAGACGAACGCCTACATCATCGAGCAGGCGTCGCGCTCCGGCGGCCGGCTGATCCCGTTCGTGTCGGTGTACTTCGGCGAGAACGCGGGCGCCCACGGCCGCGCCGAGACTGACGACGCGCCCGCCATCGCGCGCAACGACGTGCGCTCGAAGATTCGCCGCCTCGCGACCGCAGGTGCGCGCGGCATCGGCGAACTGCGGCCGGAGAGCAGCGGCTACAACCTCGCCAACAGCGATGAAGCGGACCTGCTGGCGTGGGCAGCTGCCGCGTTCGACCTGCCCGTGCTGGTGCACGCTAGCGAGCCCGTCGGTCATGCCTATCGCGGCAAACAAGGACTGGCGCTCGATGCGCTGTACGCGTTTGCGCGCGCGCAGTCCGGCGTCACGATCATCGCCGCGCACTGGGGGGGCGGTCTGCCGTTCTACGCGCTGATGCCGGAAGTGCGCGAGGCCCTCGATTCGATGTACTTCGACACGGCGGCATCGCACCTCCTCTACGATCCGGCGATCTACCGCCGCGTCATCGATCTCGTCGGCGTCGAAAAGATCCTCTGGGCCAGCGACTACCCACTGACATCGCAGGCAAAAGCGCTCGAACGCACGCACGAAACATCGCTCACGGACGCAGAGCTAACAGCGATCACCGGCGGCAACGTCGCCCGGCTTCTGAGCCTGTAGCGAGACCACGAGACGGCGGCACCACACGAGCACCTCACCCCGGCCTTCGGCCACCCCTCTCCACGATGTGGAGAGGGGGCATTTCGAGGAGGAAGCTTGGTCCCGCGCGGATCCCACTAGCTGTCGCCTGTTGGAGGCGTCCGATCCACAAACCCTGCCCGACGTCCCAGTCACATGCCCGGTCCAAGAGCCCTCTCCACGGCGTGGAGAGGGCGCGGCCGACGGCCGGGGTGAGGTGCCCGTGCCCCCCCGGCTGTTGGCAGCCCGCCACATCCACCACAACGCCTCGACTTCGGATCCTCTCCCCAAAATCGAGAGCCCTCTCCACGGCGTGGAGAGGGCGCGGCCGACGGCCGGGATGAGGTGCCGTGCCGCCCCCGGCTGTTGGCAGCCCGCCACATCCACCACAACGCCTCGACTTCGGATCCTCTCCCCAAAATCGAGAGCCCTCTCCACGGCGTGGAGAGGGCGCGGCCGACGGCCGGGGTGAGGTGCCCGTGCCGCCCCCCAGGCTGCGCCTTCGCACGAATGACCTACACTGACGCACGATGCTCGGCCGCAAGAAAAAACCACAACCGCAACCGGCACAGCCGACCCCAAACACGCTCCGGCTCTTCGTGGCGGTCGACATGCCACCCGACGTGAAGCGCGCCGTCATCAACACGATCGACGGCCTACAACGCACGCTCGCGATACCGTCGCTGCGCTGGGTGCGGCCGGAAGGCATTCACGCCACGCTCGAATTCCTCGGCGCTACGCCGGAAGAACGCGTGACTGCGATCAAGCAGGCGCTGGCCGGGTGCGCGGAGACGTCTGCGCCGTTCGAACTGACGCCGTTAGGCGTCGGGTCGTTCGGCGGACGGCATGTGCGCGTGATCTGGATCGGTCTTGGCGGCGATGAGGGGGCGCTTGCGGACCTGGCGGAGAACGTCGAGTCGGCGCTCGCGCCGCTCGGCTTCGCCCGCGAGCAGCGCGACTTCAACGCGCATCTCACGCTCGCCCGCGTCCGCGACGATGCGACGCCGGCCGACCGCGTGCGCTTGCACGAAGCGATCACCCGCTTCGACGCGCCCGTCTTCCCGTCGTTCCGCGTCACCGACTTCGTACTGATGCAGTCGGTCCTCGGCGAAGGCGGCGCACACTATCGCCCACTGGCGAAGTTCCCGCTTACCGGCGAGCCGTAGCGCCTTCGAAGCGGCGGATCCCACGTCATCCAGAGCGCAGCGAAGGATCTACTCCGCCCGACGTAGATGCTTCGCTACGCTCAGAGGACAACGGTTCCCGCCGCATCGTCCGTATGAGCGCAATCCGTCGGGCCCTTGTTCCTACCTGTGCGGTAGGATCGGGATATGCCTGACACCATCGAAGTCCTCATCGAGATACCGAGCGGCAGCCGAAACAAGTACGAGTGGGACGACAAGCGCGGCGTCCTGCGCCTCGACCGCACACTGTACTCGTCCGTGCACTACCCCACCGACTACGGCTACATCCCGAATACGCACGCCGACGACGGTGACCATCTCGATGTACTGGTGATCGTCGAAGAGCCGACACTGCCCGGCTGCTATCTCGATGCGCGGCCCATCGGCGTGCTGCGAATGCGCGACGACAAGGGCGGCGACGACAAGATCATCTGCGTGCCGGTCGCCGATCCCCGCTTTGCGGACGTGCGCGAGTTTGCCGACATCGCATCGCACTGGCAGCGCGAGATCGACCAGTTCTTCCGCACCTACAAGGCTCTGCAGGGTCTGCAAGTCGACATCTACGGCTGGGGCGATCGCGCGCAGGCTTGGCAGATCATCGAAGCAGCGCAGGCAGCCGCGAAGTGACAGACATCGGGGACGGACTGCGTGGGCGTGCCGCGCGTAGTGGGATTGTCATCCTGAGCAAAGCGAAGGATCTTGGCCGTTCGGAGAAGATGCTTCGCTACGCTCAGCATGACAGCATTCCGCCGCCCTCTACCCAACTGACCTCTGTGCCTCTGTGCCTCTGTGGTGAGATCGTCAGGCGATGACACAAAGGCTCGTCATCGCCACCAACAACCCCGGCAAGCTGCGGGAGTTCCAGCGCCTGCTCGATGGCTGTGGCTTCGACCTGGTGACGCCGCGCGAACTCGGTGTCAACTTCGACCCGGAAGAGACCGGAAGCACGTTCGCGGAGAATGCTACGATTAAAGCTGTGGAGGCGGCGCGCGCTTGCGGGCTCGTGGCGCTGGCCGATGACTCTGGGCTGGAAGTGGATCACCTGGGCGGCCGCCCAGGAATTTTTTCCGCGCGATATGCTGGTTGTGACAGGACGGATCCGAACATCTCCGAAGCACGGCAGTTGGAGCTGCTGCTGGAAGAGATGCACGGCGTGCCGGAGGAGCAGCGGACGGCGCGCTTCCGCTGCGTCATCGCCATCGCGACGCCGAACAGCGATGGCGTGCAGCTCGTCGACGGCGTGTTCGAGGGGCGTATTGGGTACGAGCCGCGCGGCACGAACGGCTTCGGCTACGACCCGATCTTCGTCGTGCCGGGGCGCGGCATGACGAGCGCGCAGCTGTCGCCGAAACAGAAGAATCGGATCAGCCATCGCGGCCAGGCGGCGGCGAAGGCGCTGGAATTGCTGAGGAAGATGTCCGATGGGGACCCAGCCGGATGAGCTGATCGCAACGCGCGCAGGCGGCCCGCTGGACCGCCTCGGCCGCCCCATGCGCGACCTGCGCATCTCCGTCACCGATCGCTGCAACTTCCGCTGCCGCTACTGCATGCCACGCGAGGTCTTCGGAGCGAACTTCCAGTTCCTGCCGCGCGACGAGATCCTTTCGTTCGAAGAGATCGCCCGCCTTGGCCACATCTTCGCCAGGCAGGGCGTGCGAAAGCTGCGCCTCACAGGCGGCGAGCCGCTGCTGCGCCACGGGCTGCCGTCGCTGATCGCCATGCTGGCGCAGATCCCGGACATCGACATCGCCCTCACGACCAACGGATCGCTGCTGGCCGAGCAGGCGCAGACGCTCTCCGACGCCGGCCTCAAGCGCGTCACCGTCAGCCTCGACTCGCTCGACGACGCCGTCTTCCGCTCGATGAACGATGCGGATTTCCCCGTCGCGCGCGTGCTCGAAGGCATCGATGCCGCAGCGGCGGCCGGCCTCAATCCCGTGAAGATCAATGCTGTCGTGCGCCGCGGCGTCAACGACCACACCGTCGTCGAACTCGCGCGGTACTTTCGCGATGCGGGCCACATCGTGCGCTTCATCGAGTACATGGACGTCGGCCACAGCAACGGCTGGCGCCTCAACGACGTCGTCCCCGGCGGCGAGATCGTCCGTATGATCAGCGACGAGATGCCGATGGAGCCGATCGATGCCAACTACGGCGGCGAGGTCGCGCAGCGCTGGCGCTACCGCGCCGGTGGCGGCGAAGTCGGCGTCATCACGTCGGTGACGCAGCCGTTCTGCGGCGACTGCACCCGCGCCCGCATCTCGGCCGAGGGCAAGCTCTACACCTGCCTCTTCGCCACCGAAGGCACCGACCTCCGCGCCCTGCTGCGCGACGGCAGCGACGACGCCGCGATCACCGCCACGCTCCGCGCCCTCTGGACCGCCCGCGAAGATCGCTACTCCGAACTGCGCTCAGCGGCAACGGAGAAGCTCCCCAAGATCGAGATGTCGTATATCGGCGGGTGAGGCGCCGTCGATCCAAAGCAGAGAACCCGCCGGCGCCACCTGCCGCTCAGCGGTGTTCACGTCAAAACCTTGGTCGCCGCCCCGTGAACATCCCTCGCCGGACGACGCCTTCCCGAATCAGCGCAAGCGTAGCGCGCCGATCGCGTTGCGACTCGGCGAACTTATTGATCCCCCATTCGGCCCGCAACGCCTTGCTGTATCGGTCGCTGGTCTCGAGGTACGCTCGCGTCGTTCGGGCGAACGAAGGTGTCACGTCCTTCTCCCGCACATCGACGAATCCGGCAGCCTCGACGAGATCCGTCATCGAGCGCTTCTCCGAAATACCAGGGCCGCGCACACGGGCCGCGCGCCGGTACTCGCGTGGGCTCACACCGGCTGTAATGTAAATCGTTGTGAACGCCAAACGTCCTCCGGGCTTCAGGAGTTCGTAACACGCTCTCAACACGGAGAGCTTGGACCGCAGTCAGCAGAGGACGTCGGTGTGGACAACCGCGTCGAAGCTCTCAGGCAGGAACGGCAGATGCACAGCACTCGCCGCCACGAACATCGCCCGGCGACCGAGTCGTTCGCGGCTAGCCCGCGCCAGCCCCGTCCGAAGGCTTGTTAGAGGAAGATCGCTTCCGATGACTGAGCAACCGGTTGTGCTGGCTAGATACACGCTCGGGTAGCCCCTCCCGCAACCCACATCAAGCACCCGCACACCAGATGTGAGGTGAAGGCGGCGCGCGAGTTCGTCGGCCTGCGCGATCGTGGTGTACCCGTTCACGCCGACATTCGCACCGATCGCCACACGCTCGACCTCGCGTTCAGCTCTGCTGCCCGCGCGGTCATAGCGCGGTCGAAACCGCTCGATGGTCCGGTGTTCTGCGATCGTTGAACGTCTCATGCCCTCTCCTCGAAGTGTAACCACCGCGGGCGCCGAAGGCGCCAATCGAACGAGTCTTTGCTCCACCCCCGTCCTGAGCCTCCTGGCGATTCGTGTTTGCACCCCTACGTCCGATGTTCCATCTTCAATCCGCGATCTGTGACGTTTGCAGCCTCCTCCGTCCCTTCCGTGATATCCGTGTAATCCTTGTTTCCCCCATGATACCCTAGCGCCATGACCGACCCGGACGAAGCATTCGGCAAGCTCTCGCATATTGATGCGAAGGGGCGCGCGAAGATGGTCGACGTTTCGGCGAAGGACGACACGAAGCGCGAGGCGACGGCGCGCGGCCGCATCGTCATGCGGCGCGAGACGCTGGCGCTGATCCAGCAGGCCGGGCTGCCGAAGGGCGACGTGCTGGCCGTCGCGCAGATCGCCGGCGTGATGGCGGCGAAGCGCGCGCACGAACTGATCCCCATGTGCCACCCGCTGCTGCTCACCGGCATCGACGTCATGCTGACGCCGAACGAGACGCGCGCCTGCGTCGATATCGAGGCGACCGTCCGCACCACGGGCAAGACCGGTGTAGAGATGGAGGCGCTAACCGCGGTGGCCGTCGCCGCGCTCACCGTCTACGACATGTGCAAAGCCGTCGATCGCGCGATGCGCATCGAACAGGTGCGCCTGATGCGCAAGTCCGGCGGCAAGTCCGGCGCGTGGGCCGCTGTGCGGTAAGTTCCTCGCCAACCCAGCAACCCTCTGCGCTCTCTGCGGCTCTACGGCTCTGCGGTGAATCCGCTGTCATGCAGAGCAACGCGAAGCATCTTGCCAGTTCCAGCGAGGACCTTCGCTACGCTCAAGGACGACCCGCGCACGGCAACCCAGCAACCGTCGCGCTCTTTGCGGCTTTGCGGTGAATCCCCAACCCCTCTCCGCGCCGTCTGCGGCTCTGCGGTGAACCCAATCCGAATCCCCTCTGTGAACTCTGTGCCCTCTGTGGTTCAATACGACAGACAGGGCAGCCAACGGAGGCAGCATGACGACGGACACATCGGCGCAGGCCCCCAGACCGCGCAAGGCCGGCGCCCTCCACTTCCCGCTACAGGACGGCGAGCAGGTCATCATGGTCTGCCGCAAGCACTGGTTCTACCTCTGGCCGCGCACCCTCATCATCGCCCTTGTCGCGATCGTCCCTGTCATCATCGCGGCCGTGCTGTTCTCGAAGAGCACGGGCCTCGGCGGTAATCCGGGCAAAGCGTTCGCAGTCATCTCGCTGCTCTACCTCGCGTATTGGGCGATCCGCGCGTTCCTAAACTGGTATCGCTACCACAACGATATCTGGGTCGTCACCAACCAGCGGATCGTCGATAGCACGAAGACGAACCCGTTCAGCCTCAAGATCTCCACCGCGGACCTCGTCAACATCCAGGATATGACGGTCGAACGGAGCGGCGTCTTCCGGACGATGTTCGACTTCGGCGATGTCGTCTGCCAGACGGCGGCCGATATCCAGGAATTCCGCATGGTCGGCGTGCCCAACCCGCAAGAGGTTCAGCTCCTCGTCGACAAAGAACGCGACCGCGAACGCATGCGCGGCCGCTAGCCCGCGGCCGCATTCCGGCCTACGGGCGGACCTGCGCGCCACAAACCCCGCAATGGGTGTAATCTATGGATCCGCCGTCCGTCCCCCGACGACTGACGACCGAAGACCGACCATCCAAGGAGGTACACATCATGAAGAACCTGCGCGGCGCAACCGCCATCGTTACCGGCGCATCACGCGGCATCGGGCCGTACATCGCGAGGACGCTCGCTTCACAGGGCGTCAATCTTGTCCTCGCGGCACGGTCTGCGGAGAAGCTCGATGAGACGCGCCGTGCGTGCGAGGCGCTCGGCATCAGGGCGATCTCCGTCACCACCGACGTCACATCGATGGACGACCTGCGGCGGCTCGTCGCTGCGGCGGAGCGCGAGTTCGGCGCGATCGACATCCTGGTCAACAATGCCGGCATCGAGACGACCGGCGCGCTGGAGAGCCTGACGTTCGAGCAGATCGATCAGCTGCTCACGACGAATCTCCACGCGCCCATCTGGCTGTCGAAGATGGTGTTGTCCGGGATGGTGGCGCGGAAACGCGGCGCGATCGTGCACGTGTCTTCCATGGCCGGCAAGTCGGCCGCGCCATACAACTCCACCTATTCGGCAAGCAAGTACGGCCTCAACGGATTCTGCGAATCGGTGAACATCGAACTCGACGGGACGGGCGTACACATGGCCGCCGTATGTCCCGGATTCGTCAGCGAAGCGGGCATGTGGAAGGACCGTGGCGGCACGGCGCCGAAGATGATGCGCGAGGTATCGCCCCAGAAGGTAGCGGACGGTGTGCTGAAGGCCGTGCGGGGCGCGCAAGAAGTGCTGGTGATGCCGATGCCGATCCGGCCGCTGCTGGCCCTGGGACAACTGGCGCCGGGCCTGCAGCGTGGGATCGTGAAGCGCATGGGCATCGTGAAGGCGATGCGGGATGCGCCCGCGCCAGCGCCCGAGCGCGAGACCGCAGATACCGTGCGACACGACTAAGGCCTTTGGCAGCGTGGCTGCACGACGCGGACTGAAAGCCCACGCCACGGGACACGTCACCAACCGACGCGGCGGCATTCCCGCCGGCGCGGGTGTTCCGCGCCGTCCATGCGCCGATACTCCATGTGATGGATGATTTCCGTGCGCAGCTGAGCCATGTCGTCGAGGCGATGATCGCGGCGAACGTCGAGCCGGTGTTCCTGGTGGTCGACCTCATCGGCGTCGAATACGTCAAGCGCCAGCACGGCGCCGAGAGCCTCGACAAGTTCCACGAAGCGGCATCGGGTGCGATCGAGGGTGCGTCGCAGGGCGGCACCGCGATTTCGTACGGCGAAGGGCGCATCGTGGGCATCCTGCCCGGCCACGGGCGCCTCAAGACGTTCGCCATCATCGAGAAGCTGCGGCGGGCGCTTCCGATGCTCGCGCAGTCGTTCGATTGCATCCTCCAGCCGGATTTCGACGTGCTGGAGTACGAAGAGGGAACCGGCATCGCCGGCGTCATGGCGCAACTTGTGACGCGCCCGCTGATGCCCGTGCGCGACGCGGCCTGACGGGCTGCGAAAAGCGCACACCGGCGCTATTGCCTCGGACAGCGACGATCCCCGACAATCGCACGGTAGCCTGTCCGGCGGCCTGCGAAGGCCGATCGGCGCGCCCACAGGGGCCGTCTGTCTACTTGACCGAAGGCGCCCTTCGATCACACAATTGCCAAAGTTAAGCGCTCGCTAAGCTAAGAGCAGGAGGTCGCCATCCATGGCAGACACAATCACCATTCCCGCCAACCTCGCCGCTAAGGCGAAGGAAAAGGGCTGGCCCGACGATTTGTTGGAGCAGGCGTTGGCTGCCGGCGCCGGAGCCGACCAGATCATCGGCTACATGGATCAGGGCGTCACAGTCGAGCAGGCCCGCGGCTTCCTCGCCACACAGGCCGCTGGCGGCGGTGGCCCGGAGCCTTCCGCGGAACTCACGGCCGCCGCGGAACTCGCAAAGTGGCCCGAAGAACTGATCCGGCAGGCGCTCACGGCCGGCGCTTCCGAGACGGACTTGATGAACTTCATGAACATGGGCGTCACCGCCGACCAGGCGCGCGAGTTCATGGCGCAGGGCGGCGCGCCGCAGCTGGATCTCAGCTGGATGCAGGTACCCACCGAATGGAACACCCGCGCTCGGCCGACCAAGCACGGCCTCACGCTCGAAGCGATCAACATCGGCAAGTACGGCGAAATTCCTGACGTGTGGCCGTACCAAACGGAGATGCCGCGCGGCGCCATCCCCATCCCCGGCGTCGAGTCGATGGGCTACTCCATCTTCGAAAAGCAGGAGGTGTGGGCCGACAACTGTGCGCACTTGTACGAAGAAGCCATCCAGCGACGCTGGCGCCCGGCCACCGACGTGCCATGGGCAACGATCGAGCCGCTTCCTGACGATGTCGAGCGCGCGATGTGCCAGATCTGCACACACATCTCCGAGAAGGAGCAGATGGAGGCGGACGTGCTGGGCCGCTGGGAGCCGGATATCTCCTACGGCTACCACGAGGTCAAGCTCTACCTGGCGACGACGATCTTCGAGAACGCGCGCGCCGTCGAAGTGTTCCGGAAGCGCGCGCTCTCGAACGGCGGCGGTCTCGGCATGCAGTCGCCCGGCTGGGGCTTCCGTTCGATCGTCGACGCGCGCAACTTCACGGAAATGCTGACGATTCAGATGGTGCTGCACGACAGCCTGACGCTGGCGCAGTACCAGTACCTGGAGAAGTACGCGAAGAACCCCGCGGAGCAGTACATTGCCGCCCACGCCATGCAGGACAAGGCGCGCCACCTCGCGTACGCGATCAGCCACATCAAGTACGTGATGATGCACCGCGCCGACCGCCGCGACGAGATCATGCGCTACCTCGATAAGGGCGAGGGCATGATGCTGCAGGACGACAAGAAGGACCCGGCGACCAAGGCCGCGTTCGCCATCTACTTCGGCGGCGGCAAGGCCAACATCAAGGAAGGCCTCGCGACCTACAACCAGATGCGTCGTCGCGCCGTCGAGCAGTACCTTGCGCGGCTAAAGTGGGCTACGATTGAGCGCGCAGAGCGATTGGACCCGGGCCTGAAGGCCTACATCCAGGACTAGCAGGAGGCGGGCGACGCGTCCGCGGCAACTAGCGCAGCGAGGCCGCAAGCCCGCAGCAGGAGAACCAACATGCCATCATTTCCGTCCGTCGACTGGTTCAACGCCATCAAGGACATCGTCAACAAGGACCCGGACTACCGCGCGCTCGGCACCGTTGACTGCATCGTCGGCGTCAAGGTCGGGAGCAAGATCTTCGAGCTGACGTTCGACGCGTTCGAGTGCACCACCGTGCGCGAGGCCGCCGAGACCGATCTGCGCGATATGGACTTCTGGCTCGAGCAGCCCTACGACAAGTGGGTGGAGATGCTGGAGAACATCAAGAAGAACGGCAAGTCCGATCTTTCACACACGCTCAACACCATCGACCTGAGCATGCCCGAGGGCCTGGCGCGCGCCCACGACGGGTACCGCCGCGACGCCTTCTACCGCTTCAACCAGTCCATCCAGGACTTCTTCAACGCCGCTGCAAAGATCGACACGAAGTTCCTCGCCGAGACCGCCGTCGCATAGTCGCGCCACGCACACTCGCAACATCAGAACCCCGGCGCTGGATCGCCGGGGTTCTTTGCGCCTGCCCTGCCCTGGACATCGCATTCCGGCGTAGACTCCAAGGGCGGACGCGAAGCGTGTGGCATAGCCGCCCTCGGCTGTGCGTCCGGCAAAGCCGGACCGACGCAGTACGCCCTCCCTTCTGCCCCACGCTAGTCGCGTGCGCGACGGTCCGCACCGATTGTTAGAATGCGCTTTCTTCCAATCGTGCCGCAGCCCCGAGGCAACCGCACCGTGCCGACGACGAACTCCGCGCTCTACCGACTCGATCGCGACCTCACGCGCGAGCAAGTGATCGCAGCGCTCGCAGCCATGCCTAGCCGCCTCCGCGAGCTGCTTTCGGGCCACGCCGCCGCCGCGCTCACGCATCGATCCGCTGACGGCGAGTGGACGCCGATCGAGAGCTGCCGCCACATCCGCGACATCGTGCAGGTCTACGGCATGCGCTTCAAGTGGATGATCCTGCAGGACGATCCGTTCCTGCCCGACTACGACGAAAACCGCTGGGCCGCCGGGAGCCCAGACGGCGCCGCCGACATCGAGAGCCTGCTGGGCGAAATCGCCGCGTACCGCGGCGAGACGATTCGCCTGCTACGGTCGCTGGCGCCGGACGCATGGCAACGCACAGGCCGCCACGAAGTCACGGGCGCGGTCGAACTCGAAGCATACGTCCGTCACGAACTGGCGCACGAAGAGCAACATCTAGCGCAGCTCGCCCGATCTCTACCCACCGCCTAGTCACGAATCACCATCACTATCCACTCCACCCCGTGCTACGATCACGCCGCTATGAGCGATCCAGAACGCGACCTCGCCCGCCGCGCACTCGCCGTCAACCAGGCGAACCTCGCGCTCGGGCACGAAGCCTTCGTTGCGGACGGCGCGGCGTTCGTGCGCGACTCGGATTACCCGCGCGTGTACGACGCGAACCACGTCGCCGACATCACGGCATCGACGCCCGACGAGATCGCGCGGCTGCTCGCTCGCGTCGAGACGGAGTTCGAGCACTGCGCACATCGCCGGTACCACGCCGACTTCATGACGCCGCCGGCGTTGGAAGCGCGCCTGCAACTCGATGGCTTTCAGGTCTCGAACTCGCTTGTCATGCTGCTTGAAGGCGTTCTGCGTGGCACAGCGAAGCCGTGTGACATCCGTGCCGTCGAGGGCGACGCGGCGTGGGAGGCGTTCTTCGCCCTCAACAAACACGATTGGCAGGAGTACGCTGCCCGCCTCGGCAAGAGCGACGACGCCACGACCGGGGTCGATCTCGCGCGTTCCCAGGTCGCCAAGTCGCCTCCGGTGCGGTACTGGCTGGCGTACGCGGACGGCGAAGCGCGCGGCTACTTCAATTCGTGGGAAGGCATCGATGGCGTCGGCCAGGTCGAGAACCTCTTCGTGCAGGCTGAGTACCGCCACCGCGGCCTCGCGACGGCGCTGATCCACCACTGCGTCGACGATGCACGCGCTCACGGTGCCGGCCCCATCGTCATCGTCGCCGATGCCACCGACACGCCGAAGCAGATGTACGCCGCCATGGGCTTCCGCCCCGTCGCCATCAAGCGCGAATACCTCAAGACGGTGGGGTAATCGGATAGACCACGCAGCGCGGGCTTTTCAGCCCGCGCTGTGCGCTGCACGAGCACCTCACCTCCGGCCTTCGGCCACCTCCTCTCCACGACGTGGAGAGGAGGAGCGTTTCGAACAGCAGCTCGCAGATGGAGCGCGGGCGCCCCGCCCGTAACGTCCCACGCACGAAGCCCGAACGCCTCACATCGCTACACTGCGCGCATGAAGGAGCATCTCACGCGCGAGTACTCGCAGCGCCTCGGCACACTGACCGCTGCGCAACTACAGCAAGCGCTCGATCGATTCGATCTGGGCGAGCTGCTCGATGCGCGCGCCGCGCCAGGCGGACTCTTCGGACAGAACGTGCTGCTCACGACATCGCGCGGCGGCTACGTGCTGCGCGGCTCGCCGCACTACGACGGGCAGTTCGAGAAGGAGCGCTGTTTCTCCCGCATCGTCTGCGAGCGTACGGCCGCCACAGCGCCATGGCCGTTTCTGATCGAACGTTCACCGGAGCTGTTCGGCTGGAGCTACGCGCTGATGCCGCTGCTGCCCGGCGAGCACCTCTCCGACGGCGACGTGCAGAAAGCGCTGACCGACGGCGATCGCATAGGCGTCGCGCGGGCGATGGGCGCGCATCTCGCCCTGCTACAGTCGGCCGCGTGGGACGCGCCGGCTGAGTACGATCACGCTGCCGACGGACTTGCACCTCTCGACGCGGCGTACGCCGAATGGTTCGTGGCGCGGATGCACGCTCGGCTCGCCACCGCCGTCGCCGACAACGACGCGACTACGCCGACCGATATCGATTGGGTGGAGTCGCTCATCGAACGCGGACGTGCCTGCCTGGCGGTGCCGTTCGCGCCGACACTCGTACACACCGACTACGCCGAGGGCAACGTCGTGGCAGAGCGCGAGGGTGGCTGGCGCGTCACGGGCGTCTTCGATCTCGGCGAGGCGTACATCGGCGACGGCGAATACGACCTCGCACGCCTCGGCTGCTGGTACGGGCGAAAGAGCTCGGAGACCCTACGCGCGTTCGTAGATGCGTACGCGGCGGCACGGCCGCTGCGTGACGCCTTCGCCGAGCGCATCGCGCTGTACATCCTCGCGGACCGCCTGATCTTCTGGGAGTTCGGCCAGCGCAACAAGATGTGGTTCAAGGAAGGCATGACGCTGCGCGCGTTCGCCGAGCCGTTCATGCTGATGCCGCTAGCATAGTCGGGGTCCCGCGGTCGCGAAGCGAGCTGTCGGATCGCCGCTACTGTCATGCTGAAAGCAACGCGAAGGCATCTTGCCCGAACGACCCAGATCCTTCGCTGCGGTCGTGGACGACACGCCCCCTTCATCCCACAACCCTCTGCGCTCCTTGCGGCTTTGCGATGAATCTCGGCGCCTCCGCGCTATGCTCTCGCCAACATAACGCTTGTACGAGCAAAGTGCTTTATACTCCACTCCACTCAAGGACCGCGGGACTGGGTTCAGAGAGGCCCTACCCGATCGGCGCTTGGAAGGAGCACCATCCCATGACGGCAAGCACCATGATGAACGGAGCGATCAACGGCAAGATGCTCAACGTCCGCCTCAACTCGGGCACCGTTGAGACGGAACAGATTCCTGAAGAGATGTACCGCAAGTATTTGGGCGGCTACGGCATCGGCTCGCGGCTCATGTTCGACCGCATCCCGGCAGGCGCAGACCCGCTGGGTCCCGACAACGTGCTTGGCCTCTTCCCGGGACTGCTCACCGGCACGCCGTTCTTCGGCATCCGCTACCAGGCCGTCGGCAAGTCGCCGAAGACCGGCGGCTGGGGCGACGCGAACGCGGGCGGCGATTTCGGCCCGTACATGAAGAACGCCGGCTGGGACGGCATCATGCTGTACGAGAAGTCCAGCAAGCCCGTCTATATCCACATCGATGACGAGAAGGTGGAGATCAAGGACGCCAGCGACATCTGGGGCATGCAGGCCATCGATGTCGAGATGAAGCTCAAGGAGCGGCACGGCAAGAAGGCCAGCGTCGCGTGCATCGGCCCCGCCGGCGAGAAGATGTCGCTGATGGCGGGCATCTGCAACGAGCGCGGCCGCTTGGCCGCGCGCAGCGGTCTCGGCGCGGTCATGGGTTCGAAGAACGTGAAGGCGATCGTCGTCAACGCCTCGAAGAACATCATCGGCTCCAGCCCGGAGATCATGAAGCAGGTGCGCACGTCGCTCGACGAGTTCGCCAAGCCGATCACCAACTTCTTCCGCACCTATGGCACGACGGGCATCACCTTCCCGTCCGCGATGTCGGGCGATGCGCCGGTGAAGAACTGGGGCGGCGTCGGTATGGTCGACTTCCCGCAGGCGAACGTGCTGACGGGCGACCAGTTCAACCTCCGCATGGACAAGAAGTACGCCTGCTGGCACTGCCCCGTGGCCTGTGGCGGCGAGTCGTATGCCTGGGACGAGCAGGAGAACCAGGCGAAGGTCCGCATCGCGAAGCGCGAAGGCGAGATCGCAACGCTGCGGTCTCAACTGGCGACCGCGGCCGATGACGCAAAGCAGCCGATCGAGGCGAACATCGCCAAGCTCGAGAACGGCAACAAGGCTGACGGCGCGATCAAGAACGACGCGAAGTACCCGTACCCGCACCACACGCACCGCGCCGAGTACGAGACGACGACGGCGTTCGGCACAATGATGCTGAACAACGACCTCAACTCGCTGCAGTACGCGAACCACCTCTGCAACCAGTACGGCCTCGACACCATCGCTGCCGGTGCGACGCTGGCGTTCGCGACGGAGTGTTTCGAGAATGGACTGATCACGAAGGAAGACACGGACGGCATCGATCTGCGCTGGGGTAACACCGACGCCATCATGGCGGCGCTGCACAAGATCGGCACGAAGGACGGCGTTTTCGGTGAACTGTTCGGCGACGGGGTGAAGGCGGCGGCAGTCAAGATCGGTCCGAAGTCGCTGGAATTCGCGATGGAGATCGGCGGCGAAGAGCTGCCGATGCACGACCCCAAGCTCCAGCCGGAGTACTTCACCACGTACAAGCTCGATGCGACGCCGGGCCGTCACACCCAGTACGAGGCAGCGCCGCGGCCGCAATGGAACTTCACCAAGGCGCCGCAGGATCGCAAGCAGGCGACCGAGCGTGGCCAGCACCACAAGGACTCGTCGGAGTACATGCACGTCGTCAACGCGACCGGCATGTGCCAGTTCATCATGATGGGCGCGCCCAACAACCGCATCCCGGAGTGGATCAACACCGAGACCGGCTGGGACACCACGCACGAGGAGATGCGCGCCGCGGGCGAGCGCATCGCAAACATGCGGATGGCGTTCAACATCCGTGAAGGCGACATCCCGACGCAGCGGCGCATCCCCGGCCGTGTCTGGGGTGCATCGCCGCTGGAGGCGGGCCCGCACAAGGACCTCCAGATGGACGTGAAGACGCTGGAGCAGGACTTCCTGGCCGCCTGCGACTGGGACGCCGCGACCGCAACGCCGAGCAAGAAGAAGCTCGAGTCGCTAGGCATCGGCGATATCGCGGAGGCCATCAACGCTCGCTAAGTTCGGCAGCTCGACGCGCACATGGAGCAGAGGCCTCGGAAACGGGGCCTCTGCTCTTTTCAACACGGAGAGCACGGAGAGCGCGGAAGTCTCTAGCGATCTCTGATGATTTCCGTAGCGCGGGCTTTTCAACCCCGCGCGGTCGTCGTTCAAAGCAGATCGCACCAGCCACGCACCTCACCCCGGCCCTCCGCCCTCCACGACGTAGAGAGGAGAGCGTTTCGGACGGCCGCGAGCAATGGAGCGCGGGCGCCCCGCCCGTTACGTACTTCGCACGACGTCGCGGTGCGAGCCTCACCCCGGCCGTCGGCCACTCCTCTCCACAGCGTGGAGAGGGAAGCGTCACGAACGGCCGCCAGCAATGGAGCGCGGGCGCCCCGCCCGCCACGCAGCGCGCACTCGGCCAGGATCGCGCACCAACCCCGTCCGCCCTCCTCTCCGCCGGGCAGAGAGGACCAGCGCGGAGCGCGGAGGTGAGGTCACCGCGTCGCACCGACCTCGTACGCCTCGAACTCAGTGACGCCGTCGTGCGTGCCCACCACGGCGTGTCCCCCGGGATATCGATCCATCAGCGCCGGCAACAGGAATCGATACGTCCCGAGCAGCACGAATGTGACCGGACCGTGACGGTCGATCGCGATCGATGCGCGGGCGGTGCTGAATTCGTACGAGCGATCGCTGCCGTGGGCGTTGGGCGCCAGGAACTGGCGCACCTCCAGCCTGAACGGATGCCGGTCGCTATAGAAGTAGACGTATGTATCGTCAGGCAGCTTGCGCATGTACTCGCTGGCCGACGTGATCTCTGCGTGATAGGCCAACCGCACCAACTCCGACCGCCGCCACGCCGAGAAATAGTCTCGCACGGTGATCGCGCAGATGATGCCGACGATCGACATCACGGCGACCATCGCGGCCAGCCGCCACGATTCGCGCGACCGCCAAGCAGCTCGCCAGACCGCCGCCAGTGGCAGCGCTGCAAGAAACATCACGTACGGCGCGGCGCCCAGCGGCTCCCGCGTAATCGAACCGCGCTGCAACACGGCCGGCAGCGGGATGACAAGCAGGCAGCAGATCGCGACGATCATCATCGGATCGCGCCAGCGTCGCGCCGCCATCGCGACGCCGCCGGCCAGCAGCACCAGGGTCGGCCAGTCGAGCGCGGCGCGCTCGCCGCTGGCATCGATAGAGTCCTGTTCGCCCTGCCATGCGTACGCACCCAGAAACGTGCCTGCCTGTTCACCGATCAGCTTGAGCCTGCCGCCGACACCGGCATCCTCGTACTCCTGCGACTGCGTGACGCTGACGTCCGCATAGTTTCCGAAGTGCGACCAGTAGTACGAGTATGGCCGCGCGACGTACACGATCATCGGCAGCGCCACGACGAGCGCCGCCGCGAACAGAGCGAGCACGGAGCCACGCCACCAGCGCCACTCCGCGCCGCGATAGCGGACGAACGAGATGATCGCAACGGCGAGCGCAAACGCTGCCACCGCGATTGGATAGATGTTGTACGTGTAGACGCCGAGCCCCAGGATGACGCCTGACGCGACGAACCAGGCGCGCCTGCGCGAATTCATGCCCAACGCGAGACAGAGCAGCGCCGCCAGCAGCACCGTGCCGTACGAGATCGACCAGTGCGCGACGCGGCTATACAGCAGGTGCCAGTACGAGATCGCGAGCAGCGCGGACGCGAAGAACGCCTCGTTGCGCGCGACGGCGACACGCACGAGCAGGTAAAGCAACGGTATCGCCGCAAGTCCTACGAGTGCCAGCGGCAGCCGCAACGCGAAGGCCGTATCGCCCAGCAACCAGATCGATGGCAGCGTGAGGTACGAGTGCCCGGATGGCTGGCCGAGCGCGGCGTGCGTGTACACGCCGATCAGATGGCCATCCATGATCCTGTGTGCGTCCGTACCCAGCTGCGCTTCGTCCGGATTCAGCCCGTACGGAATATCACCGAGGCGCGCGAGCCGCAGCGCGCCGGCGACGGCCATAACGATCGAGATGAGCAGCGCATCGATCGCCCACGGATGGCGTTCGCAATACGCGCGGATGCCGCTCACCAGTCGCATTACAGCTCGAACGTCATGCGGACGCGGGCGTTGCGAGCGGCCGCCCACGCCGCCATCCGCTGCAGATCGCCGAGCCGCGGCGCCAGATCGGGCGCATCCTCCGTCAATAGCGCGATGCGTTCGTCGCCGGACGCCAGCGCAGCCGTCACACCTTCCAGCGTCGCGAGCAGCGGCGCGGCGTCCTGCCAGACGCGGTCCAGTTCGACCTGGTCGGCTTCGACTTCGACGTCGCGGTCGGCGAACGTCGTCAGCGGCCCAAGATCGATCTTCATCTCGCCGCGCAGCAGCAGCGCCAGCTGCGAGAGCGGGTGCAGCGACCCGTAGCGGGTCGAGAACGCGAGCGAGAGAAAGTAGACGAGCACGTCGCCGGTCCCACCCAACTCAACCGGGCAGGACTCAGCGGTGTCCGTCTCGAAATAGAAGCGAGGCACGCCGTATGGTAACGGCTTCGCGTTCGAGATTGGGCGCGAGCCGCGGCGGCACGAGTAGCCGAAAACGGACAGCGCCAGCGCCGAATGGCACGTGAGAATAGGACGTTCGGACGGCCGATTCGGTGCCTCTGCTGGCTCCGCCAGTCGAGCATTGACGCGACGATCGAACTGCAAACGAAAGGGAGGAACACCATGGCGAACATCGACCTGCTGAAGACAGAGTTGGGACGGCGGAAGTTCCTGGGATTGACGGGTGGGCTGGCAGCCGCCGGCGCCGTCGTCGCATGCGGCCAGGGTGGCACGTACGATCCGCCGCTGGGCCCGCCGAAGGAGCAGCAGGCCGCCGCGACCCCGACCGCTGCGGCTGGCTCCAGCGATCACAGCGCGCCGCTACCCTCGGGAGGCGACAGGCCGAAGCCGAGCGGAAAACTGGCCACGGTGTACGACGCGAGGTTGGCGCCTGTCGACCCGAACCCGAACAAGACGCTGGTGATCGAGGCGAAAGAAGCGACCATCGAGGTCGCTGGCGGCATCAAGATGGATGCGTGGTCGTTCGACGGCGTGGTGCCGGGCAAGGTTGTCCATCTGCGCCAAGGCGACAACGTCGACTTCACCCTGCGCAACACGTCAAAGATGGGCCATTCGATCGACTTCCACGCTGCGCAGACGCCATGGAACACGAGCTACAAAACGATCGCACCAGGGGACGAAGTGCAGTTCAACTGGAAGGCCAACTATCCGGGCGTCTTCATGTACCACTGCGGCACGGGGCCCGTGCTCCAGCACATCAGCAACGGCATGTACGGCGCCGTGATCGTCGACCCAACAGAAGCATTCGAGCCCGCACGCGAGTACGTGCTGGTGCAGAGCGAGTTCTACCTGAAGCAGGCGGCAAGCGGGAACTGGGAGGGTGACCTGCCGCGCATGCAGGCCGTGCAGCCCGATTTCGTCGTCTTCAACGGCGCAGCGAACCAGTACCAGCAGGAGACGCTCGCGGCGACGCCCGGCGAGCGCATTCGTCTACATGTGATGAACGCCGGCCCGACGCTGTTCTCCGCGTTCCACGTCATCGGCGCCATCTTCGACAAGGTGTACCAGGATGGCAACCCACAGAACGTGCTGCACGGCATGCAGACGTACACGATCCCGCCCGGCGGCGGCGCAACGTTCGAACTCACGATCCCGGACGCGGGCAAGTACCCGTTCGTCACGCACAGCTTCGCCTACACGGGCCTTGGCGCCGTGGGCCTGATCGAGGTGAAGTAAGCGCTACAGATCGCGGGGTTCCGCGTGGGAGGGGCGCTATACTGCCGCATCCCAACGATGCCTTCTGAAAGGAACCCTCGTGACCATTGCATGGCAGATCTCCGCGCTCGCCAACGGCCTGCGCGTCGTGACGACGCCGGTGCCGACAGCGCAGTCGGTGAGCGTCAACGTCTTCGTGGGCATCGGCTCGCGCGGCGAGCAACGCCGCACGAACGGGCTCTCGCACTACATGGAGCACATGTTGTTCAAGGGCACGCCGCGCCGCGCCGACGCTATCGTCATCGCCGAAGCGATCGAGGGCGCAGGTGGCGTGCTGAACGCCTACACGTCGAAGGAGCTGACCTGTTACTGGAACCAGGTGCCGTTCGACAAGCTGGCACTGGCGATGGACGTGCTGGCCGACATGTACCGGAACTCGCTCCTCGCGCAGGAAGAGATCGACCGCGAACGGACCGTCGTGCAGCAGGAGATCCGCCGCGCATTCGACCAGCCGGGCGCGTGGGCGTCGGAGCTCCTTTCGCACGCAACCTTCGGCGATCAGCCGATCGGCTGGCCGATCGCCGGCACAATCCAGACCGTGGAGGCGATGCAGCGCGACGACTTCACACAGCACGTCGCGACCTACTACGTGCCGTCGAACACCGTGCTCAGCGTCGCGGGCAACACGACGCACGCGGAGGTGTTGCGTCTGGCCGAGGAACTCTTCGGCGACCTGCCGGCGGGCCACGCGCCGCCATCCGAAGCCGCACGCGCGCAGTTCGCGCCCGAGCGCGTCGTCGTCGAGAAGCGCGAGATCGCGCAGTGCAACATGGGCATCGCCCTGCACGCTCTGGCACGCAAGGATCCGGACCGCTATCCGCTGACGGTGCTGAATACGATCCTCGGTCGCGGCATGAGTTCGCGGCTGTTCAAGGAAGTGCGCGAGCGCCGCGGCCTGGCGTATTCCGTTGGGTCCGGCGTCGGCCGCTACAGCGATGTCGGCACGATGAGCATCAGCGCGGGGGTGACGCTGGAACACCTGGAAGAGGCGACGCAGGTGATCCGCAACGAGCTATCCCGCATGCGCGATGAACCCGCCGGCGATCTGGAGATGACGAAAGCACGCGACTTCTCGACGGGCAACTTCCGCCTGGGGCTGGAATCGACGATGGCGCTGGCGCAGCGGGCGGGCGAATCGTTGCTGATGACCGGCGAGATCGAGCCAATCGAGGAAGTTGTGGCCTCCATTGCAGGCGTGACCGCCAGCGACGTGCAGCGGGTGGCACAGCGGTTGTTCACGCCTGGTGGCTTCGCGATGGCTGTCGTGGGCCCCGGCGGCGATGCCGAGCGGCTGACGGCTATTCTTGACGCCGCCTGATCGAGCCAGCTAGGACGCAACACGCGCAGTCTGGCCGGCTGCCGATTTCGCAATCTCGTGTCCGTTGACCCGCCGCCCCGGCGAAAGCCATGCTTCAGACGAACAACGTTAACCCGCTGACGCCAATGGGCACGTTAGAGTGTATGGCCGGGTTCGGCCGAGAGAGTTCTGGAGGTGGCGTGGCGAAGGATGAAGTGCAGCCCGGGACGCCGTCGCGCAACGGGCGCGACCTGATTATCGATGCCCGCGACATCGCCAAGACCTACCGCACCGATGACGTGGAAGTGAAAGCGCTCCGCGGCGTCACGCTGCAAGTGCCCCGCGGCCAGATGGTCGCCATCATGGGCCCATCCGGCTGCGGTAAAACCACGCTGCTCAACTGCCTCAGCGGCCTCGATACCATCGATGGCGGCGTCATTCTGATCAACAACGAGGACATCAACAAGCTCTCCGACAACAAGCGCACGGAGTTCCGCGCCAGGCAGATGGGCTTCGTCTTCCAGTTCTACAACCTCCTCCCCGTCCTCAGCGCCATCGAGAACGTCGAGCTGCCGCTGCTCGTGTCCGGCACGAAAGCCAAGGCGGCGCGCCTCCAGGCCGAAGCTTCACTCGATGTCGTCCATCTGCGCGAGTGGGCCAAGCACAAACCGTCGCAGCTCTCCGGTGGCCAGCGCCAGCGCGTCACCATCGCCCGGGCCCTCGTCAACAACCCGGCAATCGTCTGGGGCGATGAGCCGACCGGCGACCTGGACACCGCCAACGCCGACGAGATCATGGCGCTCATCACCGACCTCAACCGCCAGCACAACCAGACGTTCGTCATCGTCACGCACGCGCCCGAAGTCGCCGCAAAGTGCCACCGCATCGTCTTCATGAAGGACGGCGAGATCGTCCGTGAGGAAGTGCCACAGGTGCACGCGCAATGAACGAACTCTTCGGCCTCTCGATGAACTACATCATGATCGGCCTGCTGATCGTGCTCGGCGTTGCGCTCTCGACCGTCGCCTGGGTGGCCGTGCGCAACCGCGTACTGTTCTTCATCGGCGTCCGCAACATCCCGCGCCGCCGGGCGCAGACGATCCTCATCGTCATCGGCCTCATGCTCAGCACGCTCATTATCTCGACGGCCTTCAGCATCGGCGATACCGTCAACTACAGCATCACCAACCAGGTCTACGACAACCTGCACAGCGTCGACGAGATCGTGCAGGCGAAGTCCAACGATGGTGGAAGCGGACCAGGCGCCGACTCCATCGTCGCCGCCGCGCCGATCGTCAAGGCACAAGCCGACACACTTGCTCAGCAATTCCGCTCCGTAGAGCACGTCGACGGTGTCTTGCCGATGATTCGCAGCATCGTCCCCATGAGCAATCCACGCGCCAGCCTCACCGAGCCCGTCACCGTGCTCGTCGGCGTCGATGGCGCTTCGATGAAAGGCTTCGAGAGCGACATCGAATCGGTCGATGGCGGGCAGCTCTCTGTCGCCGACCTGGCGCCCGGCGAGATCTACGTCAACGAGTCGCTGGCCGAGAAGATCGAAGCCGTTGCGGGCGACAAGGTGCAGATCTTCACCAACGACCAGCCGCATGAATTCAGCGTCCGGGGCGTCGTCAAGGATGACCTCCTGACGGGAAACGTCATCGAGATCTCGCGCGGCTTCGTCATGAACCTGGAGCGCGCCCAGCAACTCCTCAATCGCCCCGCCGAAGTCGATCTGATCGCGGTCTCGAACTCCGGCGGCGTCTACGACGGTCTGGATCACTCCAAGAGCGTCAACACCGCGCTCAACCGCGTCATTGGTACCGCCAAGTTCCAGTCAGATGAGACCAAGCAGAACGTCGTCGACGAAGCCAAGCTCATCGCGAGCTTCCTGACGACGTTCTTTGTCATCCTCGGCCTCTTCGCCATCGCCTCCGGCATGATGCTCATCTTCCTCATCTTCGTCATGCTCGCCGCAGAGCGCCGCGTCGAGATGGGCATGATGCGCGCCGTCGGAACCAAACGCCTGCACCTCACGGAGATGTTCCTCTCCGAAGGCATGACCTACAACGTGATGGCCGCCGCCGTCGGCGCCGGACTAGGCATCGCCGTGTCTCTCGGCATGGTGAAGATCATGGCGATCATCCTCTCGGACTTTGGTCTCAGCATTACGTTCCACGTCACCGCACGCAGCCTCATCGTCTCATACTCACTCGGCGTCGTCCTGACGTTCCTCACTGTCACGCTTTCCTCGTGGCGCATCAGCAATCTCAACATCGTCGCCGCCGTGCGCGATATGGCGGAGTCCGCCCCGCGGCAGGTGCGGCCGTCCGTGCGCAGCGTCGGCGGCCTCCTGAAGTACGCGGTCTGGCTGCTCTTCAAGCCCACGTCGTGGCGCACGTGGTGGATGTCGATGCTCGTCTGGATCGGCGGCGTCCTGCTGCTCGGCTTCTCAGCACTCTTCTACATCGGCGGCGTCCTGGTGTACGGCGCAACATCCGTCGGCGGCGTCGCCGCGGTGCTGCTCTTCATCGTCGGCGCGCTCATCTCGATCGCCGCGATCGTCATCGCCTTCACCGGCTTCTTCCGTATCTTCCAGCTCGGCGGTCTTTCGCTGCTCCTGGGTGTCCCGCTCCTCATACTCGGATTCGCGACCAGCCTCGCGTTTCCCGCGGGTGCGGGCCTCTCCCTCGAAATCGCCGGGCTCGCGCTGCTCGGGATACAGGTCGGTGTGCCGAATCGCCTCGCCGCGACCACGTCGGGCCTCGTCCTACTCGTCGCGTGGCTCTTGCTCGCGGGCGGCCAGCTCTTTCCAAACCTCAACGGCGACTTCGAGATGTTCTTCCTCAGCGGCGTCACGATGATCCTCTCGTCGACCTTCCTCCTCATCTACAACGCCGACCTCATGCTCGGCCTCGTCACGCGTTTCGGCGGACTCTTCTCCAGCCTCGTGCCGTCCATCCGCACCGCCGTCGCCTACCCCCTCGCCAACAAGTTCCGCACGGGCATGACCGTAGCCATGATCTCGTTGGTGATGTTCGCGCTCGTCATGATGTCGACGATGAATTCCAACTTCAACCGCGTCTTCCTGGGCGATGAGCCGTTAGGCGGCTACCAGATCGTGATCTCCGAAAACTCGAACAACCACATCGGCGACATCAGGCAGACCCTCACCGCGCAAGGCGGAGAGTCGGCCGCGGCTGCAGCAGCGATGGCTGAAGTGGACGAAGTGCGGCTCGCCAACGGCCTCGTCGCCGAAGTCCGCAACGAACCGCCGCCCGGCGCCAGCTCCGAGGAGCTGGAGTTCTCGGAGTACACGGTCGTCGGCCCCAGCATCGGATTCATCGAACACAACGGCGTCAAGCTCGATGCGCGCGCCGAGGGTTACGGAAGCGATTCCGAGGTCTGGAACGCCCTGAAGACCAACCCGAACGCCGCGATCATCGACAACTCCGCGCTGAGCTCCGATGACTTCGATGGCTCCTCGTTCCAGCTCAACGGCGTGAAGCTCGGCGACAAGACGTTCGCCCCCGTCACCATCCAGGTGCGCGACGCCACCGCGCCGGACAAGATCAAAGACATCCAGGTGATCGGCGTCATCGGCACGAAGGCAAGCGCTCTCTTCGGCGGCCTCTACCTCTCGCCCGCCACGTTCGACAGCGTCTACGCACGCCCCGAGTCCAGTCTCTACGCCGTGCAGCTCGTCCCCGGCGCCAACGCCGTGGACACCGCGAAGTCCATCGAGCGCGGGCTCTCGAACCGCGGCGTACAGGCCGATTCGCTCCGCAAGATCGTCGACGACTTCCAGCGCGCCAGCCAGGGCTTCGCCTATCTGATCCAGGGGTTCATGGGCATCGGTCTCTTCGTCGGAATCGCCGCGGTCGGCGTCGTCGCCTTCCGCACCGTCGTCGAGCGCCGTCAGCAGATCGGCATGCTCCGCGCCATCGGCTACACCCGCAACGCCGTCGCCATCAGTTTCGTGTTCGAATCGGCGTTCGTTGCCGCCCTCGGCATCCTCAGCGGCATCGGGCTCGCCCTCCTGCTCGCGTATCAACTGCTTGGCAGCAAGGACTTCTCCGACCAGGGCATCACGAGCTTTTACATCCCCTGGATCGAGATCGTCATCATCGGCGGCTTCGCCTTCCTCGCGTCGCTGCTCATGACGATCATCCCGTCCCGCCAGGCGTCCGGCATCCCCATTGCGGACGCTCTGCGATACGAGTAACTGCCTCAGACGGCGGCCACGCGTAGAGCCCTGCCCCCCGTCACCGCAAATTGCGCAATGCTGCCGCGCGTTGCACACTACCAACTACGAACCACCCACTACGAACCACCAGGGAGCACCCATGACGTACCGCGACCTTCTCTACGAAGTCTCCGACAACATCGCTACGATCACCCTCAATCGACCCGATCGGCTGAACGCCATCAGTGGCGGCATGCTGGCCTCGTTCTCCGACGCGTTCCGCGACGCGGATCACGACCGCCATGTGCGCGCAATCATCCTGACCGGCGCGGGCAAAGGCTTCTGCGCCGGCCTCGACCTCAAGGAGCAAGGCGACGCGTCGAACCCCAACAGCGTCAACGGCTCGGGTGTCGGCGGCATGACGGCGAAGTTTGATATCGCGAACGCACCGCCGATCGTGCTGCACCAGACCGACAAGCCGGTGATCTGTGCGCTGAACGGAGCAGCGGCGGGTTACGGACTCGACCTCGCGTTGGGGTGCGACATCGTCATCGCCGCCGACACGGCGAAGCTCGCGGCGGTCTTCACGAAGCGCGGCGTGCTGCCGGAGAGCGGCGGCACCTGGCTGCTTCCGCGCCTCATCGGCTGGTCGAAGGCCTGCGAGCTGGCGTTCACGGGACGCACGCTGACGGCCCAGCAAGGGCAGGAGATGGGTCTCGTCAGCCGCGTCGTGCCCGCAGCCGATCTGACGGCCGAGACGCGTGCGCTGGCCGCCGAGATCTGCGCCAACGCGCCGCTCGCGGTGCAGGCGACGAAGCGCATGATGCGCCTGTCACTCGACGAGACGTTCGAGGCCAACGTGCACCACGTCTTCCTGCAGCTGTTGCCGCTCTTCCGAACGCAGGACTTCACAGAGGGCGTGAAGGCGTTCATCGAGAAGCGCGCGCCACAGTTCGAGGGGCGTTAGACGACCACGGCGAGGGCGGACACACGGGTCCGCCCCTGCAGGTTCGCGTCGCCAGTGATCCTCTACAGCCCGCCGGCTGTTGCTCGCTCCCGCGCCCGCTCGCCAGCCATCTGGAACGAGATTGGGGATGATGGCGGGTGGAATCGCGCAGCGCGAACGTCGCGCGCCAGCCGCTCTAGCGGCGATTTGCGGAAGTAGGCGCGCCCACCCGCGATCTCGACGGCCTTCTCCACCACCGCGATCGCGTGCGAGGTCACGGTTTCCTTACAGAGGATCGCGAGCTGAAGCCCCGCCTGCGGATCGGCCGGCGGCGTGTCGAGCTCGCCGACGGATTGGTCGCGGATCGAGCGCGCGGTCAGGAACTCCGCCTCCATCTGGCCGATCAGCATGTCGGTGAGCGCCTCGTCGCGATTGCCGCTGTTGATGCCAGTGCCGATCGCGCGGTACGCCTCACCACGCGCCTCCTCCGCGATGCCCAGATACACGCCCGAGGCCAGCGAGAGGAACCAGCGTCCTACGTTTGCCAGCGCCGGCGTCCGCGCCGGCGCGCCTGCGGGCAGCCGGGCGCCAACGGCGGTCTCGGGCACATGCAGATCTTCGAACACGACGTCGTGGCTGGCGGTTGCGCGCATGCCGGTCGTGTCCCACGTCTCCACCACCTTCAGTCCGGGGGCCTTCGCGCTGGCGCCGATGATCAACAGCTCGTTCGTCTCGGTGTCGCGCGCGAAAAAGCGGAGGATATCCATGCCGGTCGCCTGCGAGCAGAAGAACTTGCGGCCGTTCACGACGTATTCGCCATCGCGTTTCTCGGCGGTGGTGGCGGTCGTCCACTCCCCGGCCACGATCGATTCCGCGCCATTCGAGGCGATGACGATGCCCTCCTCAACGATCCGCTTGAGCAGCGGCTCGACGGGCGCCTTGTTGCGCCATGCATCCGCCGTCGTGCCGACCTGGAAGAGGTGCATGTTCACCGCCAGCGCTGTCGAGGCACAGCCACGGGCGAGCGCCTGCTGTGCGCGGGACATCTCGAGCAAGCCCGCGCCGAGGCCTCCGACCTCGGCGGGGACGGGTGCGCTCAGGTATCCGGCTTCCTTCATCCGCGCGTAGTTTGCGGCGGGAAACTCGCCTGTGCGGTCGTACTCTGCGGCTCGGCCGCGGAACTCGTCTGCCAGCTGCTGCGCGATCTTGACAACGTCCGACATGCTGTAACTCCTTGCGTTTCTGCAGCTACGTCATTCCTCTACACGACAAGTCTCGCACCGCGAGAGCGGCATCGTATCGCGGAGAATACGGATATCGCCAGCCAGGCGGTACGGAGATCGCGATGCAAGAGGTTTTCGGAAGTGCGTCCGCAATCGTGCTCAATTCGCGCAAATCGCGCGCATCTTGGCATCTGCTCCGTTGACCGCGACCCGGCTACACGCGACGCTGAGCGCCGGAGGCAGGATGGAGTATCGCGCGCTCGGGCAGACTACGCTGCGCCCATCGGTCGTGGGATTCGGGCTGTGGACGCTCAGCACCGGCTGGTGGGGCGATTACACGGACGCCGAGGCGGTAACCCTGCTGCGTGAGGCACGCGATCTCGGCATCAACTTCTTCGACGCCTCCGACAGCTACGGCAACGGCCGCTCCGAGGAGCAGCTCGGCGAGGCGTTCGGCGACGACGCGGCCGTCATCATCGCGACGAAGGTCGGCTACGACTTCTACACGCACGGAGATGAGCGGCGCGGCCAGCGCGAAATTCCGCAGGACTTCAGCCCCGCCCACATCCGCCGCGCCTGCGACGAGAGCCTGCGCCGCTTGCGCCGCGACCGCATCGACTTCTATCAGCTCCACAACCCCAAGATGGACACCATCGAACGCGACGAGACGTTCGCCTGCCTGGATGATCTGGTCCGCGAGGGCAAGATCGCGTCGTATGGCGTCGCGCTGGGTCCGGCTATCGGCTGGGAGGCCGAGGGCGTGAAGGCGGCGCACGAGCGCCACATCGACGGGATGCAGATCATCTACAACATGCTCGAGCAGGACCCAGGGCGAGCGCAGATCGCCGCATGCCGCGACGCGGGATCGAGCGCCATCGCGCGAGTGCCGCACAGCTCCGGCCTGCTCGAGGGCCACTACACCATCGATACCGTATTTGCGGAGAACGACCACCGCCGGCACCGCCCCCGCGCATGGCTGGTCGACGGGCTCCAGAAAGTCGAGCAGCTACAGTTCCTCCTCGACGCGCGACCCGGCGCCACGCTCGGCCAGATCGCGCTGCGCTGGATCCTCTCCGATGAGACGCTGACAACGACGCTGCCGAACATCTACAACCGCGAGCAGCTCGTGGAATTCGCCGGCGCCTGCGACATCGCGCCCCTGACAGCGGACGAGCTGGCACGCGTGCAACGCCTGTACAACGCAAACTTCGACGTCCAGCCGCATATCGAGAACGCACGCGCCCATGACGCGCAGGCAACGGGAGCCGCACGATGACGATGACCGCCGGAATCACGATGGACGAGCTCGATCAGCGGTTGCTGAACGAGATGCAGGACAAGTTCCCGCTGGTGCGCGATCCGTTCGCGGCGCTCGCCGAACGGGTGGGCGCCGGCGAGGGAGTAGTGATCACCCGCCTCACTGCCATGCGCGAGTCGGGCGTGCTGCGGCAGGTGAGCCCGATCTTCGATACGAAGGCACTTGGCTACGCAACGTCGCTCGTGGCCATGCGCGTGCCGGAAGAGCGGCTAGCGGCTGCGGCCGAGGTCGTGAACGCACATCCCGGCGTCAGTCACAACTATCGCCGCACGCACGAGTTCAACATGTGGTTCACCATCGCCGTGCCGCCAGGCGCAGACTTGCAGGCGCACGTCGATGCGCTGCACCGCGATGCCGGCGCCGTCTCGACGCGCATGCTGCCGACGCTCCGCCTGTTCAAGATCGGCGTCACGCTGGACATGACGGGCCAGCGCGAGATGGACCACAAGTCAAGGCCGCAGTACACGCACGAACAGCGCGAGGTGGCGGCATCGAACACGCTGACGCCGCGCGACATCGAGATCGTGCGGGCGGTGCAGGGCGACCTCGCGCTCGAAGCGGATCCGTTCGCCGAGCCGGCGCGCTCGCTCGGGCTGAGCGTCGATGAATTGATCGAGGCGCTTGAGGACTTACAGCGCCGCGGCTATCTGCGCCGCTTCGCCGCGATCCTGCGCCATCGCAAAGCCGGCTTCGGCGCGAACGGCATGGCGGTATGGAACGTCGCGGAGGGCGATATCGCCGACCTCGGTCAAACGATGGCCGGGTACACGTCGATCAGCCACTGCTACCAGCGGCCGGTGTACGCCGATTGGAAGTACAACCTGTTCACGATGATCCACGCGCGCAAGAAGAGCGAGTGCGAGTCCTTCGTCGCGCAGTTGGCGCGGGAGCACGCGCTGGACGAGTTCGACATCCTCTACAGCACCACCGAGTACAAGAAGATCCGCCTCGCCTACTTCACGCCCGAGTTCGAGGCGTGGGAGCGCGCGCACGTCCATCACGTCGATGCAGAAGAACAGATCGCCGATGCCGTCTGAATCGCCAGAGCCGCGCGAGTACTTCCGCTTCGCGTTCTACCGCTTCGCCGCGAGCTGGCGCGCGCTGGACGAGGCGTCCCGGGATCGTGCGCTCGACGAGCTGGCGCGGGTACTTGCGGCGCCTATCGCGCCATGGCAGCTCTGCTACAGCCTCGCCGGCCTGCGCGCCGATGTGGACTTCGCCGTGTGGCTGAAGACGACGGAAGGCACGGCCCCGCTGCAGGCGTTCGAGCATCGCATCCGTGCGACGGCCGCCGGCCGCCACATCGTCCTGGCCTACAACTTCATCTCGATGACGAAGCCGTCGCCGTACGCGCGCGGCGCGGCGGATGCGGAACGCGAAGCGCTGCGGGCGTATCCGGACGGCGCTCCGTACGTGTTCGTCTATCCGATGGTGAAGACGCGGGCCTGGTACGCGCTGGCGCCCGAAGAGCGCGGGCGGATCATGCGCGGCCACATCGGAGTCGGGCAGAAGTACCCGACGATCCGCATCAACACTTCATACAGCTACGGCATCGACGACCAGGAGTTCATCGTAGCGTTCGAGGGCGACGACCCCGCGCAGTTCCTCGATCTGGTACACGACCTCCGCTACACGGAAGCCAGCTCGTACACCCTGCGCGACACGCCGATGTTCACGTGCGTCTTGCGCACGCCCACCGCGCTGGCAGATGAGTTTCGCGCGACATCTGTGGTCCGGGCGTAGCGCCGTAGTCGACTTCCGGAGCGCGGGCATTCAGCCCGCGCCGTGCAGCGACAATGATCGCCCGCAACGCCAACGCGAAGCGTCGAGCATAGCCGCAGCGGCGGCCGTCTCAACACCCTTATCTCGATCTCGGAGCGCGGGCATTCAGCCCGCGCCGTGCGGCGACAACGATCGCCCGCAGCGCCAACGCGAAGCGTGGAGCATCTCGCAACGGCGGCCGTCTCAACACCCTGATCTCGATCTCGGAGCGCGGGCATTCAGCCCGCGCCGTGCGCCGACAACAGCTCGTTAGCACCGACGCGAAGCGTGGAGCATAGCCGCCCCGGCTGTGTGTCCGGCAAGGCCGGACCGACGCAGGACGATCTCTGATCCGACGGATTCCGAGCGCGTGCGCCACGGAGCACTGAGCAAGAAGAAACGGGCCTCGACTCTCGTCGAAGCCCGTGCACTATTCGGGATCGAGGTGGCTGCGATCCCGGATTGTGTCTGTCGGCGCGCGCCTCAGCCCCGAAACGCAGCGTGCCGGCCTAAGGATGTCGCCTTGCGGCGGCATGGCCGCCTTCGGCCGGGACGCTGCGCGATCCGGTGACGCGCAAGGTGAGCTGCTATCCGTGATGCCCGTTGCTGTTCGGTGGCGCATCGCCGCCTATCAGCACTGCCGGTGGGTCCGCATCGCTAAGCAGCTCTTGCCGCATCACCTTCACATCAGCGGGCGCGACGATCCCCAGCTTCACCCGGTCCCGGGCGATGCTCAGCACCTGAATCGAGATGCCGCCCTCAATCGCAATTCCCTGTTGGACCTTTCGCACCAAAATTAGCATCCTGCCCAGCCTTCCCTGGCCCCGTCTTGGAGCGCCGACCCTGCGTCGGCGGACGCCGCCGCCTCGGTCTCCCCCGCTGACGCTTCGGCACGCACACTCAGCCGGATCATTTCGCGCAATTCGGGCTTGACATTGGGCCGATATTCGGGCTAACTAGGAATCTGAATACCGGATGCCAGAAGCCGGAAACAGGACGCTACACCTGAATTGCCGGAAATGAATTACTGGTATCTTACTTCTGTTATCCGGTCTTGTCAATAACCCCGCACACATTATTTCTGTGTCAAGGAAGGTCCGTTCGATGGCCGCGAAATGGGGACTGCTGACAAACCATGCGTTGGTGCTGATTCACGTCATCGAGCACCCACGGTCGACGCTGCGCGACATCGCCGACAACGTCGGCATCACGGAGCGTGCCGCCCTCTCGCTCCTGCGTGCGCTCGAGGAAGATGACATCGTTGCGCGGCGGCGGGACGGCCGCCGGAACGTGTATACGGTCGATGTGGAGGCGCTGATGGCGCACCGCACCCACGGCACATACAGCATCGCAGAGATCGCGAATGCGCTGTTCGCGCTGTCGGGCCGCATCCCGGGACAGGATCTGCCCCCGGGCATGCAGCTGACGCGAGCCGGCTCGGATGCCGAGCCGGCCCGCAGCAAAAGCAAGAAGTCGCGTAGCTAGCGCTTGACCTTACTTCACCGTGAAGTCTGTGTGCATCCCCTGCTGGTAGTGGTCAACAGTGCTCCCCGCTTCGCCAACGGCGATCAGGCAGGCGAGCTGATATGCGCCGGGCTCAAGGTCGAGGTCAACGGAACCACCCTTGCCTGCTTCGATGTCCTCGATCTCGCCCATGTTGTCGAAGGTGCCATCCGGCTTTGTCTTCAGCACCGCCAGCTCATGCACCTGGCTCGCACTGGTGTTGGTCGCGATGAAGCGGATCTTGCCGGCGGAGACCGAAGGCTTGTCTGCCGTAATGCCGTACTCCACCAGCGTCACGGCCACCGTAGTCCCTGCGGCGCTGCTGGAGACGGTGCTCGCCGTTGTGGCAGCAGCGGCTGGTGACGCAGCGGCGGCGCCGCCCGTCGCAACAAGCTCGATGATGGTGGACGCCCCGGCGGGCACGTAGCACTTAATCTTGTGCGTGCCGGCGCCTGAGGGAACGGTGTACCCGACGCTCAGTGTCTTCCCCTTGCGCACGACAACCTCCTCGAGCTTCGTGCCGTCGATGCCTTCGGCCTCGTAGGAGTCACTGCCGCTCTCGTTCTTCAGGAGAAGATTCAGCTTCTCACCGGCCGTGACAGCGACGGATGTCGGCGCACAGCCGTCGTCCTTCTGTGTAATTTCGACCTTGCGCCCGCCCGAACCGCTGCTGGAACAGGCCGCGCCGAAGACAAGGATTCCTGCCGCGGCCATCAAGAGGCCGCTTACGTTCTTCATGACAAACTTCCTTCCGTGAGATCAGGTGTTGGCGGTAAGCTCGCGCACCCGTTCGGGAGGCGAGGTGGCTGATAGTTCCACACGCTTCTGCTGCGGTGGTTTGCCCGATGGCAGCAGCACGTACGCTCCCAGAACGACGGCGATGTATCCCCAGTACAAGACGATCTGCGCCATCGCCGGACCGGCGTCGTAACCCAGCACCGTGTGCAAGAACCTTCCGAGTGTCGACGTCATAGAGAGCGAGCTCTCGAAGTCCCATGGACGCGAGCCGAGGTCCGTGATGATCGCGGCCTCATGCAGCTCATTCAAGCCGTTCGACAGGAGTCCCGCCGCGAGTACGATGACGACGATGCCCGACGCCAGGAAGAACTGCTTGAGCGGCAGCTTTGCGGCGCCGTAGTAGAGGACGACCCCCGCGCCGCCAGCCAACGCGAACCCGATGATGCCGCCCAGGACGAACTGCGTCCCGGACGCGCTCGTCGAGCCGGCGAACAAGAAGAGCGTCGTCTCAAACCCTTCGCGCGCAACAGCAGAGAAGGCGAGCAGCGCGAGGGCGAACACCGAACCGCCGGAGAGCGCGTTGTCGATCTGGTGCCGCAGAGCGTAAGAAATTCCCGCCGACTGGCGCTTCATCCAGAACACCATCCAGGTGAGGACGACCACCGCGAAGAGCATCGTGAAGCCCTCGAAGGCCTCCAGGACGCGGCCGCTGAGTTCGCGTGACGTGACCTCCAGCGCGGCGCCGAAAGCCAGCGAGAGCGCGACCGCTGCGGCGACCCCGATCCAGATCTCTCGGAAGTGCCGCTTCTGCTCGATCTTGCGGAGGTAGCCCAGCAGAATCGTCACGACCAGCGCGATTTCAATGCCTTCACGGAGGGTGACGAGGAGTGAAAAGAGCATGCCGCGATTCCCTGACATTCGCTTCGCTATCGCCGAAGTGTTCTTAGCCTAGGCTAAGCCATATCTATAGTCAAGGCTAATATTCAGGCAAAGCACCAGCTTTTGCTCAGGATCGCGCAACGGTGTTATGTCCATCGTCGGCGCGACCGCCGTCGTTGTACCGTCGGCAGGACGATGATCGCGCCGACCGTCTTGAGGCGGAGCGCATCGCGGCGTGCCCACGTGATGCGTGTCGGGCGCCCCCGCGGCCCACTAGCGCTACTCCCATCGGACGGCGACCGATGGCCTATTCCCCGCCGTGGCGCTCGTGACTAGACTGTCAACACCGGACGATTCACGCACGTACAGAAGGAGTCGAACATGACACGGCATATTCTCACCTCTCTCGTCTCGCACGGGCTGCGGACCATCGACCGGGTCGCTGCGCCCGGTGTCGCCGTGGCGCACTGCGACATCCCATGCGGCATCTACGATCCGCACCACATGCAGATCGCCGCCCTCACCGTCGTCCGCATGCACCAGCTCATCGATGCGCTGGAGCGGCCCGCCGCCGACGCCCCCGTCGAAGCGCGCAACAAGGCCGGCAACTCGATCATCCGCTACATCAACGTGAAGGAGGAGCACTCCGAAGTCGTCAAGAAGGAAGTGCGGATTTTCTGGGGCGACTACTTCAAGCAGGAGCACCTGGAGAAGTACCCGGACCTCCACGACATCGTCTGGGGCATCCTTAAGCTCGCCGGCAAGACGCGCCAGGAGATCAACATGCAGTTCGCGCAGGACTTGCTCGCCCAGACGCAGAAGCTCGCCGAGATCTTCTGGGACACGAAGGGCGTGAAGACGAAGCGCGTCCCTTCGAACCAGGGCGCCGCCGGCGGGGAGCTCGTGGTGCCGGCGTAGGTAGCAGACGGACGATCTTGCGATGGTGACCGACGCGCGCACGATGCGACGAGCGATCTCCGCAGTGGTGGTCGCCGCCGCGGTCGTGCGCCTGTTGCGCACGATCGGCTTGCCGCCGCTGTCGCGCTACGTCGTCGACGGCACGAGCATGGAGCCGGCGTTTCGCTCCGGGGATCGCGTGCTCGTCAGCCGCCTGGCGTACCGCAGGCGCGATCCGCGCGCCGGCGAAGTCGTCGTGCTGCACGACCCCGAGCGGCTCGGCCACGTCTTGTTGAAACGCATAGCAACGGCCCCGGACGCCATCGATCCGGGGTCGTCGCACGTCTACGTTCTGGGTGACAACACCGCAGAGAGCCGCGACTCCCGCGCCTTCGGCACTGTCCCACGCAGCGAGATCATCGGCAAAGCCTGGCTGAAGTACTAGCGGGATCCGAGGCGAGCCCGGCCGCCCTCGCCGGTTGAACGCCACACTGATGTGGGACAGGCGCCCTCGCCTGTTGGTCTCTGCCACGAACAGGCACCGCACTCCGTCATCAACGCGAAGGCTCCCAGAGACTAGCTGACCGAGAGACCGAGAGACCGAACGACTGAGAGACCGAAAGACTGAACACCAAACCCAACATCGTCCTCATCCTCGCCGACGACATGGGCTACGGCGACTTTGGCTGCTTCAACGGCGGGCTGTCGCAGACGCCCACGCTCGATGCGCTGGCCGCAGAGGGTGTGTGCCTGACGCAGCACTACTCCGCATCGCCCGTATGCGCGCCCGCGCGCGCGTCGCTGCTGACGGGGCGGTATCCGCATCGCACCGGCGCGCTCGACACGCTGGAGATGCGCGGGCTCGATCGGCTGGCGCTGCGCGAGCGGACGATTGCTGACCACCTCGGCGCGGCGGCGTACGCGACGGGCCTCGTCGGCAAGTGGCACAACGGCGCGCTCGATCCGCGCTACCACCCGAACCGGCGCGGCTTCGACGAGTTCGCCGGCTTCTCCGGCGGCTGGTCGCCGTACGTCGACTACCGCCTCGACCGCAACGGCGCGATCACGAAGAGCGACGGCCGCTACATGACGGACGTGCTCACCGACGAGGCCGTGGCGTTCGTCGAGCGGCATCGCGCCGAGCCCTTCTTCCTGACGCTGGCGTACAGCGCGCCGCACTTCCCCTTCCATGCACTCGAAGACGACCTCGCGCCGTTCCGCGAGACAGGCGCCTTCACGACGGCCGTGAGCCACATCTATGGCATGATCCGCAGCATGGATCGCGGCGTCGCGCGCGTCCTCGAAGCTCTTGAGCGCCATGGCCTCGACGAGAACACGCTCGTACTCTTCACCAGCGACAACGGCCCGCAGTTCACCGGCGCGGGCGAGATGGATTCGCGGCGCTTCAACTGCGGCTTCGCGGGCGCGAAGCTGCTGGTCTACGAAGGCGGCATCCGCGTGCCGATGATCGCGCACTGGCCGGCGGCGTTCGCAGGCGGCCGCGAGTTGCACGATCTCGTGCACTTCACCGACTGGCTGCCGACGCTGCTCGCGGCAGCGGGCGTCGATGCGCCTCGCGACGTGAAGCTCGACGGCATCGATGTGCTGCCGCTGTTGCGCGGCGAGCGCGGCTCGGTGCCGCCGCAGCGGTTCTGGCAGTGGAATCGTTACACGCCCGTCGCAGAGTGCAACGCCGCCATGCGCGACGGCCGCTGGAAACTCGTCCTGCCTGCCATCGATGAACTGCTGCACCCAACGGCAGCAGATCTGCAGATCGACATCCTGTCAAAGATGCAGCCGGATCAGCACACGGCGCTCACGCGCGATCCCGAGCCCGACCGCGTCGCGGTCCCGCCGCCCGCACGGCAACTATTCGACATCGATGCGGATCCGTCGGAGGAGCATGACCTCGCTGCGGCGGATCCGGAGCGCGTGCGTCGCATGGGCGCCCAGCTCGCGGCATGGTTCGAGGATGTAGAAGCGGATCGGCGCAGCATCAACGACGTCTGGTGAACGGACAACAATTGTCATCCAGAGCGACAACTGTCATCCAGAGCGAAGCGAAGGATCTAGCCCGATCCAGCGACGCCGCCCGAGTTCCGATCACTCAATCCGTCGCGAACCCAAAAGATTCCGCGCTCTCTGCGGCTCTGCCGTGAACCCCAAAGCACCTAGGGCCCCCGCCCGGATCTGGCCCGATCCAGCGACGCCGCCCGAGTTCCGATCGGTTAGTCCGTGGGCGAACCGAACAGGACTCTGCGGCTCTGCGGTGAACCCGATGCGGCTAGCGCCCGCGGCCCCGCCATCGCAGCACCGCCACGCCCGACCAGATCAGCTCAACGACGCCGAACGGCCACGCACCCTGGAGGAACCCGTAGCCGGACGACGCCAGGCAGGCCGCCGCGAACGCCAGCACGAAGACGCGCGCCCGCGCCTCCAGCGCATAGAACACGAGCATCGAGCCGACGGCGACCACGCCGTACAGCGTGAGCGCGTCGGTCACGCCTGCTCGAAGATCTGTTGAATTGCGTCGAGCTGCGCGGGCGACGCCGTGATCGTCAGCGTCACTGGATCGCGCTGCACAGCCCAGCCGATGCCGGCGCAGCAGATGCTCTCCGCCGCCGCGAACGCCGCCACGCCATTCGCCGCCTCCGGCGCGAACGTGAACGTCACGGCCGCAGCAGATCGTTCCATACTGCGAAGGTGCGGCCTCAGCGCGTCGGGCAGCGGCGCGTCCTTCGGTCGCGACTCGATGTCGCACGCCAGCAGCTCAATGGTTTCTCCGATGTGCAGACGACTGATCATGGCCATGTCCTCTTTCACGATTTCGATTCGGTGGCGGCGCGCCTCGCAACGACAACGAACGAGTTCAGACGCGTCTTCATCTCGCGTACCGTCCGCTGAAACGCGCGGAGTTTCTCCTCATCGCTCCCTTCAACCGCCGCTGGGTCGACGAAGCTCCAGTGGATGCGCTGCGGCGCTCCCGGGAACACCGGGCACTCCTCCGCTGCCGCATCACACACGGTGACGACGTAGTTGAACTTCTGATCCTCGTACTCGCTCACGACCTTCGAACGCTGAGCTGACACGTCGATACCGAGCGGTTCGAGGACGCGCACGGTGTACGGGTTGATGCCTTTGGGACGCGTGCCCGCGCTGAACACCTCGAATGCGTCACCCGCCATCTGCTGAAGCAGCGCGGCGCCGATGATGCTGCGAGCCGAGTTGCCCGTGCAGAGAAAGAGCACGCGAATCTTGCTCATGCGTCGCCTCGAATCGCCTGGTACGTCAGCGCACCGAGCACCGCGCCGATCGGCGGCGCGACGGCGTACAACCACAGCGCTTGCAACTCGCCGGACACGAGCGCAGGGCCGAACGAGCGAGCGGTGTTCATGGACGCGCCGGATATCGGCCCGCCGAACATCGCCTCCAGTCCGACCGTGCCGCCGATCGCGATCGCCGCCGCCTGGCCGGCCGCACGTGTGTCCGTGGCGACGGCGATGATCACGAACATCAGCCCAAAGGTGAGGATCAGTTCGAGCCAGAACGACTGCATCATCGATCCGGCGGGCTGCGTTGCGCCGAGACCGATGACGTTGCCAAACATCAGCCGCAGCACCACGGCGGCGCCGATCGCCGCGGCGAACTGCGCCGCCCAATACGGCGCGACATCGCGCAACGGAAAGTGTCGCGCCGCCGCGAAGGCCAGTGTCACGCCCGGATTGAAGTGGCCGCCGGAGATGTGGCCGACGGCGTAGATCATCACCATGATTACGAGTCCGAACGTCGCGGCGACGCCCACGTGCGTGATCGCGCCGTGTTGTGTCGCATCGACGACGATCGCGCCGGCCCCCGCGAAGACGAGCGCGAACGTGCCGACGAACTCGGCGCCGAGGCGGCGTGGCAGCGAGACCGCGTTACTCACAGCGCGATCACGTTCTGCTTCAGCCACAGCAGCGCGTCGCGGCTGAGGCAGTAGCCTGAACGCGGCCCTGGCCCGCACCGCAGGATGAGCCCCGCCTCCTTGAGGACCCGCAAATGCTCGGAAACGGTCGATTGCGCCAGCTCGACGTGGCGCGTCAGATCCATGCAGTTGGCATCGCCAGCCACGGCCATCGTCCGCACGAGGTCGAGCCGCACGGGGTGCCCGAGCGCCCGAAGCATCGTCGCGAGTCTATCGGTATCGAGTGTGGTTATCGTCATACCATCGTCATATTACGATGGTTCTGGTCCTGAATCAAGCCGGAACGCTCCTCCTCTCCCCTCGTGGGAGAGGAGGAGGCCGAAGGCCGGAGGAGAGGGGGCACGTGCCGGCGCCAAAGCTTTACGTCCGGCAGGTGCGACCTCAGTCGCACCAGGACAGCTACCCAGCAGCCCCAGCGACAGCCGCGGCCGGCATCGCTTGCGCCGCCGCCACGATGGCATCCGCAACCTCCATCGCCGCGGCGAGGGTGATCAGCGACAGGTCGTACGGAATATCGCGCGAGTCGCCGGCGAAGTACAGGTTCCCGACCGAGGCGGCCCGCAGCGGCACCATGTTCTTCCGGTTCGCCGGCGTCTGGCGCGCGCCGACGACCTTCGCGGTCGGCATCGTGCGCTCGACGGCGATCGCATCGCGCCAGCCGGGGAAATGCAGGTCGAGGCCGGTGGCCAGCTCTTCCTTCCGCCCCGCTAGCAGCGCCGCATCGGCCGCTTCCTCCGGCGAGAGGTACGCCATCGCGTGCAACAGCTGCCCGGTCGCCGGCGCGAGGTCCGGTGTCGTGAACGAGTGGACGCTGTAGTAGAGGTCGCGTTCGATGTCGAACACCAGCGCCAGGTTCTCGCGCACCTTGCGATTGAACCCCAGATCCATGCAGAGCGCGTGGACATCGACCAGGCCCTCCCATTGCTGCATCTCTGCGCGCAGCGGCGAGCTATCCGGAGCCAGCGCGGGTGCGTCCTGCGGCGGCAGCGTGCAGACGAACGCATCGGCCTCGTAACACGTGTCCGCGGTCACAGCCGCCACGATCCGGCCATCGACCACGTCGAGTCGATCGATCCGCGTGCCAGTGATCAGTTTGCCACCGTTCGCCTCGAGTTCCTCGATGAAGACCTCGTACATCGAGCGCCAGCCGCCGGACATGTAGCCGACGTAGTCCTTCGCGAACAAAACGCGCTGGAAGTGCGAGATCAGCCAGGCGGCGTCCAGTTCACCAGCCGGGCGCGTGTACGTGTTAACCGTCCCGAGCGCCATGGCGAAACGTCGGACGGCGGCGTCGCCGGTGTGATCTTCCACCCACTTGCGCCAGGTCGTGCCAGCCACGATCGATTCCGGCTTCGCCGACTTCAGCGCGAGCATCAGCTTGACGAGTTGCAGGCGCTCGCCCAGCGAGAAGAGCTTCGTCGTCAGCAACTGGTGCGGCTTGGCGCCCATCACGGCGAGGCGGTCGCCGTCGGCCCAATACGCGCACATGTTGTCGACGTACTCACACTTCGGCACAGGCCGGCCCAGGCGCGCCATCACGTCGGCGAGCAAGCCAGACTCCGGCGTGTACATCGCGTGCGGGCCGTAGTTGAACGTGAAGCCCTTCTCCTCATACGTGTAGGCGCGCCCACCCGCCTGGTTGCCCTTCTCGACGACCACCACGCGCTTCCCCTGCTTCGCCAGCAACGCTCCCGTGCTGAGGCCGGCCAAACCGCCGCCGATGATCACAACGTCGCTCTTCATCCTGCACGTCCTTTCTTGCCGAAGACCACTTCGGCGATCACGTCGATCGGCTCCCGATCGTACTCGTCGTCCATCATCGCGCGCGTGAAATTCTGGTACTGTCCGCCCGGCGTCCCGGGTTCCAGCGGCGTGTTGGCGTGCGCCTGCACGAAGCGCACCGTGCGCTTCATCGCCTTGTAGGACGCCGCGCACACCCCGCACGTCGCCAGATGCGCCTCGACGCCACCGCGCACCGTGTGCGGCAGTTCATCCGCAAGAAGATCCGACAGCAGTTCGTCGAGCTGATCGCAAGTCAGACCCCCCGCCGTAGGGGCACGCGGTGGCGTGCCCTCTGCGCGCGCATCCGTTCGATCTGCAATAGACGCATCTGCTACGGAGGCGGGAACGGCGCGCCGTGCCTCTACGGTCGGTGCCTTCTTGTGCTGAATGCGTGCGGCGACAATGCAGCCGTCGCACTCGTTCTCGTCGTGCACCAACGCGCATCGCGTCTCGTACACGTCCGTCATCTTCTTGCGTGCGCGATGCAGCTCCGTCTTCAGCGACGCCACCGACGCCCCGATCGAGTTCGCCGCTTCTTCGCGCGACATGCCCATCTGGTCGCACATGACGATCGCCGCGCGCTGCTTTTCTGGCAGCGACATCGTGATGCAGTTGACGCAGGTGGCGGCGACTTCTTTCACCTCCGCGGCGCGCTCCGGCGACAGATAGAGATTCTGCTCCATCTGCTGCACCAGCTCGCCGTTCTCGCGGAACCACTGCCAGCGCTTGTCCAAGTCCCACGGCTTCTTGCCGCGCTGGCTGTCGAGGCAGGTGTTCGTAGCGATGCGGAACAGCCACGTCGAGAGCGACGCGCGCAGCTCGAAGTTGGCGATGTGCGTGTAGGCCTTGAGCAGCGTCTCCTGGACGAGGTCTTCGGCCTCTTCGTGCGAACCCGTCATCTTGTAGCAGAGGCGCTGGAGTGCCTGGCGGTGCTCCTCGGCAAGCGCGCCGAAGGCGTCCTTGTCGCCCGCCCGAGCGCGTTCGAGCAGTGCGAGCGGTGTGTCCGGCATCCGGTCATCCACGCCCGTTCCCCTTTTCACTGAGTTAGACGCGCGCCCGTACGAAAAGGTTACATCGGCTTCGCGAACCACGGATTGCGCGGATTTCACCGAAGAGGGCTCGGAGGCACGGTGGCACGGGCGTTTGTCTTGCTGAGAGGTGCTTCATGACGGACCGGACTGACTTGCCCAACTAGACACGCCGCGCCTGACAGCTTGCCGCGCCTTGACGTAGGGCTATCGCCTTCGCCGCTACACGCGAGTACGCTCGAATGGATGAGGATTAGCGTTGCGCTCACGCCGAAGCTCCTGCGGGAGCCACGGCAGCATGCTGTTGCCGTCGTCGACGTGCTACGCGCCACGACGTCGCTCGTGACGATGCTGGAGAACGGCCTCCTCCGGGCGATCATCAGCGACAACATCCAGCAGGCTCGCAAGCTCGCGCTCAACAACTTCTCGCTGCTCTGCGGCGAGGTGAGGGCGCGCCCGCCCGCCGGCTTCGACTACGGCAACTCGCCGGCAGAGTTCTCCGCACTGTCGTTCAAAGGCAAGTCGGCCGTGCTCTTCACAACGAACGGCACGCGGGCGCTCGCTGCTTCATCAGAAGCGCCGATCGTCATCGCGGCCGCACTCGTCAACCGACGCGCCGCCGCCGAGCGCCTCGTCGCCGAAGCAGGGCGACGGAAGCTCGATATCGCGGTCGTCTGCGCGGGCGTCGAGCGCGGAACGGCGTTCAGCCTCGAAGACACGGCCGCCGCCGGCGCCCTCGTTGAGGTGGCGATGGAGACCGACGCCGCGCTGGCGATGACCGACTCCTCGTGGGCGGCGCTCCACCTCTGGCGCTGGTATCGCGGCGATGCGATGCGACTCTTCCGTCAATCCAAGCACGGCCGCCTGCTCCACGCGCTCGCCTTCGACGACGATCTCGCGTACGCCGCGCAGGTCGACATCTTCCAGTCGGTGCCGGTGCTGCACAGCGACGACGGCGTGCACACCCTGCGCACGCGGGCCCCACGAATGAAGAGCTGATCCCACAACGCCCGTCCTCCCTCTCCGCCGGGCGGAGAGGGTCGGGGTGAGGTCACCACGTCGTCTGCAGTACACGACGCATCGCGCACTGCAGGGCCTACACCGTGGCGAGGGTGAGGTCCCTTCAACATTGCACGCAAGATCCGGATAGATGACGTACCGCCGTGCGCCGTATCGTCGTGTGTGGCCGCGCGCGGGCGCTGCCGGAGCGAGCAGAAACGGAGCGGCGACGTGAGCGAGGACGGCGAGATCAACGAAACGCAGGCATTCCTCGCCGAAGACCGCGTCCGCCTGCAGTCGCTCCTCGCCGGATTCTAGTGTGAATGTCGCGTAGGGGCGCACGGCTGTGCGCCCCGTTCTCCCTCGTTAGTGCGCTCAGCGTGGTGGCATAGCCGTCCCCGGCTGTGCGTCCGGCAAAGCCGGACGGACGCGGTAGACACTGCGTCCCAGCACAACGATCGCGTGCAGATCGATCGCTTCAACGCCTCCCAACAAAACCGCCCTGCCCGCCGTGATCTCTGTGGTCCCTGTGATGAACCCTCTCAAGATCCCTTTGCGCCCTTTGCGGCTTTGCGGTGCATAACTACGGCATGGCAATCTTCGTGTCCACGCCCTTGCCGTCGAGCTTGAGCTTGCCATCCGATTGCAGCTTGTGCAGGTGCGACAGCACCTGCCCCGTCGCCATCATCAGCAGCCGCTTGTCCAGCTCGGGATAGATCGCCTTGACCAGCGACTTCACGTTGTCGCGACCATCGGCGAGAAAGCGGAGAATCTGGTCCTCGCGCTGCTGGCGGTGATCGATCAGCTCCTGGATCTTGCGATTCGGCTCCTTCACCACCGGTCCATGCCCTGGTGCCAGCAGCTCCGCCTCGAGCGCCTGCATCTTCTTCAGCGACGCGACGTATTGGCCCATATCGCCGTTCGGCGGCGGCGCGATCGCGGCCGTGCCGACACCGAGAACGTTGTCGCCCGCGAACAGCAGCTTCTCTTCCGGAATCAGCATGCAGAGGTGACCGGCGGTGTGGCCCGGCGTGTGCACGAGCTTCAGGTGCAGCGCGCCGATCTCCAACACGTGCCCGTCATCGACAAGGACATCCGGCGTCGCCTTCGCAGCCTCCAGCCGCCACTTCTTGGCCTGCTCGCGGGCTTCCTTCTGGTCCTCCGGGATCTCCATGTCGCCCGTCTCATTGTCGGGGTTCAGCAGCCACGACACTTCGTCGCGATGCACGACGATCTGCGCGCCCGTGGCCTCCCGCAGGCGGTGCGCGCCGCTGGCGTGGTCGTAGTGGTGGTGCGTCAGCACGATGTACTTGATCTTTGCATCGCTGTGCGCTTCCAGGAACTTGATGCGCGTGTTGTACGACTCGTCGTCGCTGAACCCGCTATCGATCAGCGCGCCAACGCCGCCTTCCTTGATCAGGAAGACGTTGGGCGGGTACGGCTGCGGGAACCACTTCAGCTCCACGTGGAGGCTGGTGACGTGCGGCGTGATCTCTTGCATGGGAACTCCGGATCGCCGCGTCTCGACACCCGCGCCGCCTGTTGCGCATGCTACGGATGTCAGTCGCCGGGTCGGCCCTCGGCGCTGCGTCAGCGGGGAGATCGTAGGGTACGAGCGGGCGTGCGTCGAGCAGGCATGCGCGGAACTAACCTCTTTCGGGGACGCCCACCCTTCCGACTGGATGCACCGGCGCCGGGCGAAGAAGCGCCCGTTTCGAGCGCCGCGGCTTAGACCCGCGCTCCGTAATCGGCGTTCAACGCTTGACATGCGCGGCCAAAGCCGCCCGGGAAGGTTTACAACGCCGGCACAGACGCCCGATGCTTGCCCCATCGTCAGCGGAGCTACAGCAGAAAGGCGCACGTCATGGGCATGGTCAACGATTTCAAGGCTTTTCTCCTACGCGGCAACATCATCGACCTCGCGGTCGCCGTCGTCATCGGCGCAGCGTTCACGTCAATCGTCAACTCGTTCGTTACGGACCTGGTGACGCCGCTGATCGGCGCCTTCGGCGGCGAGTCGGACTTCTCATCGCTGCACTTCACCATCAACAGCAGCCGGTTCATGTACGGATCGTTCATCAACCACGTCATCTCGTTCGTGATCATCGCCGCGATGATCTTCTTCTTCGTCATCACGCCCGTCAACGCGCTGATGGCGCGCGCGAAAAAGGAGCCGCCTGTGGATCCGACGCTGAAGAAGTGCGCGGAGTGCATCAGCGAGATCCCGATCCAGGCGAAGCGCTGCGCTTTCTGCACATCGCCGCAAGCAGCGTAGGGGCGAGATGATCCACGACGAGCACGAAAGGTTCGAGGAACGGGCGCACAAGCCCATTCCTCCCCAACAAAACCTCTGCGCCTCTGTGCCTCTGTGGTGAACCCAACCCGGCGTATGCTCGAAAGGTTCGGAGAACGGGCGCCCAAGCCCATTCCTCCCCAACAAAACCTCTGCGCCTCCGTGCCTCTGTGATGAACCCAACCCGGCGTATACTCGAAAGGTTCGGAGAACGGGCGCACAAGCCCCTTCCTCCCCAATAGAACCTCTGCGCCTCTGTGCCTCTGTGGTGAACCCAACCCGGCGTATACTCGCTCCATGACCGCACCGAGCATCGCCGGCCTTCCCCATGTGCAGCGGGCGCTGCTCAAATGGCACCACGCCCGCGGCATGCAGGCGCCGTGGCGTGAGTCCGGCGACCCCTACGAGGTGCTGGTCGCGGCGGTGATGGCGCAGCAGACGCAGATGAGCCGCGTCATGCCCTCGTACGAGCGATTCGTCGCGGCGTTCCCCACCGTAGAGTCGCTGGCGGCAGCAACGGCTAGCGACGTGATCCGCGTCTGGGCCGGCATGGGCTACAACCAGCGCGCGATCCGGCTGCATCGCGCCGCGCGAACGATCGTAGCTGGCGGATGGCCGCGGGACGCGGTTTCGCTGGCGCTCATCGACGGCATCGGCCCGTTCACGGCAGCGATCATCGCGTCGTTCGCATTCGGCGAGCCGGCAGCGTGCGTCGATACGAACGTGCGGCGCGTGCTCGGGCGGCTTTCCGGCGACGAGAGCATCGACGGCAAGCGGCTGCAGTCGCTCGCCGACGCAGCGCTCGCCATACGCGAACCCGCGCGCTGGAACCAGGCGCTGATGGACTATGGCGCACGCGTCTGCGGCGTCCGCCCTAAGTGCGGCGAGTGCGTCGTATCGCGCTGGTGCGCATCGCCGCGTGAGCAACCGGAAGCCCAAGGCGCGCATCCTCCCGCTCCCCTGCTCCGCGTCGCCGACGAGCGCGCCACATATGTAGCGAAGCCGCCTGCCCGCAAGCCGCAACCAAAGTTCGAGGGCTCGGCGCGTTGGTGGCGCGGCCGCATGGTCGCCGCGCTGCGCGCGCTCCCAGCGGGCGAATCGATCACCCTCGCGAGACTTCGGGCAACCCTCTCCCGCGAAGGAGACCCGCCTCCACCCGACGAAATCAAAGCTCTCCTGAGCGCGCTCGAATCTCACGGCCTCGTCGAACTGAGCGGCAAACGCATCGCGTTGCCGAAATAGTGCCCGTACGCTGCCGTAGAGCCCCGCGCGGACTGAAGTCCACGCTACGATGCAAGAACGACGAACGCCCCGTTCTCTAGTTTCAACAATCTGTGAGAATCTGTGAAATCTGTGGACAGAACCACGGACCCCCTCGGAGGTGATGCAATGCCAGCAAACGTGATCAAGATCGGGCCGCTCGGGCCGTACGCGAACAACGCATACGTCATCGTCGATCCCAGGACGAAGCAGTCTATCTTCGTCGACGCGCCGATGGAGAGTGAACGCGCCATCGAGGCAGCGAAGGGCACCGACGTGCAGATGATCATCGTGACGCATCGTCACGGCGACCACTGGGCGAACATCGACCTCGTCAAGAAGAAGCTCGGTGCGCCCGTGTTCTGCCACGACGCCGACCGTGCGCCACACAAGGACAAGGTCTTCGACACGCTGGGCGATGGCGACGAGATCCCGCTCGGCGACTCGCGCGTGAAGATCATCCACACGCCCGGCCACACCCCCGGCAGCATCTGCCTGCTCGTCGAGACCGCGGACGGTCCCGTGCTGATGTCGGGCGACACGCTCTTCCCCGGCGGTCCGGGCCGCTCCGACAAACCAGCCGACCTGCTGGAGATGGTCGCATCGATCGAGAAGAAGCTGCTGCCGCTCGATGAATCGACAGCCGTCTACCCCGGCCACGGCGACAACACCACCATCGCCGCATCCAAGCGCGAACACGCCGTCTTCGCATCGAAGCCGCACGCGGCGGACCTGCACGGCGATGTCACGTGGGAATAGCGTAGGCTTGGCGTTGTCGACATCGTACGGGCGCACGGCTGTGCGCCCCGTTCGGCGCAAGCACGCGGCCGGCACTGTGCCACGAACTCCAAACCAACACCCCCGACCGGGCTCCTCTCCACGTCGTGGAGAGGAGGTGGCCCAAGGCCGGAGGTGAGGTGCCCGTGCGCTCCACCCAGCCGCGCCATCGACGCGCAAACCGTTCGTCGCTGCGCCCGCGATGTGCAACCTGACTGAAAGACTGAAGAACCGAGCGACGCACGCCCCTACTTAAACGCGTCGACCTTCTTCTCGAAGATCTGCGGCAGCACCTTGACGATGGGCTGCGATAGCTGCAGCATCTTGGGCGCGAAGGCCGAGTCGTCGATGCGCTGATCGAGGTGGTAGCGTGGATACGTCACGAACAGGACGAGCAGCACCTCGACGATCACGAACGCCTTCGCGGCGCCGAATGCGGCGCCGAGGAACTGATCCATCATGCCCAGAGCGAGCACGGTGATCGCCGGGTGCACGACCATCGCCACCAACTGACCGGCGGCGCTGACTCCGATGAAGATGATCAGGAACCCCACGACGGCGGCTGTCGTTTGGTTGTCGATGCTGCTGAGCAGCGTGTCCGCGATGTCCTGATAGAAGAGCCCGGCCAGCAACATGCCGCCGATCGTCGCACCCGTGCTGATCACTTCGCGGACAAGCCCGGCAGAGAACGCCGTCACGATGAAGAACAGGAAGATAGCGATCATCGCCGCATCGATCCACGTCATGCTTCACCAGCCTGTATGGGGTCTAGGGCCACGCGCAGCACCTCCGCCATGTCTCCCGCGAAGACGAAGCGCAGTTCGCGGAGCACCGCCGGCGGCACGTCCAGCAGATCCTTCTCGTTCCGCTTCGGCAGCACGAACGTCTTGATGCCGGCGCGGTGCGCCGCGAGGATCTTCTCCTTCAGCCCACCGACGGGCAGCACGCGCCCGCGCAGCGTGATCTCGCCGGTCATCGCGACGTGGCGGCTGATCGGACGGCGCGTCAGCGCCGAGATCATCGCCGTGGCGATCGTGATGCCGGCCGACGGTCCTTCCTTCGGCACGGCGCCCGCCGGCACATGCACGTGGATGTCGTTCTTCTCGAACACTTCAGGCGGGATGTGCAGTTCGTGCGAACGTGATCGCGCGTACGAGAGCGCGGCCTGCGCCGATTCGCGCATCACCTCGCCGAGTTGACCCGTCAGCGTGAGCGCGCCCTTACCGGGCATCAGCGTCACTTCAACGCCGAGCACGTCGCCGCCCATCTCGGTGCGCGCGACGCCCGTCGCCACGCCGACCTGATCCTTCTCCTCGGCCGAGCCCCAGAAGTACTTCTGCGGGCCGAGCAATGCTTCGAGCGTTGGCGCGCTGACACTGACTTTCGTCGTCGGGTTCTCGGCGAAACGGCGCGCCACCTTGCGGCAGATGCCACCGATCTCGCGCTCCAGGTTGCGCACGCCGGCCTCTCGCGTGTACTCGCGGATGATCTTTTTCAGCGCGCTCGTCGTGAAGGTGAGCTGCAGCCGCGAGAGCCCGTGCTCCTCGAGTTGCTTCGGCACCAGGAACTGCTGCGCGATGTGCAGCTTCTCGTCCTCGATGTAGCCGGGCAGCTCGATTACTTCCATGCGGTCGCGCAGCGCGGGAATGATCGGGTCCAAGATGTTGGCCGTCGTGATGAACATCACCTTCGAGAGGTCGTAGTCGACATCGAGGTAGTGGTCGGAGAACGCGTGGTTCTGTTCCGGATCCAGCACTTCCAGCAGCGCCGATGATGGGTCGCCGCGGAAGTCCGCGCCCACCTTGTCGACTTCATCGAGCATGAAGACGGGGTTGACGGTGGTGGCCTGGCGCATGCCGTGGACGATCCGGCCCGGCAGCGCGCC
>CAYWOO010000245.1:0-7524 GCA_964458665.1 uncultured Dehalococcoidia bacterium
GCTGCTGCGCCGCGGTTTGGCGTTCCACCTGGTCGAGGACGTCGAGGAAGTGCTCGCCCTGGCTCTCGTTCCGCCGCCCACGCCGAAGGTCCCCGCGGGCACGAAGAGCGCACCCCGCACCTTCCCGGGACGGCCACGCAGACCGGTGACGGTCTAGACCACCGGGAGCGAATCAGGCTCAGCGTCCAGCTTCGAACACGATCGCGTCGGGGCTCGCGAAGTCCGAAAGCCGCGCGAGCGAAGCCAGCGCTGGCCGGCCCCAGGCTCGCGAGAGCCAGAGCGAGGCCGACCAGCGCGGACCCGTGTCGCATCGGCTTCCTCAGTGGAACGTGATCCCGATCTCGAACGAGACGACGTCCTGGCTCCAGCCGCCAAGGACCGTCTCTCCTTCGAAGTCGAGGTCCCCGGGCTTCCCGTAGTAGTAGTTGACCGCAGGCGTGAGCGAGATGTTGCGGCCGACGCGCAGGTCGTAGCCTGCGCCCGCGAGCACTCCCCACCCGGTCTTGCTGACGCTCACGGAGAACGACCCCTCGCTGAAGTCCGTAGAGATGTACGAGAGTCCGACGCCGCCCTTCAGGAAGAACCCCGAGGACGCCTGCGGATAGAAGGTCACGGTGCCCGTGAAGCTGCCGAGCGTGAGCGTGATGCCCTCCTGCTCCTTGATCCAGCCGTTCGACTCGACGCCCAGCAGGACCTTGTCGCTCAGCGTCCCGCCGAGCTTGAAGGACCCTGCGAACGCACCCTCGCGAGCGCCGTCGCAGCCGTCACAGCTGACGCCTGCGGATCCGTACCCACCGCCCAAGCCGATCCAGAATCCCTGCCGCGCCTGGGGATGACCGGCCCAGGCCGTGGGCGACGCGAACAGCACGATCCCGCCGACGAGACATCCAAGCCACTGCTTGCGCACTCTCACCTCCATGGCTGCCGGTACACACTCAGCCGAACACGTAGACGGACGCGTCCTGTGGCTTTCACAGTACCCGTAAGCAGCCCGTCTGCATGCGTCCGCCATCGAGCGGGACTGCGCCCATCTAGACGGACTTGGCCGCGACTTTTCCCGCCTCTGGCGAAGCTACCTTCGTCGGATCCCGTAGAAATCGACCCAGTGGAGGGAGCCGCCCCAGCCGGCGGCGTACTCGTCGTACGGAATCCAGAAGCCCTCGTCCAGCTCGCCCTCGCAATCGCGCCCTGGCGGGCAGAGCCGCTTCGGGTCTACGACCAGCACGCGTCTCGCGCCGTGGATCGAGAAGCCCTTCACCACGACCATGTGGCCGCGGGTGGCTCCCGGGGAGCGGAAGGCGGCCAGCACCGGCCGGCCAGCACAAAGCTCGGCCGAGAGCGCCAGCCAGCCGAGCGGCCTCGCGCCACACGCATCGTCGTCCTGCCGGTTCGGCAGCCCGTCACAAGTCGTCTTGTAGTCGAACCCGTAGCGGTCCGGCCTCTCCACGAACGCCGGCCAGCGCGGCTCGTCGCAACGAGCCGGCACATCGCCCGCCGGTACGCAGGAGCCCGGCGTGGCGCAGCACCCCGCCACGCCGAGCACCTGTTCCGCCTGCCGACACTGGCAGGCGTCTTTCTGCTCCACACCAAGCAGCTCCATCACCATCTGCCCACTCGCCGCCCAGCACCAGTAGTGGCCAGCTTGCGGTGAATAGCGGAGACTCAGCGTCCGTTCCTGACAGGCTTCCCGTCCCGACGCGGGCGCTGCCGCTAGCAACGCCGCGCCAAGCAGTGCACTCCTGCCCAAGCGGAACATCTGAGCCTCCTTGCGTCACCACTGGTAAGGCAACCCTAGTTACGGCTGAACATTGCGGGTGGACAGAAGATCGTTCCACCGAGCCCCGTGGCTCTGCCTGCAACGGGCGCGACCCACGGCCTGGGCAACGGTCTGTCGCTCGGTTGTCGCATGAGTAGCGCGTAGTACGCGCCGAAGTGCAGCGCTCCCATGTCTTCATCACTCATGGCGTGGTGAGCATCGGCAAGCTGGTTCTCGGCCGGCAGATTGCTGATAAAGAGGCTGTGGGGCGTCGCGTTCGGCGTGAGTACGAGACGCTTCGGGGCTCCGCCGGCCAGCGGCACGATTTCGATCACCACCGTCGAGACATCCGCGTCAAGGCTCCAGCGGAACGTATCCGTCAGCGCCTGGCGGAGTCTGGACTCGCCTGCCGCGCCCCTGAACTCGAAGACCTCGTGGCGGAACGTCGGCCGGCTCGGCATGCCGGCCTCGAGGCGTCCGGCATCGAGGTGGATGCGAGCGGCGACGCCTCGTGGGAGAGTCTCGGCAAGGCCTCCTTCAGCCGTCGAGGGGGCCGTTTCGACGCGGCCATCTCCGGCGAGTGATTTCATGTTCGCCACGAAACGAATGTCGCGCCACGACGCTGGATCGTTTACGTCGCGGGGCGGTTCCGGCCACGACGATTCCCCTCCGAGGGGTTGAAACAGTGCGACGCCTGCGCCTTCGCGCCCCTCCACGCGGATTCTCACTTCGGATCCGGTCAGGTCCCAGAAGCCGATCTGCTCGGCTTCGCGGAAGCCGCGGCTGTCGGGTGACGACGACGAGGATCCACGACCCGGCCACGCCGTCACTACTCGCGTGGGGCTGCTCGTCTGGGCGTTTGCCAGGCTACTCAGGCTCACAACGAGCGTAGGAGCGTGCGCCGGAAGCACCATTCCGCCGACTTCACCGACACCCTTGGCGTCTACCAGCAGTACATCCGCCGGACGGCCGTTACCGTCCACGACCAGGGCACACAGACCCGTGAAAGCGATCGACAAGGCAACGCTCATGACCGGTCTCCTTTCGAGCCGCCTCGCATCGGGCGAGCGGCTCTGTGGGAGAAAGGAAGCAACCGAGGCCTTGTGTTACAGCCTGCTGGTTGATGGAGGAGCGATCCCGCGAGAGCCCTTGGGAAAAGAAGAGTCGCCGACGGCCGGCGCAGGGGTCTGCTGGGGCTACAGGTGCCCGCAGGGACTCGCTAGAGCGGTGTGCGGGGGACCTTCCGCTGATCGATCCCGCCCATGCTGACGAATCCAGCCCAGGCCGCCGGGTGAGCGAAGGCGGGATCGTGGCTACGAAGCAAGGAGACCTGGGTGTCTCGCAGCGCCAATGTGGGCTCTCCGTCGGTCAACAGGGCACGGTGAAAGGCGACAAAAAACCGCCTGCTAAGAGCGTCGTCGATGTCCCACAAGCTGGCGACGACGGTGGGGACTCCTGCGGCCAGAAAGGGCCGGCCGAGACTCAGGGCACCCTCAACGGAAGAGACGGCGCCGGCGGCGGTGCGGCACGCAGCCAGGACCACCAGGCGCGTTCGCGGGAACCTCTGCGACGCCAACTCGTGAAGATCAAGGTTCCCGGAATCGGCTCGCGAGGGGTCAGGAGCCAACAGGAGCCGTGCCGATGGTCTTAGCCCAGAGCTCGAGGCGGCGTGTCCCGCAAAGTGCACAACCTGACTCGCGCGGATGGCATCGAGGAACGCGGTCTTGGTGGCGTTTGCCCCAGTGAGTAGATCAGAGGAGCGATAGAGACGTGCGATCTCGGTCGCTTCCGCTTCCGCACCGGGGAGCTTCGGGAACTCGGACTGATCGCGCGAATCCAGGCGAGGGTTGCCGACGATCACAGCATGTCCGGCCGTCGAGCGCGAACGGGCCGCGGCCGATGCCTGGACGAAAACGGTCCCACTCGGAGCGACACTCAGGAGGTAGTCCTCGACGAGGTACCTTCCAGTTTGCCGGTCCACGAGGCTGGCAAAGGGTACGGCCTGAAGAGCTCCGTCAGGGACGATGACGAGGGTGCGCCTTGACGCGATCGTTGGTAGCAGGGGCCGCACCAACTCGTCGTAGAGACTGGCACCTGTGCGCCGTGTGGCCTCCAGCGATGATGGGCGCTCCAGCGCCGCCCGGTGGGCCGCCACCAACTGCTGCAGACGATCGGCTGGCAGTTCGTGAGCGGTCAGCTGAGCTCCGTCCCGAGACAGCGCCCACACAAGAAGGCGATCCTCTAGTGCGGTGTAGTAGAGAAGGGCTACGTCGTCGCGCAGATCACGGCTGATTGCGTCGGGCTCGAATGGGAGTCTGGACGCCGCCGCTGGAGAAGCCTTCCCGGGACCAAAGGGACCGACGCCCTGCAGCGCGTCCACGATCTGCCTTGACCTGGCTCGTTCGACGAAGGCCAGAGCACGCTCCGGCTTCTCGCGTTCGACCTGAAGGCGCACCATGTCGTCGAATAGGGGGAGGCCCTGGTCGAAGAATGAAGTCTGAAGGGCGGCGTCTCGAAGCGACGTACGGTGTCGCTCCAGCGACTGGATTCCTGCCAGAAGCTCCCGCTCGGCGTCATCGTCCAGACCTTGTCGCCGCAAGGCGCGGGCCAGGAGAAGCTCCAAAGACGGAACACGCTGTGGCATGGTGTCGCGGAAGTGCGCGACGGCAAGTCGGAGCGCCTCCGTCGCCGCCTCTGGCTGGGCGTCCACGAGAAGCTCGGCGCGTGTGATGTCGGTCTGGGCCGAAAGCCGACTCCGTAGCCCCCCTTCAGGGACCTGTGACATCCAACGCTGTGATTCCCCCAGGTCCGCCTTTGCGCTGGCGTCGGCACCTAGGGCGAGGTGGAGGCTTGCGCGGCGAAGCAGGGCCTCGCCGGCTGCCGCGGCGCGCGACCAGCGACGAGCCGAAGCGACGAGCGCGGTCTCGAAATGAAGGCCGCTTCGGGGCATCCGCTCAGCCAGGCACGCCAGAGCAGCCTCGTCCAGGATCGCTTGAACGCGGCGCGGATTCTGCACTTGTCCGAGGAGCGCTAGACTGCGCTTGCGATCGAACCAGGCCCGCCTGCTCTCGCCAAGGAGGAGGAGGTTCTGGGCGATCAAGGTGACAACTGCCGCCTCGTTGTCAGTATCCCGTGCTTGAACGAACGAAACCCCAGCCAGTCGATAGCGTGCGAGTGAGGCAGTCAGGTCACCGTTGTCGAGGAGAAGAAGCCCCTGCATCCAACGCACGTGCCCGAGCAACCGCGGGTACTCATGCTGCCCGACGAGGACTTCCAGCCCGCCCAACTCGGCGGCGGCCGCCTGGGGTGTTGCCAGGTAGAGGCAGGAAGTGACGATTCGCTCTCGCGCCCAGGCCGAATAGGGACTGCCGCCGGCGTCGAGGAGGCGGCGGGATTCGCGGAAGGTATCGCAGGAGGAGGGTTGCTGGAGGTCGTAGAGGCGCTGGGCCTCGAAGAGAGCCTTGTAACCGAGGGCTTGGGTGCGAGGTGGGTCGCGGGACGGGCCCGACGGGGGCGATGCCAGCGCGAGGGCTGCGTCGCGCGGTAGGGCGTCGCCCGTGGTTCGGAGGAGGGCCTCGCCCACCTGCATTGCCTGGGTGCGAATGACAAGGGCGTTCGGGTGGCCGGTGAGTTGGGCGTCGGCCCAGGTGGGGAGCAGCTCGGTCAGGAAGTAGTCGGCGAGGATCGACGGGGACTCGTCGGCCAGGCGATCGATGGCGGTTTGGCCTTCGGCGAGCGCTGCGCGGGCGCGGGCGCGGTCTTCTTCGATCGTGGACTGTTGGGCCGGGGGGAGCTCTTCGAGGTGCCTGCGGGCCTCGTCGGCCCAGGCCGAGGTCGAGTCGCGCTTCAGGAAGTCTTCCCAGGCGCTCTTGGCGGAGTCCACGAGGTGCAGGCTCTCGAGGGCGAGGGCGCGGTTGAACCAGGCTTCATCCGGAGCGTTCTCGAGCTCGATCGCTTTCTCGGCGGCTTCGAGGGCTTTCGGGAGATCGGCGGGCTCGTCGAGGCGGCTGGCGCGCACGAGGTAGGCCGCGGCGAGGTCGCTCAGGAGGCGGGGGTTCTTGGGGGCCTGAGCCGTAGCCGACTCGAGGGCTTTGACGGCTTTGGCGATGTCGCCTGAGACGAGATAGGTGACGGCGAGAGCCCCCAGCGCGTCGGGAGACGTATCGCCCTCGGTGCGCTCGCGGATGCGGGCGACTGCGACGAGGACGGCCGGCGACTGCGCGTCGAGGCCCTGCGGGGCGTCGCCGGATCGCAGCACGATGAGGCGGCCGTGCTGGAAGCCTCCAGTCAGCCGCGGTTCGACGAAGCGCCTGGTGCCCATCGCCTGGGCCAGCTCGGCGACGAGCGGCGATGCCGGGCGTTCCGAACGCGCCTGCCAGAGCTGCTGGAACGCCAGGAGAACGCTGGCGGCGACCGCCAGGATCGCGGCCAGGCGGAACGCGGGGCGGCGCACGAACGGGATCACGACCGGCGGCGTTCTTGGGAGAGCCTCCTCAGCCTCTTCGTCCAGGGCGAAGCGGAGCGTCTCGGCGAACACCTCGTGGCAGGTCGCGCAGTCGGCCAGGTGCTCGTCCATGCGCACGGCCTCGGCCCCGGTGAGACCGCGCTCGGCGTGCGCCGCGATCTGGCCCGGATCGGGATGTTCGCCTGAACTAGGCACGTTTTCCGAACCTCGTTTCACGGCTTGCCTTCCCCGGGCGCGGCCGTGCCATATCCCTGAGACGGACGCGACCCGGCTTGTTCCGGAACTTGGATGGGCTCTGGGACGCTGAAGGCTGCGTCCCAGTCGAGCGTCGAGAGAAGCTCCCGGGCGGCCTCGGCGCCGATGCCTTCGGCTTCCAGGGCGGACCGCAGGCCCTTCAGTACGTCTTCCTTTCTGCGGTAGAGCGACTTCTGGTCGAGGCCGAGGGACCGCGAGGCCTCGGCCACCGTGAAGCCCGACTCGAGGTGCAGGCGCATGAAGACGCGGTCGGGCGCGGGCATTTGCGAGAGCGACCGGCGGATCACCGCGAAGGTCCGCTCGGCGAGCGCCTGGCGCTCGGCGCGCTCGACGGCCGAGGCGCCGCTGTCGAGCCGGACGGACTCGTGGCCGTCGCCTTTCGGGACGCGTCCCGGCCGATTCGGAAGCCTCTGGCGGATCGCGTGAAGCGCGTCGCGCGTTTCGGTCACGCGCGGGTCGCTCTGGAGCACACCACAGGCCTCGTCGAACGTCAGCCCATCGCGGAACATCAGGCACTCGAGCCGAAGCGCCACGGTGCCGAGGCGCTTCGCCTCCGCCGACGACCGCCACTTGCCGAAGCGCTGCACCTGGAAGTCCAGGTAGAGGCGGTTGATCACCGCCGTCAGGTAGGTCTTGAGCGAGCTGCGGCTCTGGAACTTGGCGAGGATCTCGTAGTCGCTCTCGACGAGCCGCGTCTTGACGACCGAGGCGAAGTCGTCGGCATCGGCTCCGCGCAGGCCGCGGCGAGCGCAGACCCACGCGATCACACGCTCGATCACGGCGAGTTCCGAGAGGAACTGCTGCTCGCGAGTCATCCTGCTCCGGGCTGCGGCTCCCCCGCCGCTCCCGTGGCCATCCTTCCGGTACGACGGATGATACGGCGAAAGCGCGCTCGCGGTGCTCGTGACCATGGGACCAGCCCTCCCCTTGCCGGTACAAGAAGCAACGGGATCCTCGTTGTTACGGCGTCGCGAGCAGTGGCGGCGAGCCTCCTGGGCCAAGGGCATCTTGGCCAAGGCTTGACGGGAGCCGGGTAAGACGATATCTT
>CAYWOO010000246.1:0-22227 GCA_964458665.1 uncultured Dehalococcoidia bacterium
CTCCAGCACGTACTGGCAATCGCGATCGGACCAGGTGCCGGGGAAGGTGAGCACGGCGAACTTCATCGCAGCCAGTATAGGAAACGCGTCTACCTAAGGCGAACGGTTGTATGGGTTCAGCCGGCTCCGTGCCGTCGTCCCCCGCACCCAGTTCGTCGTCCTCCGCATACACACCTCCCGGACACGTTGTACGCCTCCACTTCGGTGTAACGCAGGTATCTGAACTTATTCATGGCCCTCCGCGCTCAGAAGGCCGCGCCCTCAAGTCGGCAATATTGGCACAACCACTTCGACCGAGGCCCAAAACCGAATGGAGCGCGGGCGCCTCGCCCGTTCAACTCCCCGATCCATCAGCAACCACCGCTGACTCAAGCCCGCGCGGCATCCGCTGTAGGGGCGTTCGTAGAGTCGCCGCTCGCAAAGTCGCCGTAGGAGACAGGAGACAATCCGTTGCGCCCGCGCTCGAACCGCATCGAAAGGACGTTTACCACGCCACCCATCCATCCAACCCCCCTCTCCACGTCGTTGTGCAGACCGGGGAGAGGGGTGGCCGACAGGCCGGGGTGAGGTGCTCGCCTAACACCGATCACGCGTGTCCACGCCGACGCCTCGAAACGCTCCCTCTCCACGTCGTGGAGAGGGGGTGGCCGAAGCCTACGGCCCGTAGGGCCGGGGTGAGGCTCCCCTACACCGGCGCATCCAGTGCCGTCGCCTCCCGAGGCTCCGCCTCGCCCGCGCGCGCCGGCCCGCGCACGATCACCAGAATCGCCCCCAAGGTCACCATGCTCCCCGCGATCTGCACCGCCGTGAGCGACTCATCCAGAATCACCCACGCCGCCACGCCCGCGACCACCGGCACCAGCAGCATCATCAGCGACGAGACCGACACGTCGACGTAACGATGCGCCCAGTTCACCAGGATGTGCGCGCCGATGCCGGTGGCAAACACGATGATCACCAAATACGCCCAGTCCAGCCGCTCCAAGACCTCCACGTGCCCTGGCGGCATCAGCGCGATCGGTGTCACCACCAGCGCCGCGAACAACTGCACCCCCGCCATGTATTCCAGCGTCCCCACCGACGCCCGCACGTGCTTCGAGATAAGAAAGTATCCCGTGAACGTCAGCACGGCGCACGCAGCCAGCGCATCGCCGGCCGGATTCCACGCCGGTGATCCCGTGCCGCCGATAATCACGATCGCCACGCCGACGATCGACACCGCCGTCCAGATCGCCTCGCGCGCGCCCGACTTCTCGCCGAACAGCGGCCCCGCCACCATCAGCACGATCGCCGGCTGCAGCGCACCGATGAGGTTCGCGTTCGCCACCGTCGTTACCCGCACCGCCGTGAAGAAGAACACCACGTTGATGCCGAACAGCATCCCCGCAGGCGCCGCCCGCCGCAAATCATTGAGCGTAGGCAGCCGTCGCGCCACCACGACGATCGCCAGCATCAGCAGAAATCCGAACCACAGTCGATAAAACGCCAGCGACAGCCCGCTGATCGACATCAGCTTGACCAGCACCCCGCCAAAGCCCCAACTCATCACCGCCGCCGCCACAACCAGCGTCGGCCCCGAAACCCCAAGAACCGAAGCCGAAGGAGGACCGGAAGCGTGAACCCGAAGCGCCGAAGCCTCTTCCATCACACAAGAATACCGGCCCTCAGAATCACGCGGAACAAGAACGCGGTGACCGGGTCAGCAGTCAGCCTTCTGTCATCCAGAGCAACGTGAAGCCTTCTGTCATCCAGAGCGAAGCGAAGGATCTCGCTCGGATGCGACACCCTCCCGTCGCCCAGCACGATCTCCATCCGATCCCCTCTCCACGACGTGGAGAGGGTGGCCGATCTCGAGTCGCCGAAGGAGACGGGGGTGAGGTGCCCCGTCCGGCTCAGTCCCCCGAAAAACCACGAACCCCGCCCGCCGCCAACCTCCAAATCCTTCGTGCCCCTTCGTGTCCTTCGTGGTTCCCGTCCGCCCCTCCCGTGAAATCCGCGAAATCCGTGGTTCCCCGTCCCCAGCGAGCTAGCTATCCTCAAGCATGCCCATCAAAGCAGTCCTCTTCGACCTCGGCGACACCCTCTGGCATTTTCCGAAGCTGCCGCCCGCCATGGAGATCCGCACCGAGACGATGCGCCGCATCAGCGGCGCCCTTGCGAAATGGGACATCCCGCTGGAGGGCGACCTCCGTTTCCTCGGCCGCGAGATCCGTCTCGGCGTGGAGCGCGCCGATCGCGCCGCCTACGAGTCCGACTGCGTCAGCCCCGACTTCAACGAGATCGTGCTCGGCGTCGCCAACGGCATGGGCCTCGACCTCAACTACGAGCAGGGCGCTGCGCTCTGGGACGCCTGGAACATCGGCGGCCTCACCCTGGGCCGCACCATGTACGACGACGCCTACCAGACGCTCGACTGGCTGCGCGACCACGGCTACCGCATCGGCTGCGTCACGAACCGCGTCTTCGGCGGCCCGCGCTTCGTTGAAGAGATGCGCGAACTCAAACTCGACACCTACTTCGAGTCGACCGCCGTCTCCTGCGACATGGGCTACATGAAGCCGCACCCCAAGATCTACGAATACGTCTTCGACGACATGAAGATCGCCGCCACCGAGACGGTGATGGTCGGCGACTCCCTCCGCGCCGATGTCGAAGCGTCGCAGGCGCTCGGCATGACGGCGATCTGGCGCCGCGTCCGCAAGCACGACCCCCCGCACGAGGACGAGCAGGTAGGCGAAGGCCCCCACGGCAATGTCGATCCGTCGAAGCCCGCCACTCGCGCCCAGACCGGCCGCGCCCTAGGCGATTTCGCCGGCGGCGAAGGCGTCACCCCCGACCACACCATCCACACGCTGTGGGAACTCACCCAGCTCCCGATTTTCAGCTAGTCCGCATCGCCCGCTGTTCGGTCCCGGCGCAACCCGTCCGGCGAGAGACGCGAAGCGCGTGGGATGGCCGTCCCCGGCTTTCCGTCCGCCAAAGGCGGACCGACGCAGTACGCCAGTCCTGCCGAAGACCGAGAGGTCGCGTGCGAGAGCCTGCGGAACCACATCCACTGCGGCGCAGTCTGTCACGAGATCCAGCACGCTCCTCCGTTCGAGAGTCCTCTCCACCTCGTGGAGAGGGCGCGGCCGACGGCCGCGGTGAGGTGGCCGTACCTCCGATCCCCGCTATAATCAGAACACCTGAGCTAGGCCGGAACCTGGATATCCACGTGCAAACCAACGCCCCCGCCATCTACACGATCGGGCACTCCAGCATCACCGCTGACCGCTTCGTTTCGCTCCTCCGCCTCTACGAAGTCGACGCCGTCGTCGACGTGCGCTCGCACCCCGCATCGAAGTTCGCACCCCACTTCGGTAGGCGCAGCCTCGCCCCACTCCTCCGATCCACAAACGTGCGCTATGCATTCATGGGCGACCAACTCGGCGGTCGCCCGACCAACTCGCAGTTCTACGATGAGCAGGGCCACGTCCTCTACGGCGAGTGGAGTGCCAGTCCGCAATTCAAGGAAGGACTCGACCGGCTGAGACAAGCTGCAATGAAGCAACGGCTTGCGCTCATGTGCTCCGAAGAGAGTCCCCTGCTGTGCCACCGGCACCTGCTCATAGCCCGCGCGCTCACGAACGACGGCTGGCCGAGATCGCATATCATCCACATTCGGGGAGACGGACTGCACACCCCAGAGGCAGCGATCGCAGTACAGTCCGGCCCACTCATGGAGGGCATGGGTTGGAAATCGCCACGATCGGTTTCACGCGAACCACGGCCCAGCACTTCTTCGAGCGGTTGACCGCAGCGCACGTACAACGCGTTGTCGACGTGCGGCTCCACAACGAGTCGCAGCTCGCCGGCTTCGCGAAGCTTACCGATCTGCCGTTTTTTCTCGACAAGCTCTGCGGCATCTCGTACGAACACGAACTCCAGCTCGCGCCGACCGAGGACTTGCTGAAGCGGTATCGCAGCGATAAGGACTGGGATCGATACGCCGTCGCGTTCACGAGACTGATGCGCCGTAGAAAGATCACCGCCGTCCTCGACCGGGAGTTATTCGCCCGCAAGACCGCCCTCCTCTGCAGCGAACCCACCGCCGACCACTGCCATCGCCGCCTCATCGCCGACATTCTCACCGCCGCATGGCCAGCAACCGTGGAGCACCTGTGATTCTCTCCTTCGATTTCTGTAACGAGGCGCAATCGCTGCCCGGCGGCCGCGGTGAGCGCCGCGCGGAGCGGGGCGTCGCCGCGATATGAAGATCCTCATCACCGACCTCACCCGCATGCAGGGCGGCCACATCTGCGTCGCCGGCATCGACATTGACAAGAACAAACGGATTCGTCCCGTCGCCGCAGATGCGCTACCCGGTCGCCTGCTTGTGACGAACGGCGGCCCGCTCGACGTGCGCCGCGTCATCGACATCGGCCGCACCGCCCCGCGCCGATCGCGACCCGAGATCGAGGATGTGCGCTTCGAACCGCGATCGATCCGATTGCTGAACACCATGCCCGAGGACGAATTCCTCCTGCGCCTCGCAAGGCTCTCTGCGTTCGATCTCACCGCGATCGGTTCCGACCTGCAACCCCACGGGCGAAACCTCGTCGTCCCCGAAGGCAAAGGCAAGTGCTCACTCGTCATCGTGAGAACGACAGATCCCCTCCATGTGCACATCAACGCCGCCGGCAGACTCCGCCTCGACTGGCAAGACGGCATCGAGCTACCCATCACCGACCTGCGTCTCTTCGAAAGCGACTTCAGAACCCCCGATACTCAAAAGGCGAATTGGCTCCAGGATCAACTTGCTTCGCGTGGAGAGCGATTCCTCTGCTTCGGTCTTGGTCGCCCGTTCGAGGGCTTCCACTGGCTGCAGATCAACAACGTCCATCTCGGCAACAGCCCCGGCTGGCAACTACAATAACCGCGTGAATGTAAGCCCCCACCAACTTCCCTCGCTCCCTCGCCGGGGTACTCGCGCTCGCCGCGTCCCCAATCCGAACCCAGCCGCCAGATGCACCCGGCCGACGGCCGCGATGAGGTGCCCGTCTTGGTTCCGGTGTCGTCCTAGAGCGCAGCAACGGAACTTGCTGGTCCGGGCAAAATGCTTCGCCTTGCTCATCAGGAAGACAACATTTCCGCGTTCTCCCTCTCCGCCGCCCTGCCCTCCGTGCCCTCTGTGGCGAATCCCAGATATCATCGCACCATGCGCATCGGCCAGGGCATCGATATCCACGCGTTTGCGGACGGGCGCTTGCTCGTGCTGGGCGGCGTCGAGATACCGCACGCGCGCGGCCTCGCCGGCCACTCCGACGCCGACGCGCTGCTCCATGCGATCATCGATGCGCTGCTGGGTGCCGCCGCGCTCGGTGACATCGGTAGCATGTTTCCGTCGTCGGACCCGCTGTGGGCGGACGCGGACAGCCGGGACCTGCTGCGGCGGGCGTACGAGCGCGTGCTTGTTACGGGCCATCCGCTGATGAGCCTCGACGCGACGATCGTCGCTGAGGAGCCAAAGCTGGCGCCGTATATGAGCGCGATGCGCGAAGCGATAGCGGTCACGTTAGGCGTGGACGTGGCCCTGGTGAGCGTTAAGGCCACGACGTCTGATGGCCTTGGCTTTACAGGCCGTGGCGAGGGCATTGCCGCGCTTGCGGTGGTGTTGCTAGAGTAGACGATAACTATTCATCCGCCCTTCCAGGCCAGATTCGGCTTGCTGGCGGCTCGGAGTTTGCCGTGGCGATGTCATCTTTCCCTGGTTCAGCAGCGCCTCTCCTGACGGTGACAGGAGCGCTCTGCGCTTGTCCCGAGGGGCTATCCGCCTAGCGGAGCCCCGAAGTTCGGCCGACAAACGACCCGGAGCAGAAAGAGGAGGACATCGTCCTCATGTCCGTACTCAAGTCCATCAAGCGCGATATCGACGCGATCCGCGAACGAGACCCCGCCGCCCGCAGCGCGGCCGAGGTGGTGCTTGCCTACCCGGGCTTTCACGCACGTGAACTGCACCGTATCGCGCACGCTCTCCACAGCTGCGGCGTACCCGTGATCCCGCGTATCATCTCGAACTTCAGCCGCTTCGCCACCGGCATCGAGATTCATCCGGGCGCCAAGATCGGCCAAGGGCTCTTCATCGACCACGGCATGGGCGTCGTCATCGGCGAGACGGCGGAAATCGGCGACGACTGCAACATCATGCAGGGCGTGACGCTGGGTGGCACGAGCATGCATCGCTCGAAGCGCCACCCAACACTCCGCAATCGTGTCACGGTCGGCGCCGGCGCCAAGCTGATCGGCGCCGTCGAAATCGGAGACAACGCGCGCATCGGCGCAGGCTCGGTCGTGGTCACGAACGTCCCGGACAACGCGACGGTCGTCGGCGTGCCCGGCCACGTCGTTTCGTACCACGACCCGGGCAGCGACACGATCACGAAACTGCCGGATCCGGAATGGGACCGCATCGACGCGCTGGAGCTTCACATCGAGCGGCTCGACCGCCGCATCCGCACGCTGCAGGATCAACTCGAGAACGTGGGCGCGCAGATCGCCGCTGCAAAGCCCGACGGCAACGAGCCGGTCCATCTGCACCGACGCCGCGACGACGGGCCCGAGAATGGCGGCGAACCCCCACCTGCGCCCTCGCTCCCGAATCGGGAGGCGATCGGCGGTTGATCCGGTTCACGAACACTCTCTCACGCCAGCTTGAGGCGTTCGAGCCGTCCGGTGACGTCGTCTCCATGTATGTCTGCGGCATCACACCGTACGACGAGTCGCACATCGGCCACGCGATGAGCTACATCGTCTTCGACGTCGTGAAGCGCTATCTGACCTGGCGCGGCCACAAGGTGAAGCACGTCCAGAACTTTACCGACATCGACGATCGCATCATCGAGCGCGCGAATCGCCTCAAGATCACGACCGACGACCTCGTCGAGCGCTTCATCGGCCTCTACATGGACGACATGCACGACCTCAACGTGCTCGATGCCGACGTCTACCCGCGTGCAACGCGCGAGGTACCGGAGATGATCGAGATCATCGAGCGCTTGATCGAGCGCGGTTACGCGTACCCTGCCGCCTCCGAGCAGAGTGAGTGGTCCGACGTCTACTACCGCGTCGGCGCCAAGTCCGACTACGGCAAGCTTTCGCACCGCACGCAGGACTCGCTGCTCGCCGGCGCGCGCGTGGAGTCGGGCGAGCAGAAGGAGAACGCCGCCGACTTCGCCCTCTGGAAGGGCGCGAAGGCCGGCGAGCCGTCGTGGGACAGCCCGTGGGGCAAGGGGCGCCCCGGCTGGCACATCGAATGCTCCGCCATGTCGCTGAAGTACCTGGGCGAGCAGATCGATATCCATGGCGGCGGCGAAGACCTGGTCTTCCCGCATCACGAGAACGAGATCGCGCAGACCGAGGCGTTTACCGGCGCCGTCCCGTTTGTCCGCACCTGGCTCCACAATGCGTGGGTGAAGATGGGCGAAGAGAAGATGAGCAAGTCGCTGGGCAACTTCATCACCATCCGGGATGGTCTAAAGAAAGTGGGCGGCGACGGGCTCCGGCTTTGGGTGCTCACGTCGCACTATCGTAAGCCGATGACCTTCAGCGAGGACACGCTGGATGCCGCGAAGGCCGGCGCGGAGCGCCTCCGCACCGCTGCGCGTGGGCCCGGCGGTGATGGCGACGGCGGCATCGATCTCGGCGCGTTCCGCGATCGCTTCATCGCCGCTATGGACGATGACCTCAACACGCCTCAGTCGCTTGCCGTCCTTTTCGACCTCGGCAAGGAACTGAACCGTGCTCGCGACGAAGGCTACGGCGTCGCGTCCGCGCAGGCGCTGCTGATCGAGCTTGCAGATGTCCTGGGCCTCCGTCTGGCGCATGCCGAGCAGTCGATTGAAGCCGCACCGTTTATCGATCTGTTAATCCAGATCCGTACCGAGCTGCGCGGTGCGAAACAGTGGCAACTCGCAGACCGCGTCCGGGACGGCCTCGCCGAACTCCACGTGACACTGGAAGACGGCCCCCAAGGCACCACCTGGAAGCCCTCCTGACGTACGTCGACCGATCGGCGAAATCGGCTTGACGACGCGGCAGTATCCGGCCCTCCGAGACTCGATCGCTCGTCAAGCGGAACGAACCTGCATTGCCGGTGCATCGGCGCGTTCCTATAATGGCGGGACGCCCTGAGCATGACGTCCGCTGTGGCGGACGCGGAGTATCACGACACATTGGCTGCTACTGACCCCTTGTCCGGCGTCCGGTCCATTCTTGTTCCGGTCGATGGCTCCCCCGCCAGCATGGATGCCGTTACGCTGGCCTGCTCTATCGCGAAGAAGAACAAGGGCAAGGTGTACGCCGTCCACGTCATCGAAGTGAAGCGGTCGCTCCCGCTCGACGCCGAGCTCTCGGATGAAGCCACGAACGGCGAGGACGTGCTCATTCACGCCGAGCGCGTCGCCAACGAGTCGGACTTCAAGATCGAAGGCGAGTTGCTCCAGGCCCGCGAAGCCGGGCACGCCATCGTTGATGAGGCGATGGAGCGCGGCGTCGACCTCATCCTCATGGGCGCCGAACACAAGGCGCCGCTGGGCGAATACCAGATGGGGCGCCTGACCCAGTATGTGGTGAAGGCTGCGCCGTGCAACGTGTGGCTGTGGCGGCATCCGGTCCGAGCATAACGCGCCATGGGTGGGAGCGTAGATGAAAATAGTGGTCATGGGCTGCGGCCGCGTCGGTTCTGCGCTCGCTTCCGAACTCAGCGCCGAAGGAAACGATGTCCTTGTGCTGGACAACGACCCCACGGCGTTCCGATTTCTTCCCGATGACTTCCGCGGCACGACCCACGTCGGTAACGGCATGGATATCGATGTGCTCGGCAAGATCCACCTCAGCGATGCGGACGCCTTCGTCAGCACGACGCGCGGCGATAATCGCAACGTCATGGCAGCGCAGATCGCCAAGCACGTCTTTGGCGTCAAGATCGTCGCGACGCGCGTCTTCGACCCGCTGCGCGAGGAGATGTACCGGAACATGGGGCTCCGTACGATCAATCCCACGCGCGTGCAGGCCAAGCGCCTGAAGCGCGTCATCGAAGCGCCTTCCGACGAGGCTGCGAACGAGCTCGTGACCGAGTTCATGCGCCAGGAAGGCCTCTAGATGACCACGGCCGAAGCGAAAAAGGGCATGTACATCATCGTTGTCGGCGGCGGCAAGGTGGGATTCCACCTCGCAAAGGAGCTCGTCGAAGCGAACCACGAGGTTCTCGTCATTGAGCAGGACTCCGTGAAGGCGAAGGAGATCGCCGACGAGCTGGGAGACATCGTGCTGGACGGCGACGGCTGCGAAGCGACGATCCTGGAGAAGGCCGGCACGGCGCGCGCGGATATGCTGCTCGCCGTCACCGGCGACGACGAGGACAACCTCGTTTCGTGTCAGGTGGCGAAGCAGCGCTTCAACGTCGCCCGCACCGTCGCGCGCATCAACGACCCCAAGAACGAGCAGTTCTTCCGCAAGCTGGAAGTCGATATCACCGTCAGCGCCACGTCGGCCATCATGGCGCACATCGAGCAGGAGCTGCCGACGCACCACCTCTCTGTGCTCGTGAAGCTCAAGGGCAGCGGCCTGGAGCTTGTGGAGGTGCGCATTCCCGACGATTCGCGCGTCGTCAACCAGCCGGTGCGCAACATCATGTTGCCGTACCAGTCGATGGTCGTCCTCGTCGTCGGCGAAGATGGCCTGCCGAAAGTGCCATCAGGCGAGACCGTCATTCACGCCGGCGATGAAGTGGTGGCCGTCACCCTGCACGAGAGCGAAGAGCAGCTCCGCGACGCCCTGCTCTCGCCGCCTCCTACACGCAGCTTCTAGTGAGCGCCGTCAAGCGCGTCGCCTACCTGGGACCGGCTGGCACGAACACCGAGGTTGCGGCGCTCCGCTACTACCCCGACGCGGAGCGCGTGCCGTGCTCCACGGTTGCTGCGGCCGTCCGTGCCGTCCAGTCCGGGGATGTGGATCGCGCGATCGCGGCTGCCGAGAACAGTCTGCAAGGCACGATTACCGAGACCGTCGACCTGCTGATCCGTGACGACGGCCTCGCGATCTGCGGCGAGGTCGTCCTGCAGATCGAGCACTGCCTCATGGTGCAGCCGGGCGCCGGCGCCAACGACATCGACATCATCTACTCGCACCCGCAGTCGCTCGGCCAGTGCCGGCGCTATCTCGAGTCGCACTTCACCGAAGTGCGGACGGAGGCGGCGCTCTCGAACGCGGAGGCCGTCGCCGTGATGATGCGGACGCCGCGTTCGGCTGCCATCGCCCCGGCGCGCGCCGCCGAGATCTACGGCGCGGAAATACTGGAGCGCGGCATCGAAGATTCCGCCGTGAACAAGACTCGCTTCGTTGTGCTGGGGCGGGAGGGCGCCGCGCCCACCGGCAACGACAAGACATCGCTGGCGTTCGGCGTGGCGCACGATCGTCCCGGCACGCTCGTCAGCGTCCTCCACGAGTTCGCCGACCGCGCGATCAATCTGACAAAGATCGAATCGCGGCCGTCGGGGGCCGGCCTCGGCGTCTACATCTTCCTCATCGACGTCGAAGGCCATCGTGATACGCCGCTCGTCGCCCAGGCGCTCGCCGCCGTGAAGGAGCAAGCAAACTTCTTCAAAGTCTTCGGCTCGTATCCCGCGTGGAGGGACTGACGACGTCCGGATGGAGGCTATTAACGGGCGGGGGAAACTCGCGCTTATATCTTTCGCCGGGCGACTCGCGCAGTGGGAGGATCTGGACGGGATCGGTGATTAGACGATAGAGTCGCTCTTCATCAAGTTGCAATCGCCGCAGAGCAGCTGGATGTTTTCCACGCCAACACCTCCGCCCTTGGCCACAGGAATTACGTGATCAAACTGAAGGTTGTCTTCTGACCCACATCTAACGCAGCGACCTTCGTCGCGCTGCCAAACAAATGCTCGGACTTCGTCAGGAATGCGCTCTCGGCGACTGATGTTGATGTCTTCTGCACGCACTCGAATCTTTTGCAACCGACCTATTTTCGCATCGAGCCGCCGTGATCGATCCCATAGCAGAAGTTCGATGTTCTCCGCATCGAGACTATCCGTGTCCCAGTAGAAGTCGTCACCGACCTTCCACAGATCTCTGCGTCCGTCCCTCAGTATCCACACCGCTCGGTTGGTTGAAGACAGCGCGTCAAAGGCGCGACGATTTAGCCTGAAGTATCGTTTCTGGCTGACGTAGATTTGGAAAGTCGCGAAGAACCAGACCCCTGACTTCTTGATGTGCGCGTTGGATAACTTGCTCAGGCCCATCTTAGGCACGGTCTCCATACTATGCGCGGATGTCTCGGACACTACCAAGCGACGCTGATCTCGGCAAATCCGTTGAGTCTAATTCGGTAGCCTTGGCCGACTTCCGCTCTTGTCGCCAGTCACCGCGTTGGCAGGTTCTCAACAACCCCGCAGCTACAACCTATCACCTACAGCCTCACCCGCTCGCCCCAGCACGGTCGCCTCGCTACGCTTCCGCACGTCATCTCCCATCGTCCGTTCGAACAGGAGACTTGTGTGGGCGCCGCCGCGGCTCTCGTTTCGTCCGCCTTGTGGGCGTTCACGTCCGTGCTGCTCGCCTCGCAGTCCGGGCGCGTACGTCCGCTGCTGATGTCCGCCATCCGCAGCCTTTCCGCGAGCCTGATGCTCATCGGCTTGCTGGTTGCCACCCACGGCCTCGTCCAGCTCAAGGAGATGACGTTCGTCACCGGCATCTCGATGATCGGGTCCGGCATCGTCGGCCAGGCGGTCGGCGACACCCTCTACATCAACGCGCTGGGCCACCTCGGTGTCTCGCGCACGTTTCCCATCACCAACAGCGCGTACCCCTTCATCACGTTCGTACTCGCTGTCATCCTGCTCGACGAGACGGTCACATGGACGCTGCCGATTGGTGGCGCACTGATCGTCGCCGGCATCACCTGGATCGTGCTCGAACAGCGGCGTGCCGCTGCGGAAGCCGACGTCAAGGTCGAGCTGATTCGCGGTGTGGTGTTTGCGGTCGCCGCCGCTGCCGCGTGGGCCGCGGCCACCATCTGGCTCCGCGGCCAGCAGGGCGATCTGGATGCGCTGGGCGCCGCCAGCCTCCGCATCCCCGCAGCCTCAGCCGCCGTGTGGGTGACCATCGCGATGACGCGCGGACGCAGTGAGCAGCCGCAGCGCACGATCACATCCCGAGGCGTCGCCATCCTCGTCGTCGCCGGCGTGCTCGGCACCGGCCTCGGCAGTATCCTCTTCATTTACGCCGTCGCCGAGATAGGCGCCGCCAAGACGGCCTTCCTGACCACGTCGGCGCCCGTATTCGCGCTGCCCATGGGTGTCGTCCTGCTGTCGGAGAAGATCAACGCCCGCACGCTGCTCGGCACAGCCGTCACGATCGCCGGCATCTGGCTGGTGCTGCTATGACTTCGAACCGCGAACTGCGAACTATGTACTCCAAACGGTAAACTCCCGCACATGATCCGCCGCCCGACCGTCGCCGCGCTCCGAACGCGCTTGATCACGGGCCTTGTCGTCTTCGTCGCGCTGATCGGCGTTGGCACGGCAGGGTACGTGATCATTGAGGGATACTCGTTCCTCGACTCGCTGTATCAGACCGTGACGACCGTTTCGACGGTCGGGAATCGCGAGGTGGCGCCGCTAGACGCGGGCGGACGTATCTTCACGATTTTCCTGATAGTCTTCGGCGTCGGCACGGCCTTCTACCTGCTGACGACGTTCGTTGCCCTCGTCATCGAAGGCGACCTGGGCGCCGCGCTGGGAGTTACCCGCATGAAGACACGGATCGAGCAACTGAACGACCACTACATCCTCTGCGGCTACGGCCGCGTCGGCGAGGAGATCGCCCGTGAGCTTGTCGAACGGAAGGTGTCGTTCGTCGTGGTCGAGAGCAATCCCGACACGATGGAGCGCGCGGTCGCCGCCGGGCACCTCGTCGTGGAGGGCGATGCGGCGTCGGACGACGTCCTGGAACAGGCGGGCATCCGGCGCGCGCGCACGCTGCTCGCCGCGTCCGACTCCGATTCCGGGAATACGTACATCACGCTCACGGCGAAGGCGATGAACGCCGCCGTCTTCGTCGTTGCGCGTGCCGGCAAGCGCGAGAGCGAAGCGCGCGTCCGCCGCGCAGGCGCCGACCGCGTGATCTCGCCGTACGCGCTGAGCGGACGGCGCATGGCGCTCTCCGCCATCCAGCCGAACATGGTCGACTTCATGGAGACGCTGGCTGTTGGGCACAGCGCCGAGCAGATGCTCGCCGAGATCGAGGTCACGGAATCCTCCGGCCTCTTTGGGCTTTATGTTCGCCACCTGGTCGAGTCGTCGAAGCAGGTGAAGGTGCTTGGGCTGCAGCGCGCAAACGGCGACCTCATCGTCGGGCCGGGGGAGGATGCTCGTCTGGAGCTGGGTGATCGCCTCATGGTCGTCGGCTCCGAAGACGCCGTCGCGGCGGTGACGCAGAAGCCGCGCAGCAAGTAGCACGTGAGACTCCACACTTCCATCTGCGACCTGCTTGGCATCGAGATCCCGATCGGCAACGCCGGCATGGCCGGCGGCACGGCACTCGCACCGCTGGCGGCGGCCGTCTCCATAGCCGGTGGTCTGGGCGCGATCGGCGGCATCGACCGGCGCGGGCCCGAGTTCCTGCGCCAGCAGATCCGCGCCGTGCGCGCGGCGACGGACCGCCCGTTCAGCGTCAACTTGATTGCCTGGATACTCGATGCCGCTCCGGCGTTCCTCGATGTCTGCATCGAAGAGCGCGTGCCATCCGTCACGATGAGCTTCGGCGACGCCGCGCCGCACATCGCACGCACGAAGGATGCCGGCATCACGGTCATCCGGCAGGTGCAGACGATCGCGGCGGCGCGCGAGGCCGTGGCGCAGGGCGTCGATGTGCTGATCGCGCAGGGCGGCGAGGCGGGCGGCCACACCGGCAGCGTCGCGACGATGGCGCTGGTACCGCAGGTCGTCGATCTGGCGAGCGGCATCCCCGTCATCGCGGCGGGCGGCATCGCCGATGGACGCGGTCTCGTCGCGGCCCTGGCGCTGGGCGCGCAGGGCGTGATCATGGGCACGCGCTTCGTCGCGTCGGAGGAGTGCACGACGAGCGCGCACGAGCACCGCGAGAAGATCATCGCGGCCAGTGCCGACGACACGATCTTCACCGACGTCTTCGACATCGTCGACGGGATGAAGTGGCCGGCCGGCATCAGCGGCCGCAGCGTCAAGACGGCGTTCGCGGCTGAGTGGCATGGGCGCGAGTCCGATCTTGCTGCGTTGCGGATGGAGATCCTCGCCGAGTCCGGTACGCCCAACGAGGCGCCCGTTCGCGCGCACAGCGCGTACGCGGGCCAGTCCGCCGGCCTCATCCACGACGTGAAGCCGGCAGCGGCGATCCTGCGCGATATCGTCGCGGAGGCGGAAGCCGTGCTGGCGCGGCTCGCGGTTCACCACGGAGAACACAGAGGGCACTGAGTTGAGGGTGGGGCACCCGGCGTTCGTTGTGCTGCGCGGGGCATGACGATCTTGACTGTACGATCGCTTTTCACTATCCACTAACAACTGTCCGCGATCCGCTAGCCGTTGGAGGTCATCATGCCGCGCGTTCGATTGCTTGTTGGCACGAAGAAGGCCGCGTTCATCTACACGGCGGACGAGCGGCGCGAGACGTGGGAGTTGTCCGAACCGATCTACACGGGGTGGTCCGTGTACCACATGGCGGCGGACCTGCGCGGCGGCGACGTGCGGCTGTACGCGGCGGCGAATCACTGGGCGTGGGGGCCTTCGGTGGCGAAGAGCACCGACATGGGCAAGACGTGGGACTATCGCAGCACGGGGCTGGCGTTCGCGAAGGACAGCGGCAAGGTAACGCAGAACGTCTGGAACGTGCGGCCGGGTCTCGACAGCGAGCCGGGCGTGGTGTACGCGGGCACGCAGCCGGCGGGGCTGTTCCGCAGCGACGACTGGGGCCACACGTGGGCGCCGGTCAGCGGGCTCAACGACGGCCAGTACAGCTCGTCGTGGTCGATGAGCGGTGGCGGCGATTCGTGCCTGCATTCGATTGTCATTGATCCGCGCGATGCGAAGCGGACGTACGTCGCCGTCAGCTCCGGCGGATCGTACGTGACGGAGGACGGCGGCGACACGTGGAAGATCTTCTCTCACGCGGCGATTGTCTCGAACACGAAGGGCGTCGAGTTCACGACGGAAATCGGGAAGCTGTTCCCGGATGCCGACCGGCCGGACGATATGGATCCGTTCGCGATCAACGAGATGCACAAGCTCTGGATCGACCCGAAGAACCCGGACCGTTTGTGGACCCAGACGCACGTCGGCGTCTTCCGCTCCGACGACCGCGGCGCGACGTTCGAGGACGTGACGGCAGGGCTGCCGTCGTTCCACGGCTTTCCGATCGCCGTGACGCACCACGCGCCGGATGCCGCGTTCGTCGTGCCGCTCGCGTTCGCCGGCATCAACGATAACTTCCGCGTTTGCGACGGCCAGTTCGCCGTCTACCGGACGCGCGACCTCGGCAAGACGTGGCAGCCGACGACCGACGGCCTGCCCGGGCCGCACGACTACCAGAGCGCCTACCGCGAGGGCCTCGACACCGACGGGCAGTCGCCCGAGGGCGTGTACGTGGGCACGAGCAACGGCCAGGTGTACGCGAGCATCGACGGCGGCGACCACTGGCAGCGCCTGCCCGGCACGCTGCCGCCGATCCTGTCGGTGACGGCTGCTGCCTGGTAGGTGGCCGTTGTTTGATTGCAATTGCATTTTTTCGTTTTGCCGTTTTCAGGGCTCGTTGATTGTTTTGGCGGGCTGATTTGAAGCTGGGCGCGGCAGGCCGTACGGGAGCGTGCGGCGGTGTATTTGATTGCATTTGATTGCATTTTCCCGCTCGCCCGGGAAGCCTTCGAACCAGCGGCGGTAGAGGTAGTCGGTGACGCCGCGCACGTTTTGGTTGAAGCGATAGCGCGGCGGCGGGAAGAAGCCGGCGTGGTAGAGCTCGTGGGCGAGCGCCTTGCGATCCGGATGCCTGACGATGACGTGGTAGACCATCACCATACGCGGGGTGTGGTTGCCGGTGCGGACGCCGTTGAGGTTGCCTATGGGTGCGCCGGCGCCGCGGCGCTTGCCGCCTCTTGGCATTGTTGGCCTCTTTTCTTTTTCACCGCAGAGACGCAGAGGGCGCGGAGAGGTTTTGGTTGGGTGGTGATGGTGGCGGGGTCTGCGCTTGGGCTAGCTTATGGGGAGTGAGGGGCGATCTCCGAGGGGCGTGGGTCACTCTGGCGGGATCTACGGTCGCGCCGCCACCTCAAGAGGGATCAATCGATCACTACGTCGATCTCTCGCCAAAATACTGGTTCCGCGATGAGACGCGTCCCATACCGACGGGCCTTCTGCGCTTTGCCGGACAACGAGTCAGGATCGGCAAGAACGAGGATATCGAGGCTCTTTGTCACGTTGGCCTGAACCTTCAAGCCTGCGGCAGTCGCAAGTTCCTCGGCCTCGGATCGCGTGAGCGGATTGCCCTTGCGATTGCAAATGGATTCTCCCGTGAAACAGACTGAAAGGCCGAAGAGCGACGATCGACTGGACGCTTGAGCGGGTGATGTCGCTGGTGCACCGGCTATGAGCTGGTCGGCATAGGTCGCCTTGTAACCGAGGAGCCCACTCACGTCGCGGAGATCCGCAAGCTCGCTCTGCGTGATGACACCATCCTGGCGCGCGAGTGCGACTAGCCCAGTCAGATAGTTGTGATGGATCAATAACACCTCTTCACGAGAGAGGTCCCAGCGCGTCGCCGTTTCGAGCAGCAGCTCGTCAAGGGTACCCGTGACGTTTTCGGCGGTACGGTGTGGCACCGCACCTCTGCGCGGCGCTAGTCTGAAGGCGCAACAATGTGCGGAGACACCCATGACCATCGACAACAAACCGCTGGTGCTGGACCTCGTCGAGTGGGTTGCCGTCCGGCCGCGGGCGTATGCGGAGGTTATGGACGCGTGGCGGACGTCGTGTCCGCGGCTGCCGGTGTGGGAGGATGCGGTCGACTTGGGGTTTGTCGTGCGGGTGTATCGGGATGGCGCCGGGGCGATGGTTGATGTTACGGCCGCGGGGCGGGCGTTCTTGGTGCGGGAAGGGCGACGGGGGAACAGGGATTACGCGGATTTCGCGGATAGGGACGGGTAGAGGGTGGGGATTCTGTCTGGTGTTCGGGCGGTGGTGCCAGTACGGCATAGATCCTTCGATTCGCTCTGGATGACAATAGCTTCTCGCTCTGGACGACGAACTTGTCGCTCTGGATGACAAATTTATCGCGCTCAGGATCACAGCGTTGACGGCAATGCACAGGACCTTCAGGCCAGGTAACCGTCGCTAGCTTCACAGCCACGTCCGCGGTACGGGGAGCAGCGCGCGCAGCTTGAGGAAGAGGCTGTTGCCCAGGCCGAGGCCGCGCGTGTTGTCGAAGCCACGCACGCTTTCCGGACGCAGGGCGATGAGCGTCAGGCCGGAGCGTTCGTACGTCTCGGCCGTCATCTTGTCGTACGCTGCTGCGCCGACGCTGCCGAAGTAGCGGGTCGCGATGCCGGCGGTGGGGCCATCGTCGGCGAGCGGGCTGAGTTCCACCGTGCCGTCGAAGATCGCGGCGCGGTAGGGCGGGGCCTCGTCCTGGATCGTCAGGCAGACGCGTGGATCGCGCGTGAGCGCCTTCGTCTTCGGCGATCCGGTGACCGTCGACATGTAGAAGACGCCGTCGCGGTACACGTACCAGATGGGGGACTGGCCCGGCCGCCCGTCGGCGCGCGCGTAGGCGAGGACAGCGACGCGCGGCGCGGCCACGAAGCGCTCGAGCGCCTCGGAAGCGAAGGCGGGCTGGCCTCCGACGGCGCGGAACTTGAGGTGTGACAGTCCGGACATGGAATCCTCCGCCGCTATAACTGGTTGACTGACCAATTTAAGCACGGGCGGAGATTCGACGTCAACTGGTCGGTGCGAGCACTCGCCGCAGCAACTCCGACGTGAGGTCGCCGAGTCGGGTGGGAGGCGCCGTCTCGCGGCTGATCACCGAGTGCAGCCACAGCCCGTCGAGCGCGCACGCCACGAATCCCGCGAGATCATCGGCGCCGCGTGTCGCATCCATCACCCGCGCTTCCTGGCCCGCGCGAATGATGGATGCGAGGTGCGCGCACCAGTCCTGGAAGTGATCGCGATGCACGAGACGCACGTCGTCTGCGCGGGCGGCTTCGGACCAGCACGCCGCCCAGAACGCGAGCTCTTGCCGCCGCCTCTTCTCGGAGCCCTCGAAGAGGGCGGAGACGTGTGCGTCCAGTCGCGTCCACGGATCGGTCTCGGCGGAGTCGGTCTTGTCGACGCGGCGCGAGAAGTCTTCGGCAGCGGCTCGCACGGCCGCGCGGAGCAGGTCGCGCTTGCTGTCGAAGTAGTAGCTGACGATGCCGGTCGACACGCCGGCGTCGACGGCTACATCGCGCAGCGTCGCGTGCGCCGTGCCTTTCGCGGCGATGACCTTGCGGGCGGACGACGTGAGCTGGCGGCGGCGCTCGTCGCTGACATCGAGTTTGGGCATTGGGGGTGTCTCCTGCTGGTTCGCCGTGTTTGAGGGCAGGGTATCTGATTGGTCGAGCAATCAACCCGCGGGGAGTGAAGTCCGGGCTGAAGCCGGGGCTACGGGTGGAGATCGAGCGTTGGTGCAGGTATCGGTGGCTGGTCGGAGCTGAAGCTCCGCTGGTCTGGTGTGCCTTCCGACCTGCCGTTGTGAGGTCGCATTGCCGCGCTAACACGGGCTAGATCCTTCGCGTTGCCCAGGATGACACCACTCACCCTCACGCGGTGGGGGATTGCAGGCGGTCAGCGCGTAACGCGCCGCTTCGCGGTGGTCTGTGGCGGCCGGTTGGGGGTTCGGGCGGCCCGCGCGGGGGCGTGGGAGCTGGCGCTGGATGCGAGTTCGCGGAGGCCCTTGGTCGATGCGTCTACGATGGCGCGCTGTAGCGGCCAGGGGCCGGATGACCATCGCGGGAACCGCTGCACCTCGTCGAATTCGATGCGATAGCTGTTGCGCCGCCCTTCCTTTGAACGAACGAGCATGCGCTCCTCCTCCAGCTGGCGGAGAATCGCGACGGCCGCGCGCTCCGTGATGCCGACTGCGCCCGCTATCTCATTGGCCGTCGGTTCAACGGCGTTGGCCACCGCGAGGAGCGTCCGCAGGTGGCTCGTGAAGAATCCCCATGGCATCGCCTCTCCTGAGAACGCGCCCGTATCTACCGGGCGAGCAGGGGCGCCGCTGCTACCGGAGCGGCCGGAGATCTCGAGGAGGGTGCCAATCATTGCGTCGGCGAAGCTCGCCGGCGTCGGAGGTCCCGCGTTTCCGCGCCGGAACATGGCCAGCCGCTCGAAATCCATTGAATACGTATTTGCCCTTCCGACGCGGTGCCGGACGACGATGCCCGACCGCTGCAGATCCCCGAGCATGGTGAGCGTCGCCCGCTCCGTGATGCCGATGGCGACGGAAATCGCGCGGACCGTCGAGGCGCCGTGCTCGCAGACGTACGCCATAACGAGCGCGTGGTTGGTGAACAGCCCCCATTTCTGAGTTGCGGGCTCGGTCATGGCGCCTCCTTGCCCGCTTCGCCGATGGAGCGAGCCACAGGGCCGATCATCCGGTCGACGCATGTCATGACCGGATCATTCATTCACGAATCCATACCCCTGTAATATAGATCAGCTTTGCACATCATCCATCGCAGGTCATCCGTTGACAAGTGCCCAAAAGGGACGGAGTGTGGGAACTCGGTGGTGGAACCGGCGTTGTGTGCCCAGCGTGAGGCCAAACGGCCGCATGAGACCGGACCGGCTGCGTGGCGGCGCTCACCACGCGGCGCTAGGCTGGGAGCTGGAGGGGCCGTGCGATGACCATCGACAACAAACCGCTGATGTTGGATCTCGTCGAGTGGATTGCTGCTCGGCCGCGGATGTACGCGGAGGTGATGGACGCCTGGCGGACGTCGTGTCCGCGTCTGCCGGTGTGGGAGGATGCGGTCGATCTGGGGTTTGTGGTGCGGGTGCATCGGGATGGTGCGAGTGTGATGGTGGATGTGACGGCTGCGGGGCGGGCGTTTCTGATCGAGGAGGGGCGGACGTGATAGGTCTCGCTACCCGGTTGCGCGGCGTTCTGGTTCACGCGGCCGTCGCAGCTGCGCCAGATACTCGCGTACATCTGCTTTGAGGTCGTCTTCTTTCAAGCCGCTGTCCATCTCATAGATGCGCACTTGTATGAAGCCAGAGAGTCCCGCCGCCGGGTGTTGAGTGCGGTCGAGTTCGTCGCACTCGTCGACGTGCTCGGCGAGCCACATGTCAAGCGCACGTAGATCGGCTACGCCGGATACGTAATCCTGAGCGCGTGTCACCAGTTCATCACCGATCGCCATGACGCTCCCTCCTGAGGAACCGGTCGAGGAACTCGACGCGGAAGGGCTCCGCCAACTCTTCAACGACTACCGGTTCGACGCGCGTCTGTCCGCGGGAGAGCTGTACACCGTCGTCAGACTGAAAACGCAGCATCTCGCGCCGCCGGCGGCTCGGCGAACCGCCCGGGACCCTCAGCCACATTGTACGCTACGTGGATAAAGCCGGCCGGACTGTGGCGATGGCTCACGAGTATCTGCGACCGGATGGGACGGTCGGCGCAAGCGGCCGACGCGACCCGAAATGGCTTCGAATCGGTGGGCGGGTATACAAACAGCACACGGGCGATGCGTAACCCTTACTCCGTCAGCCGCCGATACAACGTCGGCAGGCGCTGGGGGAGCTGTTCGATGTCGGCTACGACTTCGTAGCCCATGTCTTCGCACATTTGGCCGAGGTAGTCGTGGCCTTCCTTGTCGACGGTGAGGGCGAAGGGCGTGATGCCTTTGCGGCGCGCTTCGAGGAGGGCGTGTTTGGTGTCGTGGATGGCGTACTCCTTCTCTGTGCGGTCGCGGCCGTAGCCGTGGTCCTGCGGGCGGCCGTCTGAGACGAGCATGAGGATCTTCACCTTGGCGTCGTAGGCGTCGAGCTTGGCGACGGCGTGGCGGATCGCCGGGCCCATGCGCGTCGAGCGGATGGGCGCGATCTTGTCGATGCGCTTCTTCACGTGGTCGCTGAACGACTCCATCAGGTCCTTGATGATGTAGAACTCGACGTTGTCGCGGCCGTAGCCACTGAAGCCGTAGATGCCGTAGCTGTCGCCGATCGTCTCCAGCGCCTTGATGAAGAGCACGGTGCTCTCCTTCTCGAGATCGATGATGCGCTTCGGAGGCGTCATCGCCTGCGACGCGCGGCGCTGCGCCAGCCACTGGAAGTACTTCCGCGGATCGTCGTCGAAGTCGTCGTCATCGGCGTACTTCTGTTTGCGCTTCTCGATCTCTTCGTCGGTTGAGGCGCTCATATCGAGCAGAAACGCCACGGCGACGTCGCGCTCGATCTTGTTGCGGCGCCAGTACACCTTGTCAGTGTAGCTGTGGCCGGACTTGCGCTCGATCGCCCAGTCGATCGCGGCGTCGAGGTCGAACTCTTCGCCGTCGAGCAGGCGCTTGATCTTGCGGAACATCTCCGGCTTCAGCAGCTCGAACTGCTTGCGCGTCTCGTTGACCAGCGACGCGTGCTCGCGCAGGGTGTCGTCGTAGTAGTTATCGCTGCCCTCTTCGAGCGGGCGCTCCGTGACGCGGCACCAGCGTGGCTTGTAATCGGCGGCGCGGAAGTCCCACTCGTCGTAGTAGAACGACTTTATTTCGACGGGCAGCTCTTCGTTGTCCTCGCCCTCTTCGGTGCCGCCCTCGCCGTCCTTTTGCTCGCCCTGCTTCTGGTCGCCGATCGGCGTGCCGGATTCCTTCTCGAGGTTCGAGAGGAAGAGCCCGATCGTCGACGCGAGATCGCCTTCCGCCATGGCGCCGACAGTAATCTCGACGCTCTTCTCCAGCATCTCCTTGAGCTGCTCGGCGGTGAGTGGCGAGAGCGAGCCGTCCTCGCTGACCTCTCCGTCCTTCAGCCGCATGCGCATCAGGAGCTGCACCAGCTCCGGCTTGAAGTCGCCGCGGAAGTCGACCGGCCGCGGGCTCTCATAGTCCGCCTCCTCGCTCGACGGCAGCGACGACAGGTCTTGCTCGCCGCCCGCGCCCGACGGTGTCGAGAGCAT
>CAYWOO010000247.1:0-27713 GCA_964458665.1 uncultured Dehalococcoidia bacterium
GGTCTCGACGCAAGTGCACGTGACGACCCGCTTCGGCGCGGAGCGCGCCATCCGCTACGCCTTCGACCTTGCCCGCAAGCGCAAGAAGGACATGAAGCTCCTGCTCTGCGCGAAGACGAACGTGCTCACGTACGTCCATGACACGTGGTGGCGCGCCTTCAACGAGGTCGGTGAGGCCGACTACCCTGACATCAAGCGCGACTACGCACACGTCGACGCGACGACGATGTGGATGGTAAAGAACCCGGAGTGGTTCGACGTGATCGTAGTCGAGAACATGTTCGGCGACATCATCACCGACCTCGGCGCGATGATTCAGGGCGGGCTCGGCGTCGCCGCCGGCGGCAACATTAACCCGCAGGGCGTCTCGATGTTCGAACCGATCGGCGGCTCCGCACCGAAGTACACCGGCCTGGATGTTGTTTGCCCGATCGCCGCGATCGGCGCCGCGGCGATGATGATGGACACCATCGGTGAGACGGCAACCGGCCAGCGCATCGAGGGCGCGATCAAGAAAGCGCTCGCATCGGGCAGGATTCTGTCGCTCTCCGCCGGCAAGATGGGCATGGGTACCACGGGAGTCGGCGATTTCATCGCACAACTGGCAGCGGAGTAGATCCTCGCGCGGATTTTGCGCCACACACGGACGAGTGCGCCGTGGCGGCGCGCCGATCTTGATGTCTCTCGCGCCACGCTGCCCGCGTTGTGTATGGACGTCGGACGATCAGTAACTCGCGACGAGCGTCTCTTCTTCCGTTGGAAGGCTGCGCTTGATCACGTCCAGGTACTCCAGCGCTACGCCGGCGCCGATTGCCACGCAATCCAGCGGGTTCTCCGCGATGTGCACGGGAATGCCCGTCTCCTGCGCCAGCAGCACGTCCAGGTGCCGCAGCAGCGCGCCGCCACCGGTCAGCACGATGCCGCGGTCGATGACGTCCGACGCCAGCTCGGGAGGAGTGCGTTCCAGCACGGTCCGCACGACGGAAACAATCGTCGCCAGCGAATCCTGGATCGCCGCTGTCACGTCGCTCGATGTGACCGTCAGCGTCTTCGGCAGGCCGCTGATCTGGTCGCGGCCACGTACTTCCATCTTCAACTCGTCGTCGCCCATCGGGATCGCGGCGCCGATCTCTTGCTTCATCTGTTCGGCCGTGCGCTCGCCGATGACGAGGTTGTAGCGGCGCTTCACGTACGCCACGATCGCGTCGTCCAGCCGATCGCCCGCCACGCGCACGCTCTCGCTGACGACGATGCCGTACATCGAGATCACGGCCGCCTCGCAGCGGCCGCCGCCAATATCGACGATCATGTTGCCGCTCGGCGAGTTCACCGGAATGCGCGCGCCGATCGCTGCGGCCAACGGTTCCGGCACCAGGTGCACGGGCCGGCGCCCGCCTGCCTGCTCGGCGGCGTCACGCACCGCGCGCTGCTCGACGCTCGTGACGCCGGCGGGGATGCACACCATCACTTCGGGCTTGATCAGGTTGAAGCGCCCCACCACCTTCGTAATGAAGTAGCGCAGCATCGCTTCCGTGATCAGGTAGTCGGCAATGACGCCGTCGCGCATCGGCCGGATCACGGAGATGCTGCCGGGCACGCGCCCCATCATCGCCTGGGCTTCGCGCCCGACGGCCATGACGGTGTTGTCGCGATTGGCTAGCGCCACCACGGAGGGCTCGTTGACGACGATGCCACGGCCCTTGACGTACACGAGCACGTTCGCCGTGCCCAGATCGATGCCGATGCGCTTGGGAAACATGCAGGTTGCCCTCGTGGGGCCCGGAAGGTGAAGCGTACGGCCGATGCCGACCCGGTGCTGCCCTCCAGGTTCCAGGTTCTTGGTTCTTGGTTCGAGCGGCGCTACGCGCGCTCAATGTCAGCGCCCAGCGCACGCAGTTTACCATGAAGGTCTTCGTGCGCGCGGTCGATGTGATGCACTTCGTCAATCTCTGTCGTGCCTTCGGCGACCAGTGCCGCCAGCACGCACGCGCTGCCAGCTCGCACGTCAAGCGCCGATACGGGCGCCGCAGTGAGCTTCGTCGGCCCCGTGATGATCGCCGTCTGTCCCGTCGCGACGACGTTCGCACCCATCTTGCGCAGCTCGCCGATGTACAGCAGGCGGTTGTCGTACACGCGCTCGTGGATCGTGCTGGCGCCGTTCGCCTGCGTCAGAAACGCCGCCAACTGCGGTTGTAGGTCCGTTGCCAGCCCCGGGTAGGGCAGCGCCTGCGCGTTCACCGCGCGATAGTCGCCGTCGCCGCGCACGCGCATCCCCGCATCGGTCAGATCAATCGTCACACCGGCGTCGCGCATCTTCGAAATCAGCGCGTCCAGGTGCTCCGGCACCGCTTCATCCAGTTCCACCTCGCCGCACGTGATCGCCGCGGCTAGCGCAAACGTCCCCGCCTCCAGGCGGTCGGGGATGATGCGATGCTCAGTGCCGTGCAGTTCACGCACGCCCTCGATGCGCACGATCTGCGTCCCGGCGCCGCTGATATTCGCGCCCATCGCGTTCAGCATCGCTGCCAGACTGCTGATCTCCGGCTCGCTCGCGGCGTTGATGATTGTCGTCGCGCCGTCGGCTATGGTCGCCGCCAGCATCACGTTCAGCGTGCCCATCACGCTCGGATAGTCCAGCATGACGCGGCCGCCGCGTAACGTGCCATCCTCGTGCACGTCAAACATATCGCCGTTCTGCGTCACCGTCGCGCCCAGCATGCGGAAGCCCGCGAGGTGCACGTCCAGCGGCCGGATGCCGATCGCGTCACCGCCGGGCGGCGGACAGGCGGCGCGGCCCATGCGCGCCAGCAGCGGCCCCATCACCAGAAAGCTCGCCCGCAGCTGAGCCGCCAGGCTCGCCGGCACTTCCCAGCGCGTGATATTCGCGCAGTTGATCCGCAGCGACGATGGCGACGGATGATCCACCGTTGCGCCCAGGTGCTCGAGGATCTCCTCCATCTGACGCACGTCGCCAATGTCCGGCACGTTGTGCAGCACTACGTCCTCGGACGACAGCAGCGCCGCCGCGATTGCGTAGTCGGCGCCGTTCTTTGAGCCGCTGATCCGCACCCGTCCGTGCAGGCGATTGCCGCCCGTGATCCGGTACTTCTGCTTCGTCCGCGTCATTGCGTCAAGAATACCGGCTGGAGCCCGTTCCGTCCGTGAGGATCCATCGCACCGGATCGGGTGGGACGCCACTCGCGCGCGCCAGGGGCGAAGGAAGCAGCGTATCCGCCCATCGGCGGCCGCCCGCACGCATGTCCTCGGCGACCCGCACGGTCACGACGCCTGCCAGTCGCGCGCACGCCTCGCAAGGGCAGGAAGCCGTGATCCGCAACGCCTTCATCTTCCGTCCCTGGCCCTTCGCCGGCCACCCTCCTCAGTCTCAGAATCGCGCCAGTCGGTGTTGGACGTGTCACCGGTGAGCAATGCGAGTGTAAATATTCTGGAAAACGCCTGGCGCGGACCTCCAAGTCCAGGCGTTTGCCGCTGAACACAGATTCGCCCATCATCCCCCCAACAGGAGGCCAACCATGCCCGACGTGGAATACAGCATCCAAGGCGCCACGGCTCTACTGCGCTTCAACCGCCCCGACCGCATGAACGCCATCACCTACGAGATGCTCGCCGACATCGAGCGCATCGCTCGCGAGGCGAACGCAGACGACCGCGTCCGCGCGCTCGTCGTCACCGGCGCTGGACGCGCGTTCAGCGCCGGCACCGACCTCCAGCAGCTCTCGGCGCGGCCGCCCGCCGCCGGCCGAGCCGAGTCACTTGGCCGCGCCTATGGCGACGACACGCCCGCGCCCTGGACGTTCCCGTCGATCAAGAAGCCCGTCATCGCCGCGATCAACGGCGCCGCGGTCGGCCTCGGCGCCGAGTTCACGCTCCAGTGCGATCTGCGCATTGCGGCCGAATCGGCGCGCATCGGCTGGGTGTTCGTGCACCGCGGCCTGGTGCCCGATACCGCCGCCGGCACCTGGCTGCTGTCACGCATCGTCGGCCTGCAGGAAGCGGCGCGGCTGCTGTTCTCGGGCGAGATCATCGACGCGACGCGCGCGAAAGAGATCGGCTACGTCCTCGAAGTCGTCCCTGACGCCGAACTGATGGATCGCGCGATGGCGCTGGCTGCGTCGGTGTCGCAAGGCTCGCCGCTCTCGGCGGGCGAGATCAAGCGTCTCCTCTATCGCGGCCTTACCCGCGATGCGATCGACCACATCGCAGACAGCACCGCGACCATCACCCGCATGTTCGCCAGCGACGACTTCAAAGAAGGCATCCGCGCCTTCCTCGAAAAGCGCCCGCCGAACTGGGTCGGGCGGTAAGAGCAGCCTGGTCCGCTGCGAACGAGCCCCGCGCGGGCTGAAAAGCCCGCGCTACGGGCCGGGGACGGGCAGTCTGCGCACGGAGCCGCGAAGCGCATGGCATAGCCGTCCCCGGTGTGCATCAGGCAAAGCCGGACAAGGCGCAGTACACCCACCGATCGACGGCTACCCTTCGCGCGCGAAACGTCCTGCGCGTGTACGGGCGCCGCGCGGGCTGAAAAGCCCGCGCTACGAGGCGGGGACGCGCGTCCGCGTACCACCCCTCCGAATCTCTGTGTCCTCCATGATCTCTGTGGTGAACCGTACCCCGCCTCCGCGCCTCCGCGGTGAACCCGTCCTCCCCCTTCGTGCTCCTTCGTGTCCTTCGTGGCTAAACCCAGGGGAACAAACCAGAACCCCCATGCGTCCTACTCACATTCCCGCCTTGTTGGGCAATATTGAGGAGGATGAACATGACCAGGTACACAGGGTTTCACAAGTGGATATCAGGAGCCGTGGCGCTCGCACTCGTCGTCGCGATGGTCGGCGCGGCCTGTGGCGGCTCGTCGAAACCCGCGAGCACGAAGTCGACCGGTTCGGCGCCCGGCGGCACGACCGGCAGCAACGTCCAGAGCATTGAGAAGTCGACGGGCGACGACTCTACGACGCTCCATCTGAACTCCTCCAACAGCATCTCGAGCGGCTCCTTCGATCAGGCAGGGGCGCTGCCTACCGACGCAAGCACATCGAACGGCCGCGGCGGCGCACCCAGCGCACTGCCATCGACGCTGGACCGCAAGATCATCCAGACCGCCACACTCACGATCACGACGGAAAACGTGGCCGGGAAGTTTGAAGACGTCCGCACGGTCGCCGCGGTGTATGGCGGATTCGTCGCCAGCTCCACATTAGGCAACTCGGGCGAGCAACAGACCGCGGCGATCACCATTCGCGTCCCCGGCGACGCCTACGAGCGCGCCCTCAATGATCTGCGCAAACTGGGCGACGTGCAGGGCGAGCAGTCGGGCGCCAACGATGTCACCGAAGAGTTCACCGACCTGCAGTCGCGCCTTCGCAATCTTCAAGCCACCGAGGCGCAGTACGTGCAGTTCCTGCTTCGGGCCGAGAGCATCCAGGATGTGCTCGTTGTGCAGGACCGCCTCAACGCCACCCGCGCCGAGATCGAGCAGGTGCAGGGCCGCCTCAACCTCGTCGAGCACCAGACCGACCTCGCCACGATCACCGTCCACCTCGACCCGCCCGTCATCGCCAAGACGGAGCCGAAGACCGACACCACCTCCGGACCGCTCGAGGTCGCGGCGGACTCGTTCCAGGCATCACTGGCCGTGCTGCTGGGCATCGCGACCGTCGTGCTGGCCATCGCCGCATTCTCGTGGTGGCTCGTCCCACTCGCGATCATCGGGATACTCATCGCCCGAAAGCAGTTCCGCTCCACGAACACCCTTCCGGCCATGCAGCCGCCCGCATCGCCAGCCGCGTAGCGCGCTCACGCGACACAAAACGAATGGGACGGGCACATGTGTCCGTCCCATTCGGCTACTACAAGCTACGAACCACCAACTACAAACTCACAACCGCCCACCCCGACTGGCCCGGCGCCTCCTCGACCCCGACGCCCATCGACGTGATGTTCGACGCTCCGCGCGCCAGCAACTCCGGCTTCAGCCGCGCGATGAAGTACTCCGCCAGCCGCTCTGCCGTCGTGTTGTCGATTGGCAGCGCCAGCACGTCGCTTTTCGGGAAGACGAAGCCGCGGTCGCCGAAGCGCACCTTGTAGTTCGTAGCTCCCTCGTCGATATCGAGTACGCGGCTCGCCGTTTGCAGCAGGAACTTGTGGTCCAACTCGTCGCAGATCGCCTTTCCCAACGACTTTAGCGTCGAGAAGTCGCATACCCACGCGTCGTCCGTCAGCGTACCGGCGAGTTCGATTGTGACCGCGTAGTTGTGGCCGTGAAGCGGCTCCATCTGCCCGCCGAACGTCGCCATGTGCGCCGCCGCGAACTTCAGCTTGCCCCGCTCAACCTGTACGCGATAGTCCACGCCGAAAGTCTAGCGCGCGGGAGTCTATCAGTCTCTCGTTTGCCCAGCCGCTTGCTCACGACGGCCGTCGCTTTCGCGTCGCGAGCGAACATTGGCGCCGTACCGCGCGGGCTGAACGCCCGCGCTCCGGAAGGTGGGTAGCAGTTGAAGGAATGTCCACTACGCCACAACGCGTAGCCCCAACCAGCTCCGCGTCCGCTGCGGCTCTGCGATGAATGTCGGCTAATCGTCGTAGTCGCCGTACCCGCCCTGCGTGGACGGCGCAGGCACCGTCGCGCCGCAGATGCACGGGAAGTCGCCGATGCGCACCCACATCGGGAAATTGCCTTCGTAGTGACGGCTGCAGGCGGGGCAGTCGCTCTCGTAGAGTTTGACGTGCGGTTCGTTGACCTTTTTCTTGGGGGGCATCGCGCGCCTAGGGCGGCGTCACGAAGACGTAGTAGCGATTGTCGCGCTCGGCGATCATCGGCTTCTTGCCGCTCGCGCGCAGGTCGCGAATCTTGCCGGGCAACGTAGCACCGTGGCCGAAGATGATCTGGCTGGAGTTGAACGCGTACTCGTCATTGCCCAGTGTGATGCGCGTCGGGACGAACTTCTCGTAGTGCAGGTCCACGTACGGCACCCAGAGGCCATCGAGATCCAGTGTGCCAAGTTCGTTCGGATCCAGCTCCAACGTCCAACCTCCTTGGGTCGATGTCGCGCGCGCCCGCATTGCATCGCACCCTGTCCCATATGTCAACGCTGGCGTCATCGCAGCACAGGAGGCGTGCCGCCGGTCGGATTCCCGCCCTTGAACCTCCGTACCTCTTAGTGCTCCTTGGCGTCGTTCGTAGCCGACCCGTCCGTCGCCCACTCCGGCCCAGCCAGATGCTCGATCCCCGCGAAGTCGATGTCCTCCGCCAGTTCGCCGATCATCTTCCCCAATGCCGGGTGCATCACCTCCGTCGCCAGTTCCACCAGCGGCAGCAGCACAAAGTTTCGCTCCACCAACCGTGCGTGCGGCACCGTCAGCTCCGCCGTCTCGACGACTGCGTCGCCATACAGCAGCATATCGATGTCGATGACGCGCGGCGCCCAGCGCTCAGCGGGCCGGCGCCCCATCTCGTGCTCGATCTCCTTCACGAAGCGCAACAGCTCCTGCGGCCTCAGGTCCGTTGCGATTTCGCACGCGGCGTTCAGATAGTCCGGTCCGGCGGCGGCGCCTTCCAGCACCACCGCTTCGGATCGATACAGCGACGACACCGCCACGATGGCGCATTCACGGGTGAGCCAGCGCAGCGCCAGCCGCATGTTCGCCTCGCGGTTGCCGATGTTCGCGCCAAGCCCGAGGAACACACGCGTCACGATGCCGCACCTTCGGCGGAGTGCGCCGCCCGCACGATCGCGTCGGCCACTATCGCCACCTGCTTCATCTCTGCAACGTCATGCACGCGCACCAGATCCGCCCCGTTTGCGATGGCGATTGCCACCGATGCCGCCGTCCCGAAAATGCGATCTTCGACGGGCGCGCCGCCCAGCACCGTGCCGATCGTCGACTTGCGCGACGTGCCGATGAGGATCGGCAGGCCCAGCGCGCGCAGTTCGCCGAGCCGCCGCAGCATCTCCATATTCTGTTCCGGCCGCCAGCCGAAGCCGAAGCCCGGATCGACGATCAGCCGCTCGCGCGACACACCCACGCTGGCGGCGATGCTCACCGAGTCCTCGAGCCCTTCGACGATCGCCGCCATCACGTCATCAAGAGCGCGGCCCCGTTGATTGTGCATGACGATCGCGGGCACCCTGTGCTCCGCCGCGATGCGTGCAATCTCGTGGTCGCGGCGGAAGCCCCAGATGTCGTTGAGCATATCGCAGCCGGCGCCCAGCGCCGCGCGCGCCACGTCTGGCTTGTATGTGTCGACGCTGATCGGCATCTCCGGCAAGGCTGCTCGCACGCGCTCGACCACCGGCGCCACGCGCCGGATCTCCTCCTCCGGCGAGATCTCGTCGAAGCCGGCAGCCGTCTTCTGCGCGCCCGGCCGCGTGGATTGCCCGCCGATGTCCAGGATGTCCGCACCTTCATCGACGAACCGCCGTGCTTGCTCCACGCCAGCGCCAACACTCGCCAGCCCATCGCCCGAAAACGAATCAGGCGAAACATTGATCACGCCCACAACGTACGTCCGCGTCCCCCACACGAACGTCCTGCCGCCAATCCGCATCGACGGCGCTACACGCGTGCTTTGATCTCCTGGCGTCATGACATCGCCTACACGCGGCGGCGCTCCCACCGGCGTATTCCTCCTAAACCCATCCGTGAAATTCGTGAGATCCCTGTTTCCAACCGGCTAGATCAGATACCGAGTCCCCACACTGTTCACCACGAACGCCTCCGGTATCGCCAGCGAGATCGCCCGCACGGCCTCGAAACCCGTGCAGTGCCCCGGCACGATCATCGATGGCGCGATCGCTTTCAGCGCTTCGATCGTTGCCGGAATGATCGGCGCAAACACCGGGCCGTTGAGGTGGAACCCGCCGATCACCGCGGCGACGCGCGTCTCGCCCGTCAGTTTCTGCGCGTGACGCACAATGTTCACGATGCCCGAGTGCCCGCAACCCGTCAGCACCACCAGCCCCTTGTCACGCACGTTCGCGATCAGCGCCTGATCGTCCATGATCAGCGGGTCGGGCGTCCATGCGCCGCCACGCTGGGCCTGGTGCACGGGGATGCCCTTCTCGAACTCCGTCGTGCGGTCCACTTCCCCCGTGATCAGCACCGAGCCGTCCATCAGCAGCGACGGCGCGCGACCCTCGATCAGCTCGAAGCCCGCGCCCGCCATCGCCGAGCGGCTCGCCACCGGCAGCTCGAACGGCTCCTGCCCGGGTATCGCCAGCCGCCTTTTCAACCAGAAGTCGGGATGCAGCAGCATCGGCAGCCGCGATATGCCGGTCTCGCGTATCAGCCCGTTCAGCCCGCCCACGTGGTCGAAGTGGCCGTGACTCATCACGATCGCTTCGATGTCGGCGACGCTGATCTGCAACGCGCGCAGGTTGTGTGAGAGCCCGCCGACACTCAGGCCAGCGTCGAACATCACGCGATGTGTACGATCGCCCTTCGTGACGCTCACGAGCGCCGAGAATCCGTGCTCGGCGATGAGATAGTCCGGCAGATGCGGATCGACGAAGAGCGGCGCCTCAACGGTCGGTCCGCCCGGCGCCATCGGCGGGCGCCGCACCCTCTCTTCGCTGCGCAGTAGCATGTCCCACTGGTTGTCCACCAGCGTTTGAATCTCGATGCCATCAACCGGTTCGAGGATAATCTGCTCGCTCATGCGGGCATCGTAGCGCAGAACGCTCGTGGCGGTCAGCCGCCGGTGTCGGGCAGTTCGGGCAGGGCGTCCATGCGCTCCCGAAAGGTCGCGATGTAGCCGCTCACGCCTTCGTCGGCTTCGGCTGGATAACGTAGCCCAACGCGGCAGCCGTTTCGGTCGCCAGCCGCCGAAACAGCGCCGTCGTCGCGATCAGGCCGTCCCAGCTCGACCGCGCATCGAATGCGGAGAAGATGAATCGCATCTCGCGCTGCGTCTCCTCATTGATCCAATCCGTCATGTGCGTGCCGATGTGCCAGACATCGACGGCTCGCGCGCTCCGCGCGATTGCGTGCCACTCGAGCATCTTGCGTAGCAACTCCTTCATCGTCCAGTCGCGGAACTTCACCACCCACAGGTCGCCGCGCAGGATGTAGCGCGGGATGTGCGCCGCCTCGAACCAGAACTCGTCCACAACGGCGGTGAACTCCGTCTGACCGGGCGGCTTCTTCGCTGGAAACGCGCCGCTCGGCGCGGGCAGCGCGTTCGTACGACCATCCTTGTCGATGAGCACGCGATACCCGCGCTCGTACAGGCCGTCGAGCGCCTTCGCCGCGACCATGGCAGCGAGGCGCTCTCGCCCGCAGAGCGAGAAATCGACCTTCATCCCACCCTCGTACAACACGAGCCGCGTCTCATGCCGGCGCCCGCTGATCGTCGGCAGGCACACCCAAACGCGCCCAAACGCGCGCCACCAACCATCGACGCGAACCAGCGCGGCCGGCTCGTCAGCGATGATCTCGATGTCGAAGTCGGAGAACTCGTCGACGTGTCCGTCGCCCCGCGCGCGGGATCCCGTCATGATCAGCGCCCGCACGTTCGCGTCGCCCGCGGCCCACGCAACGATCCGCGCCAGCAGATCATCCGGTTCCATACTACTCATCGCCGCAGTATAGAACCGGATCGCGGTGCGATCCCCCTGAACTACAAACTGCAAACTACGAACTCCCTACGTCCACACCGCGAACACCACCGCGTCCGCCGGGTTCGTCGCATCGAACAGGGCCAGGGCGACCTTGCGCCCAGCCGTCATCTCCGCCGCCGCGATCGATCTGCTCACCGGCACGCTCCGCAACCACTGCGCCAGCGATCCCGCCACCTGCACGGTCGCCAGCCAGTTCACGTTATCGAACGCCTTCAGGGTCCCCTGCCGTACATCCGTCATCGCTCACCTGCTCCGGTGCTCTGTATCGCTCGACTGCGAACTGTGAACCGTGAACTCGTTATCACAAACTCCCCAGCAAGATCGTCTGCTCGTACACCCCGCGCCGCCGGTCGAACCGCCAGCGAATCTCCGTCACGCGCCGCTTCACGACCGATGCCGAGATCAGGCCGTCGGCGAAGTCGACCGCATCCAACAACTCCTGTCCGCAGTTCGGCGGCACGACGATGATGCCCGCGGCGGTGTCGAGCGCACGCTGCCGCAGATGAGCGACCGCCGTCGCCGCGGCTGTCGCGCCCGTCCCGCTCGTCAGATCGCGCTGCTCGTCTCGCGTGCCCAAGCTGAGGCTCGCGTTCGCAAAGTCGATCGCTTCGCCGAACGCGCCCGCGCCCAGCGCCTGTGCTTCGCTGACTACCGGCGGTTCGGCCCGGAGCGCGACCTCGCGCAGCGGATGCGCGGTTCCGAATGTGTAGTCGCTCGCCGCTGATGCCAGGGGTTCCGTGATCGTCGCGCCCGCGATCGTCCGCATCCGGATACGGTCGGCGAGGTACGCCAGCGCCCGCCGCACCGAGTCGAACCCCGTCGCATCCGGTGCGATCGTGAACTTCGGCGCGACCGTCTGTGCCCGCGTCGACACCGATGTGCTCGTCAGCTGCAACCCCGCGCGCGAGAAGATGCGTAGCAGCACGGTCAAGTACGCATCGCTCGTGTGGACGATCTGCGCCCGCTGCCGGTTCCGCCGCAAGATCTCCCAACCGCCTTCGACGTGCAGCCGCAGCACAGATCGCCCGCCGCCTCGCCGGTACTCGTACGAGGCGATCCACAGATCCGCCATCCGCGACGACAGCGGTCTGGACGCGGTGCGATACCCCCACGACACACCCACCAGATTGCCGATCGCGATCGGCGCCGGTGGCCCGGCGTAGGCGCCGCTCGTGTTGTCGATGTCGATGTACCCGCTCGTGCGCTCCGCCGCTTCGTCGAGTTGTGCTGCCAGCACGCTGGCCGTGAGCGTGGTCAGGAGCTGTGACTGCGCCGCACGAAACACGGCATCCGGCGCGGTCTCGTACACAAAACCGTTGCCGCCCGCATCCGCCGCGATCGCCAGGCCCTCCGCGCCGCCGTAGTTCACGGGTACAGGGGCGCGCAGCGTGAACGGGCCGGCGGCGAACGTCATCGCGGGATGCATGGTCGTGCGATACACGCGGGTGTTGCCGCCGGTAAACGCGTCGGCCTCCACGAAGTCGAGGCGATAGGCGTCCGTCGCCACAATCGACGGCGCCTTGTACGTCACCGACGCGTCCGACTCGGCCTGCTGCTGCGCGTTTAGCGTGCCCCATGTGTTGAGCGGCGCGTCGTTCCCGTCGCCGTAGACGATCGTCCACAGCGACGGCTTCAGTGTGGTCACTTCGACGCCCGTCACGGCCAGGTCGTAGTCGAATCCGAACGTCATCGCCACGCCGTTGAGGCTGCTGAACGACAATCCGCTGCCGGACGCCGCACCGAACGCGCCCGATGTGCGCTTGATGATGTTCAGCGTCGTCGCCGTCGCCCAGGCGATCGCGAGATCGCCGCTGCTGCTCTTGTACGCGACGGCCAGGTCCACCACCGCGGCCGCCGCCGTCACGACGGCGTTCTCGCCGCCGAACGTGGCGCCGTTGTCGACGCTTTCGACGATCTTGATGCCCGTGCCCGCAGCATCCACGTAGACGATCGCCAGGCGCGATCCCTTGGCCGCGCACGCGATCTGGTTGCCTTTGCCGGAAGCAACGGTCGTCCAGGCGCCCGCGTATCCCGAACCGCTGCCCGGCGTCGTATTCCGCTGACGCAGGATGCCGCCGGCGCCGTCGCTGCGCACGCGCGTCACGCTGCCATCACCCGCCACGCACACATCGTGCTTCGCGATCGTGTTCGCGGTCGCGTCGAGTTGCACGAAGTCCAGCCGCCGCATCCCGGCCATGCTGTTTTCGATCACGACATCCACGAGCGGCTCCGCACTCGCACTCCGCTGCGCCGCGAGTAGATCCGTGGGCAGTGTTCGCATGGCCTCGAGTCTTTCTGTCGCTCAGTCTTTCAGTCTGCGAGTCGCGATCGTTGATTGCAGCCGTTCGTCGTTCGAGAACCGACTGAAAGACCGAAAGACTGAACGACCCATCGACGCTCAGTACTTCACCCGGCTCTGTTCGAACATGCTTGGCGCATCCGTGGTGTACAGCCGGCGCACGCGCACGGTGTTGTTGCGCCCCAGGCGCGACAGATCGGCGCGGAATTGCCTCAGCCGCTCGTCCGCGAATGCCTTGTAGCGGCCCCAGACGTCGTCGCCCGCGGCGTTCAGCCGATTCGTCGCGAACGACGTCCAGTCGAGCGCCGCGTAGCCCGCCGCACCCTCCGCGATCAGCTCGTCGAACCGCGGCGGAATCGTCGACGTGCTGCCGTCGAGCGTGTGCAGCCGCGTCCAGTACATGTTGACGTTGTCCGCCGCCGATGGCGCATTGACGGCGTCCATCGTCAGCGTCGTCTGCCACACCGAGAACCCGACCAGCCGCGGCGGAAACTCGCCCACGGGCCACTCGACGTTCTCGACATCGACGAGGTTCGTGAGCGTCGCGATGCTGATGTCACGCGAGCCCGGCGACGCCGCCAGCGTCGTCTTCTGCTCCAGAGGGTCGGCGATGCTGTACTCCACCACGGTGCGGCCGATGTGCCGATCGAGCACCGCATCCGTCCAGCGATAATTGCTGCTGTCCTCATCGTGCAGATCTTTCCGGACGTTCGCGCGGATGATCGTGATGTTCGCTGCCATGGTTCATCTCCCCTGCATCGCAAGAACTTGCTCGCCGATGCGCCTCACCCGCACCAACAGTTCGGCGCACGAGCACGCTCCTCATCCGCTCCCCCTCTCCACGACGTGGAGAGGGGTGGCCGAAGGCCGGGGTGAGGTGCCCGCCTGGCGCCTTCACCTCAACCGGAACGCGCCGGGCTTGAGCCTCGCTCCGCGTTCGCTGCTGTCGCGGCCGCCGCAGGCGCCGAAGCAGCCGTGCCAACCCGGCCCGCCTGGTGCGCCGGCCGATCTTCCGCCGCCGGAATGAGCGTCGTGTACGTCACGCGCAGGCGCGTGACATCGCTGTCGACGGCCGGCGCCGCTTTCACGGTGACGTGCTCGGACTGCGACGGCGCCGGCGGAGAGATGCTCCATCGCAACAGCAGTTTGCCGCCGCGATTCGCGAGCGCGTCGCCCACCATCGCCGCCAGCGTCGCACAGATCACGATATCCCCCGTTGATGACGGGAACACCGTGAAGATCGGCGCCGGATCACTCGCCACGTCGCCGCCGGCCGTCGTCCACGCGCTGCCGGCCTTGTACTCGTTCCATGTCGCGGTCAGGTAGTCGTAGTCGGCGCGCGTCAGCCGCTCGGTGAGCATGTTGTATGCGCCGCCCACGACGGCCGTGACGTTGCCCAGCAGCTCGGCCGCGCTGACCTGCGATGCCACGTCAAGCGGCAGCCCGTCGTCCGGCGCGTGCAGGTCGAACGTGTGGATCACGCGCCGGTCGACGCTCTTCCCGGATCCGACGACGAGCGCGCCGAGCCGGAACAGATCCTTGCCGTTGACCGCCGGCGAGATGCGGTCGATCGTGACGGTGTGGATCGCCTTGAACATCGATTGCGGCATCAGGCGCCCTCTCGTTCGGTGCCGTCCGCCTCGGTGACGCGCAGGTTGTACGAGCGGACAGCGCTCAGTTCACCTGCGAAGACGCCATCGGTGTGCGCGAGTCCGCTCATCCGCGCGGCGAACGCACGTAGCCGCGCCGGCGCCTCCGTCTCGACGCGCGCGATGCTCAGCGTCTCCGCGTAGCGCAACGCCTCGCGCACCAGCAGCACGAGCGCCCGCGTGCGCTGCCGCGGTGCACCGGAAGCGTCCACGATCACCATCTCACCGAAGAACCCGCAGCCTGCCACGCGGTTGTATGCGCACAGAACGCGCGCCACCACCGACCCGTCCCCCGCCGCCACGCTGACAGCGACGGTATGGCTCCCGGCCGTCTCGGCGCCCGCAACCAGTGGCTCAACCCACATGAGTCCCTCGCGCATCTGCGAATGGAGCGCCGGCGCCCCGCCCGGCCACCGCTCGATCAACCCATCGCGGTCCACCGACGACGATCGTTGCCGCACGTCCGTCCGAGGCGTACCATCGCCCAGGCGCCACCCAACCTCCAAGCCCCGGAGATCACCGCTTCGGGCCGAACTTGACAGCCGGCAACTATTCGGAAGGCGAACGGCATTGATACAGGTTCGCCGCGGCAGCGTTCGATGGGGTGTGATCGCACGCTCCGCGCCCAACCACCCGCTCCGGCTGTTCGGCACATTTGCGGCCAGCATCGGCTTCTTCGCCGTTGTCGGCTCGGCGGTCTTTGCGGCGGCCTGGATGGTCGAAGACCAACGCTCGCAAGCTCACACGAACCAGGTCTTCGGCGCATCTCTCAGTCCCGATCTGCCGGCCGGGATCATCGCGGTGCAGCGCGTGAACAGCATCAAAGAGTTCGAGCAGCTCGGCGGATTTACGCCGTTCATCCCCATGTATGTGCCCGGCTCCACGCAGACGGATTTCACGCTCTCGCTGACGCTGCCCGACGACGACGGTCACCGCATCGGCCGCGTCGGCTACTCGTCCAAGGACATCGCCGACGCCGACGGCATCACGGGTCCGACTCTCGTCCTGGTCGAAGCTCCCGGCACGCCCGGGCGCGGCGCCGATCCGACGCTGCAACGCGTCACCACCGGCAACGGCCGCGCGCTCGCCGCAACGATCGGCTGCCAGGGCTTGACCGTCGACATCCAGCTCTACTTCGGTCCTGCGCCAATCGGCGATGAGCCCTTTGTCACGCCGCACATGGTCGCCGTAGCCCAGGAATTCCTCGACGGCGTCAACGAACAGTGCGCGCAGTAGGCCCTGTTGCCACTTCCGGCCGCTTTCGCCTACGATAGCCGGACGTTTCACGAGCGCCGATGGCTGACCCACATCAACAGCGAGGTGGACGATGAAAACGGAGATCTACGAATCGGATCCCTTCACGCCCAGGAAGGGCCGCCTGCTGGCGACGCTCTCCAGCGAATATCGCTTCGAGAAGGGCGACGAACTCTTCTTCGATGACGAGCCGGCCCGCCTGAAGGTCCGCATCATCGGCATCCAGATGCACGTCAAAGCCAACGGCAACATCTACCGCGACATCCTCGCTCTGAAGCTATGAGTGGCCACTGCTCCCGGGCGGTTCATCCTGCGTCGCGACGATAGAACTGAACGACCGATAGACTCGCGGCTTCGCCGTGCGTTGACCGTTCCCGGGGCCGGTGCTACATTGCGCCAAATTGCGCAATCGGGCCCAACCCCACCCCCGGACGGGCTGCGCATGGAGCCTGATGCCCATAGAGATTCCTGATGTCGTCATAGACCGGCTCCCCGTATACGCCCGCGCGCTGGCCGCTCTGGAGCGCAGCGGCCGCGAAGTCGTCAGTTCGCAGGAGCTGGGGACGCAGCTCGGCGTGACGCCTGCCCAGATTCGCAAGGATCTCAGCTACTTCGGCCGCTTCGGCAAGCAGGGCCGCGGCTACAACGTCCGCCGCCTGATGGAAGAACTGCACCAGATTCTCGGTCTCGACCGCAAATGGACGATGGTGGTCGTCGGTGTCGGCCAGCTCGGCCGCGCGGTGCTGAGTTACGGCGGCTTCGCGCCGCAGGGCTTCCGGATCATCGAGGCGTTCGACGCCGACTCCGCGGTCATCGGCCAGAAGATCGATGACCTCGTCGTCAAGCCCGTCGAGCAGATCCGCGAGTCGCTGGCCGGCCGCCCCGTCGATATCGGCATCGTCGCCACGCCCGCCGCATCGGCGCAGAAGGTGATCGATGCGCTCGTGGAGTGCGGTGTCCGCGCCATCCTCAACTACGCGCCGATCGCCGCGCAAGTGCCGCTGCACGTGCGGGTGAAGGACATCGACCCCGTACTCTCGCTCCAGTCGATGACGTTCTATCTGAAAAACAGTGCTCCGCCCGCAGGCACGGCGTAGGCATTCGTACTACGATGGACAGCATGGAAGACGAAGAGTCCCCTCAGGTCGAGCAGGTCACCGACGCCGACCGCATGCAGGCGTCTCCGAAAAGCATCGACAAGATGTGGAACTTCGTCACGAAGTTTGCGGAGAAGAGCGGCACCTACCTCCACCCGCAGCGCGAGATCACGGAGTTCCTGGTCATCGGGCTGGCGAAGCACGTCGACGAGCTGGGCCGGCCGCTCTGCCCGTGCAACTTCTACGAGAACAAGGCGGAAGAGGTCAAGAGCAGCACCTGGATCTGCGCCTGCGAGGAGATGCAGAAGTACAAGTATTGCCATTGACTACTCTTCTGTAATTCGGAAGGTCTTCCGATCACCGAGCACCTGCCAGAAGGGCACGAAGGCCGCGAAATCTACGGCCTGATCAAAGACGAGCAGCCCGACAAAGGTCGCGCGTTGGGCCGACTCGAAGAGAAGCAGGGGCGGACGATCGACAAGTCCGGCGGCGCGAAGCAGCACGAAGGCGACGCCACGGGCGCGGAATCGGCGCCGTAGGGGCGCTCATCGAGTCGCCGCGGGAGACACCTGTTGCACCCGCGTCCGTATGGCGCCGCTGCTGGAGGGTGGCGAAGCGCTCCTCTGCGTACGGGCGGGAGTGACCTCACTCCGACCCTCTCCGCCGGGCGGAGAGGGAGACGAGCGCCGGAAAAGAGGGGCTATGGAACACAGAGAAGATCTACTCCAGCACTACCGCACGACCCGCGAATCATTGCTCGCGGCGATCGACGGCCTGAGCGACGCGCTGATGTGCGAGACGCCGGCCGACAACTGGTCCGTGAAGGATCAGCTCGCGCACATCGCCGTCTGGGACGACATCCGAACGGAAGAAGTGATGCGCATCTCCGCCGGCCACGAGTCGGCCTGGCGCATGACGGCTGAGCAGGACGAGGCGTACAACGTGCTGGCACACCAGTTGCGGCTTGGCCTATCGATGGACCAGGTGCGGTGGGAGTTGGAGACTTCGCGGCGGCGGTTGCTGGACGCAATCGCGTCGGCGACGGAGCGCGCGCTCGACGCATCGCTGTACGGCGAAGCGGGGCTGCGCAGTTCGCACGAAGCGATACACACGCCGTGGATCACGCGCTGGCGCGCGGAGAAGGGCGTCTAGCGCTGCTGCGACGCCCGCAGCTATAACTCCGTCTTCAATTGGTGATTGGGATATCGGGCGCGCAACGGCCCATACGACGATTCACGTTGCCATATCAGATCGTAGCTGCGAAGAGCTGCCAGGAGTCGGGCACACCCTTGAGCGCGTGCTCGCCGCGATCCTCGAACACGAGGCCGGATCCAGCGGACAGGTCCTTCACGGTGCGGGACACGAGGACCTCGCCAGAGCCGGCGAGTCCGGACACGCGGGCGGCGATGTGGACGGCGATGCCACCGATGTCGTCGCCCCGAAGCTCGATCTCGCCAGTGTGAGCGCCAGCCCGGATGTTCAGCCCCAACCGGTCGACACGGCGGCGGAAGGCGTGCGCACACTGGACGGCCCGGCTGGGTCCGTCGAAGCGAGCCAACATGCCGTCACCCGTGGACTTCACCAGGACGCCACCGTATCCGGCCACCTCCTGCTGTGCCGCCTCGTCGTGGCTGTCGAGCAGCTCTCGCCAGCGTGCGTCGCCGACCGTCGAGGCCATGACCGTCGAGTCGGCGATGTCGGTGAAGAGCACCGTGGACAAAACCCGGTTGACAGCCACGGCGGGTCGATGGACGCCGCCCGTAAGGAACTGGCGGACGGCCTCGATTTCCGCGTCATAGTCGGACGGACGCCAACTGCCATGGAAGTCGCCATCGAGCGTCACGAGCTGCGCTCCAGGAATGTGTTCGGCGTAGTACTGGCCATCAGAAAACGGGACCACCGGGTCATGCCGATTGTGCACGACGAGGGTAGGCACGGACACCGACGGGACGATCCCGCGAATATCGCTCTCGAGGTTGCGCCGCATGATCTCGCGAGCCACCGACGGCGTGCAGCTGTATCGCTCGAAACGGGCCAGCGCGGTGATAGCGACCTCCCGGTCCGGTGCGTGTTGGATGAAGAAGTTGAGGACCTGACCGGTGTTCCATCCAGCCTCGAGAAGGTCAAGCAAGTCGAGCGAGGCCGCCGGGGTCGCGACCCCGTTCTCGGCGGTCACCCCTGGGCACGAGGCCGAAAGAAGAACCAGGGCTGAGACGCGTGCTGGGTAGGTCGCTGCCATGATCGCGCACATGGCCCCGCCCTCGGAGACCCCAATCAGCGCCGCGCGATCCACGCCGGCGGCATCCATGACTGCCCGGACGTCGTCCATGCGCTCCTCGAAGGTGCCGACGCCGAGCGAGCGGTCGGAGAGGCCGGTGCCGCGCTTGTCGAGGACGACGAGCCGGGAGAACTCGGATAACCGATTCAATACCGGCCCGCAGAACGCGTACTCCCAGCCCAGCTCGACGTGGGACATGAACCCGGGTACAAAGACGAGGTCGAGGGATCCCTCCCCCACCACCTGGTAGGCGATGCTGAGCCCACCGCTCCGGGCGAATCGCGTCTCGGGCGTCTTCATGAGGCCATTAGACCACACCTCACCCCGCCGATCGATCCACAACAGTGGCCTGTGTCCCAACCCGCGGCTCAGAGCATCGCATGGCGCCGAGATGTTGCGTGACGGTGCGGCAATCACAACAACTGGGGCCGCCGGTAGATTCGATGAGCTTGCCGCCCCATCACGCGCCCGTCAGGCCCTTCTTCGCGGCGTACGCGGCGGCTTCGCTGCGGCGATTGAAACCCAATTGTCGAGGCTGGACCTGAAAGCGTCTTCATCGCGGCGCTTCTTGCCGGGGAACTGAGCCATCGCTCCGGCGACTTGGATTATGCGCTTTGTCGCCGGCGTCAACGCGGGGTTCGGCCGCGGAGTGGCGTTCGCACCCATACACCTCGATGATCAATGACGACGAAGTTATCGAGCTGGTCAGCATGAGCCGCCAACGCCTTATGCAGCGCGTCGATTTTCGCTGGCGTGTCTCCCGCGGACATTCGAAAGAGGATCACGCCGCTGTGTGGCTGCCGATCGCGGAAGACGAGCTCTCCGAAATCAGCGTCGTTAGTGATGACGATGCGTTGCTCTGAGTGTGCGATCGAGAGCACATCTTCATCGACGAGAGAAGCCGGATAGTCGTGGGCTATTGCTGTGACGTCGTGGCCATGGTCTCTGAGGAAGGATGCGATCCGGTACTCAGCGCTCTCATCGAGCAGGAACTTCATGGGCCAGGTGCAGCGGCAGGTTGATCCTTGCCTCGTCCTTTGAGTTTCCCGCCCTCTTCAACAAGTGCTTGAGCGAACGCGAGACATGCCTTCACGTCGTCTATTGTCAGTCGAGGGTAGTCGGCGAAGAGATCGTTGAAGTTCGGGTTGTTCGCAAGGTAATCGAGAACAAGCCCAACCGGAATACGCGTGCCGCGCACAACCGGCTTGCCGGCCAGGATCTCTGGATCGTTAACGATTCGCCCCTCGTGGCGCTGTTCCCTGGCTACCATCCGCCCATCACCTCACGTAGGTAACTATAACAGGACGAGTCGAACGGAGTGTGGGTTTCGGTCCGCAGGCGGCTTCCCGCGGAAGCGGTTTCACATGGGCGTTCTCCGGCGGTATGACAACGCGCCAAGCAGTACTCAACTCGCAGCCCTCACCCGCCCGCAAGCCCCTTCTTCGCGGCGTACGCGGCGGCTTCGCTGCGGCGATTGAAACCCAGCTTCGAGAGGATGTGGCTGACGTGGTTGCGCGCGGTGTTCTCACTCACCACGAGCTTCGCCGCGATCTCTTTGTTCGTCGCGCCCTCGGAGATCAGGATCAGCACTTCGCGCTCGCGCGCCGTCAGGTCGTCGCCGTCATCGGCTGGCCGCTTCATGCCGACGAGCTTTTCCAGCACACCCTTCGTCACCTTCGAGTCCAGCAGCGACTCACCGCGCGCGACGGACCGCAGCGCTTCGAGCAGACGTGCGCGGGCGACGTTCTTCAGCACGTAGCCGGCCGCGCCGGCCAGCACCGCCGCCACGACCGTCTCCTCCTCGGCGAAGGACGTCAGCATCAGCACTCTTGTATCGGGCAGCTCGTTGCGGATCTCGCGGCACGCCTCGATGCCGTCCATGCCGTCCATCCGCACATCCATCAGCACGATGTCCGGCTGGTGCGCGCGCGCCTTCTCGATGGCATCTTTGCCGTTGCCCGCCTCGGCGACGACGTTGAAGTCCGGCTCGACCTCCAGCGCCGCGCGCAGGCCCATCCGTACCACTTCGTGGTCGTCTACGATCATCAGCCGCGTCTTCATGCATCACTCCCTATCGGCACCGAAACGTTGATGCGCGTACCCTCGCCCGGCTCGCTGCGCACGTCGAGCGTACCGCCGACATCGTCGACGCGCTGGCGCAGGTTGCCCATGCCGAATCCGACGCGCCCGCCCGGCTCGCCCTCGCTCATGCCGACGCCGTCATCGGCGATGCACAGCGCGACGGCTTCGTGCTCGAACGCCAGCGCGATCTCGACATGCGATGCGCGGGCGTGCCGAAAGATGTTACCGAGCCCCTCCTGCACGATGCGGTACAGCGCCGCGCTCGTCGCGATCGGCAGCGGCTGCGGCTCGCCTGAGATCGCCAGCTCGACGGGCAGGTTCGAGACGGCCTGGAACTCCTTGACCTGCCCCTGCACCGCGCCGACGAGGCCCTCATCGCCTGCAAGCAGCGGCCGCAAGTCGAAGATGTACTGCCGCACTTCCCACAGCGCGTTCTTGGCCAGCGCCGTCAGATCCTGGAGCCGCCGCCGCTGCTCTTCCGGATCCGTGCCGACGCGATCGATCGCTGTCTCGAGGCTCAACGTCAGCATGAACACCATCTGCGCGATGCCGTCGTGAATCTCGCGGGCGATGCGGCCGCGCTCGCCCTCGGCCGCGAGCTCGGCCACACGCTCCGAAAGCCGGATGTTGCGCACGCCCAGTGCCACCTGGCCGGCGATCGCGTCGAGCAGGCGCACTTCGTGGAAGATCGTCGTCGGGCGGATGCGCGTGCCGGCGATCAGCCAGCCCTCCACGGCGCCTGCCGAGCGGAGTGGGACCACCCCCGCCCACTCGCAATCGCTGAACGCGCCGCGCACCGAGCGCGGCATGGCGGAGACAGCGCTGGTCCGCGCCCCCTCGCCGGTGAACGCCTGCGCGAACACCTGCAGCTCCGGCACGGACGCCAGCGTCGCGCCATACGCGCGCATCTCGCCGGCGACCTGCGGATCGTCCGGGATAAGGAGCACCGCGCGGTCGAAGCGCGACGACTCGAGCACGGCGCCAACCACGTTCGGCAGCGCGTCGTCCAGAACGCGGCCGCCTTCCAGAAACGAACGCGCGACGCGGAAGAGCAGGTCACTGTCGCCGAGCGCCTCCACCGCATCCTTGCGCGCGGCATCCAGCTCCCGCAGCACACTGCCAAGATAGTTCGGAACCAGCGCGACGAGCATCGGCGTCATCAGCGCGCCGATGAAACTACTGAGATTGTTGTCCTTCCAGCCACCGTGCACGCCCGCACCGAACTGCACCAGTCCAAAGATGTACGCCGCCATGTACGCGGCGACGAGCGCGACGACGCCGCGAAACGTCAGGAAGAACGACGGGATCAGCAGCGCCGTCAACGCGAAGTGAAAGTACGGGCTGCCCCAGCCGCCGCTCAGGTACACGGCGAGCATCGAGAGTGCCAGGTCGATCAGGCCCAGCGCCAGCACGTCATGGTTCTCCGGCGTCGCGAAGTAGCGTCGCAGCTTCGGCAGCAGCCACGGCCGGATCGCCGGCACATAGAACGTCACGATCGCGGTCTGCGCCATCGTGCCCAGCAGCAGCCACGGCTCGAAGCGCTGGGTGTAGCGCGGCACCTCCGACACGAAGATGATCAGCACCGCCACCAGCCAGGCCGCCCACCGCACGATGAACGGCGACGTCAGCACGGCCATGCGGATGCCGCCCGGCAGCGGCGCCATCGTCGTATCGGCGCGCCGCCGCCACATGCTGCGCGGCAGCGTCGCGACGCGCGTGGTCAGATCGTCAATGGAAGCGTCGATCCCGGCCATGAATGCATCATAGGCGATTCCGGGCTGCGGATCGGAGGCCGGAGTTCCCCGAACTTCCCCCACCCCTTCTGCGCAGTCTGTGGAATCTGTGGTTCCGCAAACGTCCCCGTTCCGTGAAATCGATGTATCCCTGTTTCCCTCCCCACCCCCTTCTGTGCAATAAGTGAAATCCGCGTAATCCGTGGTTCCCGCAAGAGACGAAGAGGGCGCCCGCACAGCGGGCGCCCTCTCAAGCTCAATTCCAAATGGAACGGTTACTCCCCGTCGCCGCGCTCGCCGCGTCGCTGTAGCGAGAACCCCGCCCCCAGCATCGCCAGCGCAAGGCCGAACGCCAGCATCGCAAGGGCATCCGCCGGGCCATCGCCCCGCTGCTGCTGCGGGCCGTAGCCGGACTCAGGGAATCCGTCGGCGCCCTCCTCACCTTCGGGCGAGATCTCCGCACCTTCCTCATCGCCGCCGCCGCTCGTTCCGCTGTCGTCGCTCATCCAGTCCGGTGGCAGTTCGACGTCATCGACGCTCTCGGGCGGATCGCCCACCGGGATATCTGTCGCGGTCGGCATCGGCGTGTCGATAACGATCGGCGTTGCCGTGCGCGTCGGCGTATTCGTCCGCGTCGGCGGCATCGTCTCCGTGGCTGCGGGGGTGTCCGTCGCCGCGCTCGTGCTCGTCGCGGTTGGTGTGCTCGTCGCGGTCGGCGTGTCGGTCGCCGGCCCGGGTGTATTCGTCACCGTCGGAGTGTTCGTCGAGGTACTCGTGTTTGTAGGCGTCGCCGTATTCGTCGGCGTCGGCGTGTCGAGCGCGCCGTTCGACAGCGAGACCTTGTCGAAATACACCGCGTCTCCCTGCGCCGCCGCATGCACGATCAGCTCGACCTTCACGCCAAACTGCGTGCCGGTCACGGTGATGGTGGGCAGCGCGTACGCTTGCCACACTCCGGTCGGCGCCAGCGGCCCCGACGCGTTCGCCACCGGCGTCGTCGTGCATCCGTTGTCGTCATACACGGTCACGTCAATCGACGCCGTCTGCGCGCCGCCGCCGCCAGGCGTCAGCTTGTAGCTTCCTGCAATTTGGTACGTGCCCAGTCCCGATGCCGTCACGTCGATGCACTGCGACGCGATCCCGTCGCCCGCGCCGCCAGAGGAGCGCGCGACCGTTCCCGCGCCCGACAGCGCGTTCCCGTCCGCATCCTCGGTAGAGATGAACGTCACGGTCGAGTCCGGCGGCGCCGGCGTCCAGCTCGCGTTGGTCGTGTCGAAGTTCCCGTTCGTCACCAGGCTCGGTGCCGCACCCGCATTGCCCGATGATCCGACGAAAACCACCGTCAGCATCAGTGCCAGCGCTCCGAGCGATACCAGATACAGGTGCAACTGCTTCTTCATGCCGGCCATCCTCCATCAACTGATTCAACGCGCCTCTGCGAACCCGGCCGGAAACGGCGCAGGGCAAGGCTCTTCCCAATCCCTCAATGATGAATCGGCAATTCAGCAGCAATCCCTAGGGTGTTTCACCCCCAAACCCTCGTCTTCAGATGTAAAAACTGGTGTTGCCTGAGGCACGGTCGGCTATCCTGCGAGCGGAAAACGGACATCCTTCCAATCTCTAGTCCGCGAAGTCTGCGAAATCTGCGGTTCCCAACCCAAGAGCCCTTCGTGCTCCTTCGTGTCCTTCGTGGCTCCCCGTTGTCCCCTCACTCTGTGGAAATCGGTGAAATCTGTGGATCAGTCCCCATCCGTCCTCGACGAATACGCCGACGCAGAAGCCGCCGCGCTCTACGACCTCCAGTACGGCGATTGGACCGACGACCTCCCCTTCTATGAAGCGCTCGCCCGCCGCGGAGAACTGCCGACGCTCGAGCTAATGGCCGGCACCGGCCGCGTCGCGCTGCACCTCGCCCGCAACGGCCATCACGTCGTCGCAGTCGACAACGCCCCCGCCATGCTCGCCCGTCTCGACGCGCAGCTCGATGGTGAGAGTGCGCAGCGCGTCCGCATCATCGAAGCCGACGTGCGCAACTTCGATTTCGCAGGCGAGAGGTTCGACCTCATCTACGTCGCGCTCTGCTCGCTCGAGCTGCTCCACGCGCCCCCCGACCAAGTCGCCACGCTCCGCTCCGTCGCGAAGCATCTCGCGCCCGGCGGCATCTTCGCCTGCGAGATCCGATCCCTCACCGCTATCGATTGGAGCCAGGAGCCGTCCGCGCTGCGTCACGAATGGACGCGCACCGATCCCGCCACCGGCGAGCGCATCACAAAGCTGCATTCCGCCACATCAGCGCCCGCCCGCCAGATGACGCTCGACACGCTGATCTTCGATCGTCTGGCGGGCGACGGTTCCGTGCGTCGGCGCGTGCTCGAAGTCACCCTCCGCGCCTACGGGCGCTACGAATTCGAACTGCTCCTCAACGCCGCCGGCCTCCGCATCACCAACATCTACGGCGCCCCCGACCTCTCGCCCTACGATGACGCCAGCGATACCCTGTTCGTCGTAGCGGAACGCGCATAGTCGACAACCGCTCGAACGCGGAAACTGCTCGCGTAGGGCATTCCGTAGAATGCCCTCGCCGTACGGCGAGAACGTCGCTTCTCGGCGCGGATATCGTCCCGTGCCGTGGCTATCGCTGTGGCGGTACCGTTGTTCATTGTGGCGCGCGCCTGCGGCGCACGACGTTCGTTGTGAGGGATCACCACGTGCTCATCGCACTCGACGCCATGGGCGGCGACCACGCACCGGCGGAGATCATCGCCGGTGCGCTTCTTGCCCGCGCCGAACTCCAGCTAGACATCGCCCTCGTCGGCGCGCGAGAGGTGATCGAGGCCGAACTCGCCCGCCAGGGCGAAACGCCCGCCGCATTCGAGATCATCCACGCTACCGAGGCCATCGGCATGGACGAGCACCCCGCGCAGGCCGTCCGCGCCAAACGCGATGCTTCGATCAACGTCGCCATGAGCATGGTGAAGCGCGGCGTCGCCGGCGCCTTCGTCTCCGCCGGGAATACAGGCGCGGTCATGGCGTCCGCGCTCATGACACTCGGCCGCATCCAGGGCATCGAGCGCCCGGCTCTCGGCACCGTCGCGCCGTTCAGCGAAACGGGCATACTCGTGCTCGATGTCGGCGCAAACGCCGATGTCAAGCCGAACTACCTGGTCCAGTTCGCGCAGATGGGCTCCGTGTACGCCGAGCGCGTCATGGGCGTCGCGAACCCGCGGGTCGCCCTGCTGAACATCGGCGCCGAAGACACGAAGGGCACCGAGCTTATCCAGGAGGTCTACGGCCGCCTTGGCAAGGCGGGCGTAAACTTCGTCGGCAACATCGAAGGCGGCGAAGTCCACAAGGGCAAGGCCGACGTCATCGTCACCGACGGCTTCACCGGCAACGTCGCCGTCAAGCTCACCGAAGGCGTCGCCGACTTCCTCTTCCGAGAACTCCGCACCGCCTTCACGTCGAAAATTCAGTACAAGCTCGCCGCGCTGATCCTCCGCCCGAGCCTGCTCAAACTCCGCGATCGCATGGATCCCGGCACGTACGGCGGCGTACCCCTCCTCGGAGTGAACGGCGTCGTCATGATCGCCCACGGCAACTCCGACGCCCGCGCCATCAAGAACGCCATCCGCTTCGCCGCCCACGCCGCCAACTCCGGCATGCTGGACAGCATCCGCGTCCACTCCCAGCGCAAGCAGTAGCGAGAAAGGCAGCACGTCAGCGAAGCACGATCGCCCCGCGCGCATCCGCACACCGTAGGGACGGGTCTTCAGACCTGTCCGCCCGCCCGGTCCGCGATGAACGCGCGGAATAGCCCGCGACCGTTGATCGCGTCGCGGACTTCCAACGCAAGACGAACAAGGCGGACACACAGGTCCGCCCCTACAACATCTTCGTGCCCCTTCGTGTCCTTCGTGGCTCCCTATCAGATCCGCAGGCGCCTCCGTCCCCTAATCTGTGGCATCTGCGAAATCTGTGGATAGCACCGGTCAGATCGCCCCGCCCGCGCGCAGCGCCCCGATCTCCTCCCACGAGTACCCCAGATCGAGCAGGATCTCCTCCGTGTGCTGCCCCAGCTCCGGCGCGGCAGGCGCAACCGACGCCGGTGTCTCGCTGAACTTCCACGGAAACCCGACCACCTGCGTCGGCCCGGCCGTCGGATGATCGACCGTCACCAAATACTCGTTCGCCAGCGCCTGCGGATCGTCGAGCAGCGTCTCGTAGTCCTGCACGGGCGCGCAGATCATGTCGTGCGCTTCCAGCACCGCGATCCATTCCGCCGTCGTCTTCGCAAGGAATTTGTCATCCAGCAGCGGGTACAGCGCATCGATGTTCTGGATGCGCGTCAGCCCGTTCGAGAAGCGCCCATCGTGCTCCAGTTCCGGCATCGCCACCGCCGCGCAGAACGCCGGCCAGCGATCATCCCCCACGCCGCCGACCACCGCCCACCCGTCCGCTGTCTCGAACGTCCGCCAGATCGTCGGCAAGTACGCATGCCCCCGCCCGGACCGCCGCTTCCGCCGCCCCAAAATGTACGTCTGCAACTCCCAGGCCTGCGCCGCCACCGCCGTCCCAAACAACGAAGTCTCCACCTTCTGCCCTAACCCCTTCCCGTCGTTCCGCTCGCTGCCCTCTCCCGCCCCACCCCTCGGTGCCCCTTCGTGCCCTTCGTGGTTCCCGTCTTCTC
>CAYWOO010000248.1:0-6739 GCA_964458665.1 uncultured Dehalococcoidia bacterium
TTCGACAGCTTCGAAGAGGGCGATGTCATCGAGTTCTTCCGGATCGAGCGCGACACGTAACAGCGAGGAATACCGACGCAGACGACGGCCGGTTCGCCCGGCCGTCCCTGTTTGAGCCAGATGTCCCGACGAACAGAACGCGTAAACGAACTGCTGCGCACGGAGATCAGCGATCTCCTACGGTCGGATCTGGACGACCCCCGCATCGGCGGCATCGTGACTGTGACCCACGTCGATGTATCGCCGGACCTGCGGCACGCGCTGGTGTACGTGAGCGTGCTCGGTACCGATGACGAACGCCGGTCGACGCTGGAAGCGCTGGATCATGCGCGGCCATACTTGCGTCGAGAGCTGTCGCGGCGACTGACGCTGCGTTACGCGCCCGATGTCTCGTTTCTGAGCGACACATCGATGGCGGAGGCGCAGGTAATGACAGACCTGATGCGCAAGACGGCGGAAGAACGAGGGGAGAAACTCTGATGGCGTGGATTGCGGGCGAGCGTGTGATCCTGCGTGCGTGGGAACGCGACGACGTGCAGGCGTGCTGGGAGGCAGCGCGGACCGCGGACGCGCTGGGGCAGCGACTGCGTGACTGGCACGAGCCACCGGAATCGCTGCACCAGTTGGAGTTGGAGTTCGAGAGCTGGGCGTCGGAACCGGACGCGACCGTGGTGCGGCTGATCATCGAGGCGGCGGGCCGCGCGGTCGGCGACATCGACCTGTTCCACATCGACCAGCGCAACCGCAACGCGCTGATCGGCGTAGGCATCTGGCGCGCCGAGGATCGTAACGCCGGATACGGCTCGGACGCCGTGCGTGTGTTGGTGCGATGGGGCTTCCGGCACCTGAACCTGCACCGCATCGAGCTGGCAGTGGAGCCGAACAACGCTGTGGCGATGCACGTGTACGAGAAGATCGGCTTCGTGTCCGAGGGCAGGCGACGCGAGCACCACTACGACGACGGCTGCTACCAGGACGAAGAGATCATGGCGATCCTACGCCGCGAATTCGAGGCGCGGGAGCATGCCTCCGCGTAGGCGCCCTACGGCGCCGGGTCCGCGTCCGCCGAAGCCGGCGCCGCCCGTGTACTACGCGCTCGTCGTGCCGGGGCTGGAATCGCTGGCGTCGGTAGAGCTTACCGACGCGGGCGCAACCGTCCGCGAGACGATCTCACGCATCGACAAGCGCGACGGGATCATTCTGTTTAACGCGTCCGATCTGACGCAGGTGCTGCGCTGCGGGCTGCTCGAGGACGTGTTCCAGATCATCTTCGATGCGGCGACGCCGGCGGCGCGTGGCGCACCGAAGATTCTGGCGCGGGCGCTGGAACGCGCGCCGCTCGAGCGAGCCTTGCTGGCGCACAACGCCGTGCGGCCGAAGACGAAGCTGCGGACGTACAAGATCGTTGCGCGCGTCGCCGGCAAGCATCCATTCCACCGCGACGAGCTGGAGGCGCCGTTCATCGCGGCCATGGGGAGCCTGCTGCCGCGCTGGACGGCGAGCGCGGCGGTGGCGGCGATCGAGCTGTGGGTGCATGTGGTGGGCGAGCGGACGCTGGTGGGGCTTCGGCTTTCGGGCGACGAGTTGGCGCAGCGGCGCTACAAGCGCGCGCATCTGCCGGCTTCGCTGAAGCCGACCGTGGCGCGGGCGCTGGTGATGCTCTCGGAGCCGCGCGCCGACGACGTGTGCCTCGATCCGATGGCCGGTGCGGGCACGATTCTGCGCGAGCGGGCGGAGGCCGAGCGCACAGCGCTGCTGCTGGGCGGGGATATGGATCGCGAGGCATTGAAGGCAGCACGAGCCAACGCGGGCAAGCAGGCGGCGCTTTCGCGCTGGGACGCGACGCGGCTGCCGCTCTCGCAGGCCAGCGTCGACGTCGTGATCACGAACCCGCCGTACGGGCGGCAGATGGGCTCGATGGCCGGACTGGACCGGCTGTACGCGCGATCGCTGCGCGAGATCGCGCGCGTGCTGCGGCCGGGCGGGCGCTGCGTCTGGCTGACGGGGGAGGGGGCGGTGCTGATGCGCGCGATGCCGCCGGCGCTGCGGGTGCTCTCGAAGCACCGGATGCTGCTGCGCGGGCTGTCGGTAACGGCGTTCGTGATGGTGCGTGCGTGAACGGCTTCCTCATCGTCGACAAGCCGTCCGGCGTCACATCGTTCTCGATGGTGTCGCTGGTGCGGCGGTTGACGGGCGTGCGGCGCGTCGGGCACGCGGGGACGCTGGATCCGCTGGCGTCGGGCGTGCTGCCGGTCGCGGTGGGCTACGCGACGCGCTTCATCGAGTACATGGACGACGCGCTGAAGACGTACGACGCGGCTGTGCGCTTTGGTGAGGCCACGGATACCTACGATGCGGAGGGGGCGGTGACGGCCAGCGGCGACGCTTCCGCGGTGGGCGCGGCGGCGATCGAAGCCGCGTTGCTGGAGTTCGTGGGCGAAATCGCGCAGACGCCGCCGCTGTTCAGCGCGATCAAGGTTGCGGGGAAGCCGCTGTACCGGTACGCACGCGAGGGCGCGGATGTGGCGGTCGAGCCGCGCACGGTGTACGTCGAGCGTGCCGCGCTTCGCTCTTACGATGACGGTATTGCCGAAATCGAAGTGCGGTGCGGTAAGGGGACGTACATCCGGTCGATTGCGCACGACCTGGGGCAGCGGTTCGGCTGCGGTGCGCACCTCGCTGCGTTGCGGCGCACGAGCAGCGGCGGGTTTCGCATGACGGACGCGCGCGCGCCAGAGGTTCTGACCGCCCTGGCGAGTGAGGGCCGCCTTGGCGAGGCGCTGCTTGCGCCTGATCGTGCTGTAGAGCGGCGTGCGGCCGCGATCCTCGGGAGTGAACGGAGCGTCGATGTGGCTTGCGGACGCGACATCGAGTTCGAGTCGGTGAGGGCGGCCGATCTGTGCCGGGCGTACTCGGCTGAAGGGGACTTTCTGGGGGTGCTGCGGGTTCGCGGCAACGGCCGGTGGCACCCGGAGAAGGTCGTGGGAACGGGGTAAAACGGTCGTTTCGGGGCCAATTCGCCGAATCTGGCCAGATTCGCGGCAGATTCGGCCGAGATTCGCTTGACAAGTGCGGGGAGCGGTCTATTATGCGTTTGACCGCGTTCAAGTGAGAAGAACTGCTAACCCGCATATGCCGAAGACGCAGGTCGAGTTCGGGGGCCCGCCAAGGCCGCAATCGCCGTAGCCAGTGGAGGTATGAACCGTGGAAGCCTACTGCTTGAAGTGCAGGACTCAGCGCGAGATGAAGGACGCCACCGCCGTAACGATGAAGAACGGCAAGCCCGCCACGAAGGGCGTGTGCCCGACGTGTGGCACCGGCATGTACAAGATCGGCAAGGCGAAGTAGGGCATTTGCGCAGCGAAATCGAAGCTTCGGGGGCGGCGTGAGCCGCCCTCTTTGCATTCACCGCAGAGGCACAGAGATAGGATTGGGTGGGAGGAAAGAGGGAGGTGGATTCCGAGCGGCCGCGGCCTCACGTCATTCTCGATTGCGATCCGGGGATCGACCACGCTGTCGCTGCACCTGCTGGCGGACGAGCATCGGACGGGCGTGCTCGCGCTCGTCGGCATTGTCGCCGTCGCGGGAAACGTGCGGCTTGACTTCACGGCGCGGAACGCGGCGTTTGTGGCGCACGAGGTCGGGCTCGGAGATGTTCCCGTGGTGCGCGGCGCGGCCGGCCCGCTTGTCCAGCGCGAGGCGGCGGATGCAGCGGACTTTCACGGCGCTGATGGGCTTGGTGGCGAGTATCGCAGCAGCGACGCTGCGTCGCCGCACGACGACGGCGTGCAGTGGATGGTCGATCAGATTCGCGCCGCTGCGAACACGGAGCCGATAACGCTCGTGGCCGTTGGGCCGCTCACGGATATCGCTTTGGCGCTCCGACTGGAGCCGCGGCTGCCGGAGATGGTCGAGCGGCTGATCGTGATGGGTGGCGCGCTCGATCGTCCGGGGAACATCACGGAGTTCGCGGAATTCAACTTCTCTTGCGACCCGGTCGCCGCCGACGTTGTGTGTGGTGCCGGGTTCGCACTGACAATCGTGCCGCTGAACGTGACGGAGCAGGTGGCGATCACGATGGCCGACGTGCAACAACTCGAGACGCAACTTGGTGGATCCACGCTCGCGAGCCGACTGCTGCGCGCTAGCATCATGAACTATCAGGCGGCGGATGCGATCGATGCGTGTTACATGCACGATGCCCTAGCAGCGGCGCTGGTATCGCGGCCGGAGCTGGTCAATTGTGAGGAACGATCCGTCCGTGTTGTGACGGATGGCGTGCGGGCTGGTGAGAGCGTCTTCGTTCGGGATGACACGCGTCGGCCGGCGCGAGTGGCGCTTCGCGTGGATGCGCCTGCGGCACGATCGCTGCTGCTCGATGCATTGGCAGCTGTTGGAGCGGTCTGATCGGTTCGGCGTGCGCGGCAGTTTGCCGACTGTTCACAGCGATTTAGGGACTGCTTAACGTTCGGGCACCGGGGCGGCGTTAGAGTGGAGTGAACGGGATCGCCCGGGACATGCTCCCCCGTTTCGAGCGGTGACCGGAACGACGCCGGGGCGCGCCAACCCCGCATGATGCGCGCCCCGGCGTTTGTTTGTCCGCCGCTATTGCTGCGGGCGGAGCGCCTTGAAGAGCTTTGGCATGTCGGGATAGCGCATGAGCGACGCACCGCCGTCGGCGTGGAACAGCTGGCCGGTGACGAACGACGATGCGTCGCCGGCCAGGTAGACCGCCGTGCCGGTGAGGTCGCCGGTCTGGCCGACGCGGCCGAGCGGCGTCTCGGCGACGATTGCTTGGCCGACGCCGGGCAGCTTCATCCATTCGGTCATCCGCGTATCGATGGCGCCGGGGCCGATGGCGTTGACGCGTACGCCGAACTCGCCGAGTTCCAGCGCGGCCACCTGGGTCATCGTGTTCACCGCCGCGCATGGGGGCTTTAGGTTTTAGGTTTTAGGTGCAGTGCGTGTGATTGGTTCAGGCGGGTGTGAAGATGTTGGTGGCGGCGTCTGGTGACCCTACGTTTCCAATCGTTCCGATCATTTCGTGTTTGGTCATGGACTCCAGGGTTGCGCGGTCGGGTGGCGTGTTGGCGATGAAGCGGCGGTTGTCTTGCAGGCGGCCGATGATGATGCCGCGCTCGGGTGCGCCGTCACGGTCGAACAACACCGTGTAGGTCTCGACGGTTGCGGCGCCGCTGGGTGCGTCGGCGAACGTGGGGCGCGGGCCGGCATCGATCTGCGCCTGGTCGATTTTGGGATCGGTGCGTCGCCAATCGTGCTGCGGCGGATCCGTCGAGTAGATGCCGGTCGAATGTTTCGTAACGTACCAGCCATTTGCCGTGACGAGGCCGAGCTTGCCGCGATCGGCGCGGAGCTTGTCGACCATGGCGGCGATGCTGTGCGTGACGTAGTTGTTGCCCGGGCCGCCGAAGTATGGCAGGCCGCCCGTGACGGTGAGCGGGCGCGAGTCGCCGGGGGCGATGCCGAGCATGTCGCGCGTGATCTGCACCGCGGATGGGAAGCAGCTGTAAAGATCGAAGTGGGCGATGTCGCCGATCGTGACGCCAGCCATGCCGAGCGCTCGTTGCCCGCAAGCGCGGATGGCGGGCGATGAATGGAAGTCAGCGCGCTCGGTGAAGAACCAATGATCGGTGGCGTCGCCGCAGCCCCAGAGGTAGACCCAGCGCTCCTCCGGGATGCCGAGACGCCGCGCTTCGGCAACGCTGGTCATCAGCAATGCCGCGCCCTGATCAACGTCGATGATCGAATTCATGTACTTGGTGTAGGGGAAGCCGATGTAGCGGTTGCCGGGCGTCGGCGTCGCGATCTCGTGCGCAGTCTTCGGCTCGCGGAACCAGGCGTGTTCGTTCGTCGCCGCGACCTCGGTGAATGGCGCGAAGAGCTCGCCGAGTGCATTCCGGTGCGCGTCGAGCGAGCGGCCGCAGTTGGCGCGCAGGGCGTTCTCGAAGAGCGGATAGACGGCAGTGGGGAGCGTCGCCCCGTGCGCGGCCTCGGCTTCGTTGATGCCCGGACGCGTGTCGCCGACATCGGGTGTCGGGTTGCCGCGCGGCGACCAGCCGAGGTTGACGCCCTTCGCGCGCGCACGCCGCGCGGAGTACATGCTCTCGGCACCGGCGATGAGCACGAGTTTGAGGTCGCCGTTGTGGATGCGCTCGGCAGCCTCGTTCACCTGCCACTGCGGCGTGTTGCCGCCGAGCGCGGTGTAGATCCGCTCGCGCGGCGCGACGGCGAGGGCGTTCGAAAGATCGTGGGCGGGCGCCTTCGACGGCCACGAGAAGACGTTGACGACGCGGACCGAGTCGAGGCCGTGGAGCAGATCGCCGCCATGCGCATCGGCCTCGGCGAGGCGCGCGGCTTCGGCCATGAGCGCGAGCGGTTCGCGCGGACGTTCGGTCTCGGGCCGCTGCGTGACCTGGCCGACGCCGACGATGATCGGGAGGTTGTCGTTCATTCTTCTTTTCACCACAGAGGCACAGAGACACAGAGAAATTAGAGGGTAGAGGGTGCTTGGCCGACGCCAACGATGATCGGGAGGTTGTCGTTCATTCTTCTTTTCACTACAGAGGCACAGAGACACAGAGGAATTAGAGGGTAGAGGGTACGAGGGGTTGAGAGAAGGTCGCGCGTCGTGGCGGGTGGATCGGGGGGTCGATATACTTTGGTCGCGTGGCGCCATCGTCTAGAGGCCCAGGACGCCGCCCTTTCAAGGCGGAGATCG
>CAYWOO010000249.1:0-3854 GCA_964458665.1 uncultured Dehalococcoidia bacterium
CAGCCCTGCTACTCATCACGATGAGCGCCGCCTGCTCCACCACACCCGCGCACCCCACACCATCACCCAACCCAACCACGACACCCGCGCCACCCACCATCGCCGTCCCCACCGTCGAGGCCGTCACGAAGCTCCTCTTCACCGGCGACCTCATCCCAGCGCGCTGCACCTACGCGAAGATCAAGGCGCTCGGTGGCGAGTTCACGCTGCCGTTCCAGCCCTTGCGCGACATGCTCTCATCCGCCGACATCACCATCGGCACGCTCGACGCTACCGCCTCCGACGCCGGCGCACCGTTCGGCTGCATGCAGACGTTCAGCCTCGCAGCGCCGGCCGCCGCCGTCGCCGGCTTCAAGTACGCCGGCTACGACCTGCTCTCCCACGCCGCAAACCACATCAAGGACTGCGGCATCGACCCCTGCGGCGACCGTGCGATGTTCGAGACCGACGCCAATCTCCGCGCTGCCGGCATCAAGTCCGCCGGCACGGGCCGCAATCTTTTCGAAGCGCGCGCGCCGCAGATCATCCAGCGCAACGGCGTCTCGTTCGCCTTCCTCGCCTACGACGACATCGCGTCCTACTACCAGGCTGGCGACGATACGGCCGGCTCAGCGCCGCTCGATCCAGCGACGATCGCCGACGATGTAACGAACGCGCGCAAGTTCGCGAACGTCGTCATCATCCTCCCGCACTGGGGCATCGAGTACACTGCGTCCCCATCGACCCGCCAGCGCGAGTTCGCGCGCGCCGCGGCCGCCGCAGGCGCCGACATGATCGTCGGCAACCATCCGCACTGGGTGCAAGCGCACGAGCAGATCGGCAAGATGTTCGTCGCCTACGCGCTCGGCAACTTCGTCTTCGACCAGGACTGGTCGTTGGAAACGCAGCAAGGCGCAATACTCGAAGCAACCTTCACCGGCGCCCGCCTCACATCCACGCACTACACAGCGATCCACATCCACGATCAGTACCAACCCCGCCTCGCCGACCCACCCGAAGCCCAACAAATCCTCGACCGCATAGAAACCGCCAGCGCCAAACTCCTGCCGCAATAGCGAGGCCCGGTACCGCAAATCAGCCCCGTGACCTTCGTAGGGGCGCAACCCGTTGCGCCTGCGCTCGATCCGCGAACACTTCCCGACAGTCACGCCAACCGATCGCCCGATCCCCTCTCCACGTCGTGGAGACGGGTGGCCGAAGGCCGGGGTGAGGTGCTCGCTTGGCACGGTGCGAGGCGATCCAATCCGACAGCGCGGAGCGAAGACGCGAAGCGCGGATCACAGTCGCCCCGGCTGTGAATCCGGCAGGGCTGGATCCCCGTGGATCCGACCCTCGCCGTCCGATCGATGGTTGCGTGCAAACACCGCGCGCCGCGTACCATCACCGTGGCGCGGGCTTTCCAGCCCGCGCGGGGCGGGGGGTGCGGCGATCCCAGCTCCTACCCTCCGGGCGCAACCCGTTGCGCCCGCGCTCGATCCGCGAACACTTCCCGACAGCCACGCCAATCGATCATCCATCCCCCTCTCCACGTCGTGGAGAGGGGTGGCCGAAGGCCGGGGTGAGGTGCTCGCTTGGCGCGATGCCCAGCACCAACCACCTACGGCGCAACGATCGCGTCCGTCAGCTGCTCGACCTGCACGATCTGCTGCGGCGTCTGCGAGCACCCGTAGTGAACACCCACGATGCCGGCATCATTCATCAACAGCGCATACCCGGCATCGGGCTGCGGTACCGGCCTTATGGCCGGGTACGCGAAGATGACGACGTAGTCGCCTGCAGGAAACGAGTTCGCAGATGCTCGATACATACCGTACAAACGGCTGTTCGCCACAACGATGCTGTGCGCGTCGAACTCACCCCTGCGCACATAGAATCCTTCGCACTGCGCCGCGGGAAGGACGTCCACCAGCGTCTTGTCGATTTCGCCGGGCCGACACGCCGGCGGCCCGCCGAGGCCCCGCGGGCGCGCATCGCAAGCCGTCGGCGTATACCGCACGAGTTGCCCGATCGCGTCAACATTCCCCGCCAGCACCGCACCAATCGCCGCATCAACAGCCGCAATCCCCGAGCGCCCGCGCGCAACAACCGCAGTCGCACTCGGCTCAGCAGCGATCGCGCTCTGCGAAGCAGATACGGAACGCAGCGTAGGCGAAGCGACGCCTACCGATGCCTTCTCGGTGGAAGGCGCAGCATCGTTACCGCCGCAAGAAGCAGCGCCCAACGACAACATCACGACAACAACAATGAGAAGATGTCCACGCACGACCCGAGTGTACGCCACGCCGTCTACCGGATGCCCGGTCGCTACCGCCGCTGAACTACGGCGATATGTTCCGTACGTCCCCCACCCAATCCGTGTAATCCATGTTCCCGTAACCCGGCGTCACCGAGGCGGCTTGCGCGTGGCGAGCGCAGACTGCACCTTCTGCAGCATCTTCGCTTCTTCCAGCACTTCGCCGGTGCCCTTCACCACGCACAGCAGCGGGTCCTCCGCTACGTACACCGGAAACCGCGTCTCCTGCGCCAGCCGCCGGTCCAGCCCGCGCAGCAGCGCCCCGCCGCCGGCGAGGCAGATGCCGCGGTACATCAGGTCCGCCACCAGCTCCGGTGGCGTCACTTCAATCGTCGAACGCACGGCATCGATGACGGCGTTGACGCTGCCCGACAGCGCGTCTCGGATCTCCACCGTGCTCACTTCGACGGATTTTGGCAGCCCCGTCGCAAGATCGCGCCCGCGAATATCGACCGTCGACTCTTCGTCGAGCGGAAACGCCGAGCCCGCCTCGATCTTGATCTCCTCGGCGGTGCGCTCGCCGATCAGCATGTTATGCACCTGCCGCGCGTACGCCATGATCTCCTGATCCATCTCGTCGCCCGCCGTGCGGATCGAGGTGCTCACGACGACGCCGCCCAGCGCTATCACCGCCACTTCCGTCGTGCCGCCGCCGATATCGACGATCATGCACCCATTCGGCTCCATGATCGGCAGCCCGGCGCCAATCGCCGCCGCCATCGGCTCTTCGATGAGAAAGGCCGCTCTCGCCCCAGCGTTCAACGCCGCGTCGTGTACCGCGCGTTTCTCGACTTCCGTCACGCCGCTCGGGATGCCCACCACCACCCGAGGCCGCGGGATGCCGAACCCGAACCGCTCATGCACCGAACGGATGAAGTACGCGAGCATCCGCTCCGTCACCTCAAAGTCGGAGATCACGCCGTCTTTCAGCGGCCGTACCGCAACGATGCTGGCGGGCGTGCGCCCCACCATCCGCTTCGCCTCGGCCCCAATCGCCAGGATCTTCTTCGTCTGGCGGTCGATCGCCACAACCGAGGGCTCGTCGATGACGATGCCGCGGCCCTTCACCATGACGAGCGTGTTGGCGGTGCCCAGGTCGATCCCCACGTCGTGGGAGAACAGCCCGAGCAGGGCGGTTAGCGGGTTGATCACCGTCGATACCTCGGTTGGGAGATGTTGGAAAGCCATGCGCGAGCCCTGCGCGCAACGTTAGGCAGTATAGAAGTGGCAGCCGGGTATCGGAAGTAGACGTACGATTTCGTGCTGAGAAAACGTCGCGCCGACTTCTCGTAGCACGAAAAGCACACGCAAAGCTCCGGGGCGCGGGCGTCCAGCCTGCGTCATGCGTGCTTAGAAAGCCAGGATCGGCAAGCGGACTGCGTTCGAATTGAATCCAGCAAAAGGGGACGCGAAGCGCGTGGCATAGCCGTCCTCGGCTGTGTGTCCGGCAAAGCCGGACCGACGCGGTACAGCCCATCGTCCGATCGATTTCCTCCGCGTGCGAGGCTATCGGCCACACGATCGGCAAGCGGGACTGCTTCCGAATTGACTCCGGCAAAAG
>CAYWOO010000250.1:0-10642 GCA_964458665.1 uncultured Dehalococcoidia bacterium
CGACGATGCGGAACCCCGAGACCGGCTCCGCGGCGCTGAGGGCAGCCGCAGCGGCAGAGAAGCTCAAGATCAACATCGCCCAGCTCGATGTCGACGATCCTGCTTCCGTCGAACGTGCCGTCGACAACATCCTCGTCGAAGCCGGCCGCATCGACGTGCTCGTGAACAACGCGGGCATCGGACCACTGGGCGTCATCGAACGCACGACGGATGCCGGTGCGCACGAACTCTTCGAGACGAACTTCTTTGGCCCGCTGCGCATGATGCGCGCGGTGTTGCCCGGCATGCGCGAACAGCGCTCGGGCACCATCGTCAACGTCAGCTCCGTTGCTGGCAAGGTCGCCGCGATTGGCTCCGGCCTCTACGCGGCATCGAAGCATGCGCTCGAGGCGATCAGCGAGTCGGTGGCGTTGGAGACGCGGCCCTTCGGCATTCGCGTCGCGATCATCGAGCCCGGCTTCTTCAAGACCCCGATTATCGACAAAGCGACGGGCGCCCTGCACCTCGACGCGGCATCGCCGTATGCGGTAGCTGAGAGCCGCATCGCGGCGATCTACGGCAACGCGAACGCCATCGGCGGTGAGCCGGAGGCGGTCGCGAAGATCATCGAGAACGCCGTCACAACGAAGGAGCCGAAACTGCGCTACACCGCCGGCGTCGACGCCGAGGTGTTCATCAACGGCCGGTTCGCCGGCACGGATGAAGACTGGCTGCCGTTCGGCGATGAGAAATCGGATGAAGAGTTCTGGGCCGACTTCGCCCGCCGTTTCCCCATGCCCACGGCCTGATCACCGCAAGCTCGCCGTGAGCGGGCGGTCGAGTCCCAAACGGTAGCACGGGCCTTCCAGCCCGCGCGGTGCTCGTGATGGTACGAGCGCCAATGAGCACCACCGCCCTCTCGCGGCATCGACCGTAATTCGCGCAGACTCGAGAGCTACGGTATCACCGTTGCGGTCGGTGTCATTGTTCCTGTGCCCGTCGCCGTCGCGCTCGGCGTAGGCGTGCCGGTCGCCGTCGACGTTGTGGGCGTTCGTGTCGGGGACGGGGTGCCTGTTGCCGTGCTGGTGCCCTTGGGCGTCTTCGTCGAGGTCGGTGTGCGGGTGCCGGTCTTGTTCGCTGTCGCTGTCGCCGAAGGTGTGGGCGTAGCCGGTGGCGCCTTTGGCTCTGGACCTGGCGGATTGTCCGAGAGATACGCAACGGTTTCCGCTGCGGTCACGCCAAGTCGCCAGACCGAGATTCTTTGCATCTTCAAGTCCCACGCGTGATGCGCGAAGCGCGCCCACGTCGCTGGGTCGACCGCCGCGCCCTGGCCGACGGGGATCACCTCGCGCTCGTACGGCTTGAGGATCTTCTCTGTCGCCTCCAGCAAGAACTCGGGCGTGACGCTCCCGCCCGGCGGCGGGTAACCAGCTGCGGAATAGCCCTCGATATTGCCCGGCGTGTCGAACGTATCCCAGTACAACTGCGGCCAGATGCCGTCGCTCATCGCGACGAACTCTGTCATCGGAACGAGGTTGATCCGCCATGGCCGCGGGTCGATCGAGATATCGACGCGACCATAGGGCGACAGCCGCCGCAGCTCGTCGCCGTATCGCCGCGCGTCGGCCGCGTTGCCCACCCAGAAACCGGACGATCCCTCGAGATCCAGCACGAGGCTCCGCGCACCGGCGGCCAGTACGTCCGCGGCCATCTGCGCTTCGAGGGGCGGGTCCACGCCCTTCGGCACCGCCCAGGCATGGAATGGTATGCCGCGATCTTCGAAGTAGCGCGCGACATTCCGCACGCGCGCGGCACTCGTGATCGCGTCCGGCGCCGTGTCGTACTTCGACATCCACTCGATGCCGTCGTGCGTCTTGACGATGACACCCAGGCCCGTCCCCTGCAGGGCTGAAGCGATCGCGGGCAGCGCCCCGTCCGTCGAAAACTGCCACACCCAGACGGTGTGGTGCGGAGCAAGTGCGTCCTTGTCTTGTTGGGTCTTGCGGATCAGGCGCGGATCGCACGGGCCGATGCCCAGGCTCACCGCAGCCGCGCCTGCCGTGATTGCGGACGCCGCGATGAATCGCCGCCTCGTCAGCGCGCGTTCAAGAATGGAGTCGCTGCGCATCGCCCGACCTCCTTGCCCTCTTCCTCGCAGCAATGTGACGCGTAAGGCTAACAGACCCGGCCGCGTTTTCCTATCGTGCCTGATCGGCGAATCGAAATCCCGCGATCAGATCGCGTAGGGGCAGTCCGTAGGCTGCCCCGTTTGGGCGACGAGCTTCCGTGTTGACTGAAGGATGCGCGATACGCGCGCAGACCGAACTCCGCGCTGCGTTCCATCCACCAATGACCGAACTCAGCGATCAGATCGCGTAGGGCGCTCCGTACAGCGTCCTCGTTCGGCTAACAGGCGGAATGGAATCGAAGGTCTCGCGGCTGTTAGGCCGTGCGCGAGATGAACGCAACGTGGTCTGGAACCGCTGCTTGCGGCGCGATGAACACTTGCGTGCGCACCAGCTCGGCGTGCCGCTCAAGGTATCGCACGTCGTCGCGCGGCAGCTTGAACCGCAGCGCGGCTTCGAAAAACGCCTGCGCGCGTGAGGCCAGGGCCGCGACGGGCAGGTCCTCGTCGAGGCTGGCGAACCGCGCGGCGTCAGCGCTCAGGTGCGGGCCGGCAAGCGGCGGCAGATCAACATGTACGCGCTCCTCGCACGCTGCGAGAAGGGCTGCCTCGTACCAGAGGCCGAGGTGTGTGTGGATCCGCGGATCGCGCGGATCGGCCAGCGCCGCCGCCTCGAGTTCGTCTCGCGCCTCGATCGGGTCGCCCGCGGCCATGAGGAAGCGGCCGAGATAGAACCGCCAGCATGCCTCCGCCGGCACGGAGACCGCCCGCCCCCGGCATTCCGCGATGACCGCATCGATGGAGCCGCCCAGCGCTTCGCCGTCGTCGTGGCGCTCTCTGATGCGCGCCATCAGCTCACGCTCGCGCTCGTGGTTGGAGCCGAGAGACGTGATGCTGCCGCGGCGCTTGAAAAGTCCTGTCATCACAGCGAATATCGCTCGACGAGCCAGAATGTTGCACCCGAACCACCGTGGCGCGGGCCTTTCAGCCCGCGCGGCGTCCCGTGCAGGCATCCTCCGAGCGCGGACTCAAAGCGGTAAGGGACGTGGTGGCGGTATGTGACCCGACTGCCACTGGGTTCACAGCTCGATGCGCCCGCAGCGGGCGGACACACAGGTCCGCCGCCATGGTGGCAGCGCGGGCGAGTCCGACAACTACACCCTGCGCGCGCGATATGCTCCGGCGCGCAGTGCGGCCAGGAACGATGCTTCGTCCGTCACAGGCACGGAGAACTCCGTCGCACAGATGCCAACTTCGCGCACAGAGTGCGCGTCGCTGCCGCCGATGCCCGGACGCGGCAGACCGTGTGCGAGCCCGGCGGCGTTGTCGTTCTGCAGCATGCCTTCAGTGCCGTTCTGCACTTCGACCGAATCAAACACGGACGACAGATCGTCGGGAGGAAGCGAGCCGTAGCGCCGGCTGGGGTGCGCGAGAAACATCAGCGCATTCGCGTCGCGAACCATGCGATGCAGCTCTTGCAGCACAGCCATCGCCGGATCGTGATGCTCCATACCGAACACCAGCACGTGCCCAACCTCGGTGGTCACCTCCATACCGCGCAGCACGAGGAACCGCATCTCTTCGGCGACCCGGGCGATCTCCGCGGCCGGCCACAGGGCGTCGTGCTCGGTGATGCACACGCCGTCGAGCCCACGCGCCTGCGCGGCGCGCACCAGCGCATCCGGCGTCAGCGCGCTGCAAGGCGACATCACCTTCGTGTGGCAGTGCAGATCGATCAGCACAACGAAGGACCTAGAACTGAGATCCAAGAACCTAAACGCAAGAACGGCCAACTAGTTCTAGGTTCTAAGTTCTTGGTCCTTAGCGCAGCTATTGCCAGCCGCCGCGGGCGCCCTTCGTCATGCCCAGCGGACCGACGGGCCAGTTGAAACCGAGCTTCATCACGGTATCGATGTCTTCGCCACTCGCGATGCCTTCGTCCAACACCTTGCGCGCCTCGGCGACCATCGCGAAGTAGATGCGATTCGCGACGAATCCGTACTTGCCGGGCGCGTCCTTCACGCGGATCGTCACCTTGTCGAGCTGTTTGCCGATGGCCTCCATCGTCGCGATCGTCTCTTCCGACGTCTCCGGCGCGTAGATGATCTCCACTGGCTTCATAATGAACGCCGGGCTGAACCAGTGGAACCCGATGAACCGGTCGCGCCGCGACACGGCCTTGTTCACGTCGCCGATCGCGAACCCTGAAGTGTTCGTCGCGAAGATCGCGCTGTGGTTGACCGCCGCGTCCAGCTCCGCGAAGACGGTCTTCTTCAATTCGAGGTTCTCGGGCACCGCCTCGACGATGAGGTCACAGTCGCTGAGGTCGCGGATGTTTTGCGTGAACGAGAAGCGCGCGATCGTCGCGTCGTACTCCGCCTTCGTCATCTTGCCGCGCTCGACAGCGCCGTTCAACCCAAAGCGCCCTTCCACCATCGATGCACGCGTCTTCTCGATCAGGTCGTCGTTGAGGTCGCGGATGATCGTCGTGAAGCCGTGCGCCGCGAACGTCTGCGCGATGCCGCCACCCATCACACCGCCGCCCATCACCCCCACCAGCTTGATGTCATCGATGCCCATGTTGTCGTTGTCTCCTCCACCGCACCGTGCGCGGCTGCGCTCGCTTGTCCCTAACGATAGAGAACGGCGAAGCTAGAAGCGAGAACCGTTTGAACGAACGCGAACCGGAGCAAGCGAAAGTACCCGCGGAGCTTCAGCTCCGCCGCACTCGAAGGCCGCACAGACAGCGGGCCGGCGACCGACACTGAGCGAAACGCTCACTCAACCCCAACAAACCTCTGTGTCTCTGTGCCTCTGTGGTGAACCGTACCTACGACACCAACCGTCGTATCGTCTCGAACAGCACCTGGCACCCCAGCCGCAGGTTCTCGATCGTGATGCGTTCGTTGTGGCCGTGGACGGTCATCGCCTCGTTTTGCTCCAGCAGGTATGGGATGAAGCCGTACGACGTGATGCCGTGCTGCCGGAAGACGCGCGAGTCCGTGAACCCCGCCGATACGCTCGGCAGCACGAGCGCCTCTTCGACGTGATCGCGCACGACGTCCTCGATGATGCCGAACAGCTCCGTGGCGATCGGCGACGACGGCGTGCTCGACGCGAACACCGTCTCGACGCGCACCTTCGGGTCGCTGATGACGTCGCGGATCTCCTGCGTGAACGCCTCGTGATCCTGCCCCGGCAGCAGCCGGCAGTCTAGTGTCGCTTCCGCGACGCCCGGTATGACGTTGTGCTTCATGCCGGAGTGCATCGTCGTTGCGCTGACGGTGTTCGTCAGGATCGCGCGCGCGATGAGATTCCCGTCTGCCAACTTCTCCATCGACGCCTGTGACGGCGCGTCAGCCAGCACGCGGTTCCGGTACAGACGGTCGAAGTACTCCGTCAACTCTGGCACGACCTGCACGGGCCGGGACCAGTCCTGGATCTTGCGCATCGCCCGCACCAGCCTGTCGAGCGCGTTGTCCGGGTGCGGCACCGAGCCGTGCCCCGGCCGCCCTTCGGCGACCAGCTTCAGCCACAACGGCCCCTTCTCGCTGATCGAGCAGTTGAACGCCGGACGCCGCACGCCGAAGACCTCGGCCGTGCCCCAGCCGCCTTCGTTGATCACGTACTCCGCGTCCAGCAGCTCCGGGTGGTGCGCCTCCATCCAGTCGATGCCCCACGCGCCGCCAGCCTCCTCATCGGCCAGCGCCATATAGACGATGTCGCGCGTGTGCGGCAGCTTGTGGCGCTTGATGATGAACATCGCCATCAGCTCCATGATGCCCATCGACTTCATGTCCAGTGCGCCGCGCCCGTAGATCACGCCATCGACGACCGCGCCTGAAAACGGCTCGAAGTCCCAGTACTGGCGCTCGACCGGGACGACGTCGGTGTGGCTCAGCAGGATCAATGGCGGCTTCGTGCCGTCGCCGGTCATCGTCGCCGTCATGTTCATGCGTTCGGCGCCGTGCTCGCGCGCGTCCGACGCATCGTAGAACGCGATGTCGTCGATGCCCTCCGCCCGAAGCAACCCCGCCAGCCACTCGCACGCCGCCAACTCCCGTCCCGGCGGGTTCGACGTGTCGATGCGGATGAAGTCCGACAGCAGCCGCGTCGCCTCTTCGGTGATCGCGTCCCAATCGATGCGCAGCGCGTCGGCCATGTCTGTACTCCTTGTGTTGAACCCGATGCCCCGATTGTAGTCAGCACTCCGTGTACGGGCGAGGCCGGCGCAAACGCCGACTGGCACGCACGCTGTGCTTCACGCTAGCCTGAACGAACACAGGTATCGTCGCATTGGAGGCGTGGTTGAAGGTGAGCGACGAGCGGCGGACGGCGTACCTGGCGGCGTATGACGATTGGCAGAAGAAGCTGCAAGATCTGCATGAGGTCTTGCTCGACGGCAGCAGGACGCCTATCGGCGATCAGTTTAAGGGTCTGCTGAACCGCGAAGCGCGAGCCAAGGAGAAGTACGATCAGGCCCGCCTCGAGCTCCTTGGCATCGCGCCTGTTGGAGATTCGCCCTTTGATTGAACCACAGAGGCACAGAGGCACAGAGGATCAAAGGGGTTGCGAGGAGGCGCCATTGCCGACTCCGAGCATCGTGGTAGGTGGAGATTCGCGTTTTGGAGACTAGCCACAAAGACACAGAGGCACGGAGGATCAAGGGGGGAGCAACAAGGCCTTTGTCTCCGGACTCGCGTGACCCACGGACTGAGCGCGTGATTGGGGCGGCTATCGAAGTGCATCGCGAGCTTGGCCCCGGGTTGTTGGAGTCGGCGTACGAAGAGTGCCTTGCTATCGAGCTTGACGAGGCGGGTCTCAGTGTCCAGCGTCAGGTTGAGTTGCCTCTCCGCTACAAAGGTCGTGACCTTGATGCCGGCTATCGTCTCGATCTCGTCGTGGACGGACAGCTCATCGTCGAATTGAAGTCCGTCGAGCGCCTCCTCCCGATCCATGACGCGCAGCTCTTAACCTACCTACGCCTCTCGGGCATCAAGACAGGCTTGCTCCTGAATTTCAACACACCCGTATTGTTTCGCGGCGTGAAGCGACTCGTCCTATGAACAACCAACCACAATGCCCCATCTCCGCCAACAAGACCTCACGCACACAAACAAATCGCACCTCTGTGCCTCCGTGCCTCTGTGGTGAACAAGAAACATGACAGAAGGCTGGGTCGACTATCTCACGGGGCCGTACGGGTTTGCGTTTGCGTTCGCGGCCGGCATCCTGTCGTTCCTTTCGCCGTGCGTGCTGCCGCTGGTGCCCGCGTACCTCGCGCACCTCACCGGCACCACCGCAACGCTCGATCCGTCGCGCTCCGAGCGCCGCGAGACGGTGACGCATGCGGCGTCGTTCGTCCTCGGTTTTACGCTCGTGTTCACGATCATCGGCGCGTCCGTCGGGTTGCTCGGCGCGGTCGTCAGCGACGATTCGAGCTATGCGGTGCGCGATCACCTCTCGCTGCTCGCGAAGATCGGCGGCGTGTTCCTCATTGTCCTGGGGCTGAACCTCATCGGCATCATCAAGATCCCCTTCCTTTACCGCACCTACACGCTCGAAACCGCGACGGCGAGCGTGCCGTCAGGTGTCGGTGCCAGCGGGGCGACGACCATCGGTGACTACTCGGAGCGCGGGCTTTCAGCCCCCGGACGTTCGGCGTGGAGCAGCTTGGGCTACCTGAAGTCAGTCGGAGTGGGCGCTGCGTTCGCCGTCGGCTGGACGCCGTGCATCGGCCCCGTGCTCGGCGCCATTCTCACGCTTTCTGCTACGACTGCCTCCGTCGCGAAGGGCACGTACTTACTGCTGGTGTACTCGCTCGGCCTCGGTGTTCCGTTCATCATCACCGGCCTCGCCGTCGTGCCCGTCACGCGCTTCTTGAAGTCGATCCGTGGGCTGATGCCGATCGTCGAGATCGCGACGGGCGTCCTCGTCATTTTCGTCGGCATGCTGCTCTTCTTCAACGAGCTGGCGATCTTCAACACGTACTTCAGCGACATCCCGTTTCTGGATCGCTTCAATACGATCTGACGGCCGCCGGGGTCAATCCACAGATTTCACAGATTGCACAGATTAGATATTGCAGTCGTCCATCGCCGACAACCTCGATTGCAGACGCCAACTGTCCCATCCAATCCCTCTCCCCTTGTGGGAGAGGGTGGCCGAAGGCCAGGAGAGGGGGCCGCGCTACACTCCCATCATGCCACGCCAGACGAAGCCCAAATCAAGCCCGATGTTCGCGCCGCAGCCGGAGGGCGATGCGCCGTATCCGGGCGCGCCACTGGCGTCGCGGATGCGGCCGCGGTCGTTCGACGACTACGTCGGGCAGGAGCACATCGTCGGCCCGGGCAAGATTCTGCGCCGGCTCGTCGAGACCGGCACACTGCCGTCGATCATTCTCTGGGGGCCGCCGGGCACCGGCAAGACGACGCTCGCGCGCATCATCGCGAACAGCACCGATGCCTCGTTTGTACCGGTTTCGGCCGTCTCGGCGGGCGTCGCCGATCTCCGCAAAGCCGTCGCTGAATCGCGCGAGCGGCTGCAGGCGGGCGGCGGGCGCACGGTGCTGTTCATCGACGAGATTCATCGCTTCAACAAGGCGCAGCAGGACGCGATCCTACCGTTCGTCGAGGACGGCACGATCACGCTGATCGGCGCCACGACGGAGAATCCCTCGTTCGAGGTGATCGGGCCGCTACTCTCGCGCTCGCGCGTATTCGCGCTCAAGCAGCTCGATCCGCCTGCGATCGAGCGCATTATCCGCAGCGCGCTCGCTGACACGGATCGTGGCCTCGGCGCGAGCGGCGTCGCGATTGATGATGAGGCGATCGAAGCGCTCGCATCATCGACGGGCGGCGACGCTCGGATCGCGCTCAATGCGCTCGAGGCTGCCGTTTCCGGCGCACGCGCTCGTGACGCCGCCGCGTCCGTCGTGACGCGCGACGACATCGACGAGGCGCTGCAGCACCGCACGTACCTCTACGATCGTCAGGGCGACGCGCACTACGACACGATCTCGGCGTTTATCAAGTCGCTGCGCGGCTCCGATCCCGACGCGTCGCTCTACTGGCTCGCACGGATGATCGAGGCGGGCGAGGACCCGATGTTCATCGTGCGGCGCATGGTCATCCTCGCTTCCGAAGACGTCGGTCTCGCCGATCCGATGGCAATGCTGATCGCGACTGCGTGCCAGCATGCGGTGCACTTCATCGGGCTGCCCGAGGGCTTCTTCCCGATGGCGGAATGCGCGCTGTACCTCGCGCTTGCACCGAAGAGCGACACCGTTGGCGGCGCGTACGGCGCCGCGTTGCGTGACGTCCAGAACACGCGCAACGATCCCGTGCCGCTGCACCTGCGCAACGCCGTCACCGGCCTGATGAAGCAGATGGGCTACGGCAGCGGCTACAAGAACGCGCACGACTTCGACGGTGCCGTCGTCGAACAGCAGCACCTCCCTGACAGCGTCGCTGGCCACACGTACTACCGCCCGAAAGACATCGGTTGGGAAGGCCGCCGCAAGCGCGAGCGCGAGGGCGGGGGAGAGAGACGGGAAGCGGCAGACGGGAAGCGGGACGGATGAGATCCGGCCGCTGAGATATGATTCTGATACTCTGAACGCACATGGCGAAAACCACCGTCACCACACGCAAGACCCTGCACAGCACTGCGGACGAGGCCGAGCGCGCGTACCTCGTCGGGGTGCAGCGCACGAGCGAGCGCGATCGCTGGCGCGGCGAGAGTTCGCTCGCGGAACTCGCGCTGCTCGCGAAGACGGCTGGCGCTGAGGTCGTTGGTACGAGTTTGCAGCGGCTCGACTCGCCGAACCCGGCCACCTACGCCGGCAAGGGCAAACTCGACGAGATTCGCGCGCTCTGCAACGCGCCCAGCGGTCCGACGATGGTGGTCTTTGACGACGAACTGTCGCCGTCGCAGCAGGCGAACGTCGAGGACGTGCTGAAGGTGAAGGTGCTCGACCGCGCGATGCTGATCCTCGATATCTTCGCGATGCGCGCGCGCACGCGGGAAGGCCGCCTGCAGGTCGAACTGGCGCAGACCGAATACCTCCTGCCACGGCTGAAAGGGCAGTGGAGCCACCTCGAGCGGCTCAGCGGCAACAGCGGCGCGCCGGGCGCCATCGGCGTCCGTGGCCCCGGTGAGACGCAGATTGAAACGGACCGCCGCCTCGCGCGCAAGCGCATCCTGAAGCTCAAGGAACAGATCGAGGACGTCCGCAACCAGCGCTCGCTCTACCGTCGTCGCCGCGAGCGCGAGGGCGTCGCGATCATCGCGCTGGTCGGCTACACGAACGCCGGCAAGAGCACGCTGATGCGCGCGCTGACGAAGGACAGCGATGTGTTCGTGCAGGATCAGCTGTTCGCGACGCTCGACCCGCTCACGCGCAAGGTCTACCTCGACGCGGCGCACCCCGCGCTGCTCACAGACACCGTCGGCTTCATCCAGAAGCTGCCGACGCAGCTCGTCGCCGCCTTCCGCGCTACGCTCGAAGAGCTGACCGACGCCACGATGCTGCTGCAC
>CAYWOO010000251.1:0-3458 GCA_964458665.1 uncultured Dehalococcoidia bacterium
GCTCCGATGCGCCGCAAGATGCTCTTGTATCCAGCATGAGTGTTTGACGGCGTACCCACCCAAGCACGCAAATCTTCGGCGTGGATGGAGTTGAATGGCGTCGGCGGATAGAAACCGTCCGGTCCAGCGACATAGCAAGCAGCGAGCTTGCGCTGCTCGAAACCGATCAACGCTTCGGACTTTACCCATTGCGACTCGCGCGCCGTCGGCGACCAGCAAACCAGGATCGCCTTGGCAGCGTGCGCCTCGCGATCAATCTCATCGGAGAACGCTTCGCCTGCGTTGAGGCTTGCATCGAACCAGACGTCCAGCCCAAGCCTGCGCAGTTCCTGCGCCAAGCGCTCGACCGCTTGGCGCTCTTCGCGCTTGTAGCTGATGAATACGTCCGCCACCCAGCCCCCGTTAGGCTCACCGTAAGAGGTGACGCGGCGACCCGATACGGTGTCGGGCGTTCGGGAGCTACCCTAGCCGCGCCAAGCGGAACCGTAGCCAGCTAGGACCACGAGCGCCAGGGTTCACAAACTGGAATGGCTCGAACCCGACTGTCTCAAGCCGCTCCCGCGATCAGGCCATCGGGCAGGAACGGGCCAATCAGGCCTAGGCTGCCACAATGTTACGGACGGCGGGGTCGCTCAAGACCTTCCGGTCGCCGTGCTGCACCCGCGAAGGCTGGAGATCGCCGATTCCAGCCATTCACAGCGACTAGAGCTTGCGGGCTGCTGAGACTCACTGCGGTGACGCCAAACGACCAAGAAGGATCGTCGCGGCGCCAACCAAGCCACTCCCAATTGCGAAGCCTACATTGTGATCGAACCAAGACAACGCCGGGGAAGCGAGCAGGTGGACCGCTGCTGCGGCACCGAGGAGGCTGCCAATCGCGGCCAGCACAAGTGCGAATGGTGATTTACGATCAGAGGCGAACCCCATCAGCAGCCCGGCGAAAATGAACAGACCCGCCTCAGACAAGCCCGGGAGGCTGAGCAGCGTCAATGGCGCAACTAGGCTTCCAATCGCGATCGCGGCGCTGAGTAGAATTGAGCCGGCTGCCAGGGTCTTCAGCGCGAAGTTCCCTGTATTTCTCATAAGCATCGCCGCGAAGGCCGCCGACGCGGCATACGCAATTGCTTGGACGAAGAGGGCACTTAGAAATTTCGCGGCATCGCTTCGGAATCCAGCCGCCTCCAGGACCGGATGATCCAAACCAAATCCTGACAGCGCCAAGAGGATCAGGGCTAGGCCCGCAACGATTCCCGCAACTCGCACGCTCCCCTCCTAAAAGTGAGACGATCCTATCTCGTTCACCCAACGTCGCCAAGATGCGGACGCGCGGGGAGCGTTTCACCCAAAAGAGCGGCTCGACTGTCGCAAATGGGCCAACAATGCCGAGGCCGCCGTATTGTGACAGACGGCCGGGTCGCTCAATAGCGGTCACTCCGGCCTGCCCTACCTGTCGGGCTGCAGATCGCCGGAGAACGTCGCTGGTAACCTTCTGCACGGGCCCAAACACGGCTGCCGCCGAAATTCCCAGGCGGTTCACTTCGTCAAGCGCGTTATGGGGTGACGTTGGGTCGGTGGCATCGAAATCCGATGCCATTTCGGAAACCAGTCTTCAATCCAAGCCGCCGTGATAGCCGTAATGAGCAGGAATTCCGCGAGGGAGGGGCAATGATCAACAGACGGAGCGTTCTCTGTGGCGCGTTTGGCGCGTCGTTGGTTAGTTCAGCCTGGGCCGAGACACAGGAAGACGCACGCGGCTTCGGCGGCGACATCGCGATCCTGCGCGAGGCGTACCAAACGCTGCACCCAGGGCTCTATCGCTACAACACCCGCGCGGAGATGAGCGCGCGCTTCGAGGTGCTGGCGCGCGTTTGGTCTCGCCATCAGACTCTGCCGCAAGCCTATCTATCGCTTTCGCGGTTCCTGGCGACGATCAAGTGCGGACACACCTACGCGAACTTCTACAATCAGTCCGACGCGGTGCACCAACAGTTGTTTGCTGCGCGCGATCGCTTGCCGTTTCACTTCGTGTGGTTGGGCGAGCGCATGGTGGTCACCGCAAATTTGTCGGGCGATCCTCGGCTCGCCGCGGGCACGGAGGTTATCTCGATCAACGGCGTTCGCAGTGCTGCACTCTTGCGCCAATTGATCGCGTTCGCCCGCGCTGACGGAAACAATGACGCCAAGCGCCGGTCATTGCTCGAAGTACAGGGCGCCGACGAGTACGCGACCTTCGATCTGTTCTACAGCTTGCTGCATCCCGAGGCGGCGCAAGGCTTCTCGCTGCGGGTTCGCCCAGCCGGCGTCGGGCATGTCGCGCGCGTTGAGGTAAGCCCGGTCGAGCGCACACAGTCTCGCGGCGCCGCTCGCGCGGCCGCGTTGGACAGGAACGCGCCAGCTTGGCAGCTTGCGTATCACGGAGAGCGTGTCGCCAGGCTCATCATGCCCGGTTGGGCGCTATACGATTCCGACTGGGATTGGCACGGCTTTCTGGACGCGAGTTTCGAGGAGTTTCAAGCCAGCGGGGTCACGCGCCTTATCGTCGATTTGCGCGGCAACGAAGGCGGGCTCGATTGCGGCCATGAGATCATCGCGCGGCTGATCGATCGCGATCTGCCGCTGGCGGCTTACGAAAGGCGGGTGCGCTATCAGCGCACGCCGGATCATCTCAACCAATACTTGGATACCTGGGACGACAGCTTTCGCAACTGGGGCGATGACGCCATCCGCATCGACGACGAGTATTATCGATTACGTTCGAGCGCGGAATCCGTGGCGCCTATTATCACCCCGAAGGGGCCACGTTTCCGCGGCGACGTTGCAGTGTTGATCGATTCCTCGAACAGCTCAGCGACCTTCCAGTTCGCCAACATCATGAAAACCAATGGCCTGGGACGGCTGATCGGTTCTCCCACAGGCGGCAATCTACGCGGTATCAATGGCGGTGCGTTCTTCTTCCTGCGGCTGCCGGAGTCAGGCCTTGAATGCGACCTGCCGCTGATCGGGACATTCCCGCCCACGCCTATGCCCGACGCCGGGATCGAACCCGACGTTCGCGTGGCGCGAAGCGCGGACGACATCGCCGCGGGCCGCGACACGGTGCTGGAAGCGGCACTTAGCTTGACGTAAGGCGTTACACCGCGTCGGCGGCGCCGCAGCGGCCCCCAAGAGGCCCGCCCGACGTCCGCAATGGGCCGCGGCCGGCTCCGGATAATTGATCCGCGCATCCGCGGTCCAGTGTCTGGTTTGGGCCAATCTTCCTCGTTCGTAACCTTCCCGCCGAATGTCCGTTGCTGCGCGCCTTCGAGCCGGTCGATTTCGGCTGCCCCTGCCCCAGTACGGACCTCGCGCCAGGATTGAGGTCCTTACCAAGTTATTTATGGCGGGATATCACTATACCCCCCCCGTTCCCGGGGAGAGGTCGATCTGCGCAGCAGACCGGGTGAGGGGAGGGAAACGCT
>CAYWOO010000252.1:0-5627 GCA_964458665.1 uncultured Dehalococcoidia bacterium
CTCCCGGAGCCTTCGGCACGAAGGACTCGACACATTGCACCATCGCGTAGGTCAGGCCGGCCAGTAGCAGCACGGCCGCGCGGTTCGATGATTCGTCCGCCCAGAGGGCCGGCCTAGTCAGGTTCTGCTTGTGGGATCGCCGCAGGTGGTTGTGAAAAGTGCTCGATGTCGGCGTGATCGCCATCGTGATGAACAGCGCGGTCACCAGATTGAGATACAGCAGACTGGGGATGACCCACTCGGGCTGCAAGTTCTTGTGGCCAATGATTCCGCCCATATTGAGCAACGAAATTGTGCCCAGAAAGGCCACAGCCGTGCGTTTCGAATACAGCGCGGCTTCGGCCGACCGCATGCGGCGCACGACGGGGATCGCCAAGAACACGATCAGAGGCCATTGATAGATCAGCGACTGCACGCACAGCGGCAACTCGATGCCGAAGAACGTCGGCCAGTTGGCCCCCGCGAGGCCCCGGAGGTTATTCCAGTTCACCGCCTCCATGACACTGGGACCAGCGGTGAGCAGTCCCGGTATCGGAATGCCCTTGGCCACATTGGGCGAGCTCAGCGAGCAGAAAACCACAAACAGTGTCAGCCCCATGTTGGTGCCGCGCGTCTTGCCGCGAGGCGCCAACAGTCCGGCCGTCAGTGCCAGCAAATGAAACAACCACGTGGCTGACAGCAGCACGAGTCCCGTCGCGACGAAACTCAGAAAGCCCGGCTTGCCGGCCACCGCGGCAAAGAGCGAGAACGGCACAATCAAAAGCGCCACGAAGTACTCGCGAATGGGAGCACCCAGCACGAAACCGAGCGCCGTTGTTGTGGGTGGCAGCGGTGAGATGCGATGAAAGTCCAACACGCCGGAATCGTTGACCTGACCAATTGACGACGCCACTTGGCTCATCCCGGCCAGGTGCAGAGCTAATCCTTGCAGCGAGAAGAAGGCCACAAACAAGCCGCCGTCCTTCATGCCGAAGCCTTGGAAACCCGCCCACAGCAAGCAGCCGCAGACCACCAGGACGACTAACGCTAACGACGTCGCCTGAGTCCGCCGCAGCCGCGAGCGCAGGTGTTTGATCAGAATCGGATTATCGAACAGCCACGGGGCGATCATGACAACTCCTTGGCGCCGATCTGCAGAAACACCTCTTCCAGCGACTCGCGCTTGCGCTGGAACCGCGACACTCGTCCGCCTGCCTGAATGATCTCCGTGAGCAGTTCGGCCGCAGCGGAGTCGTTGCCCTCAAACGGCAACTCAAAATGACGGCCCTGCTTCTGAGCCCGCGCGTTGATTCGACACCGCGGCAGTACCGTCTCGAGCACGTTCGAGCCTTCGATGAACTCGATTTCGAGAATCGACTTCCCCAACACGCGAGCGGCAATCTCCTCGACGCGCCCGCTGACGACCATCTTCCCGCGCTGCATGACGCCAATCGACGTACAGAACTCGTCCATCTCCGCGAGGATGTGCGACGAGATCAGGACCGAGCCTCCGTTGGCGGCGAAGTCGCGGATGACTTGTTTCATCTGGGCTCGGCCGTGCGGGTCCATACCGCTGGCAGGTTCGTCTAGCAGCAGCACTTTGGGTTCGGGCAGCAACGTCTTGGCCAGCATCAACCGCTGCTTCATGCCGCGCGACAACTCCACGACGAGCACATCGCGTTTTTCCATCAGCCCCACTTCGGTCAGTCGCCGCTCGATCTCCGGCCGGCGCTGTGGCTTGGGAATAAAATAACTGGATGCAAACAAGTCGAGGAATTCCCAGACAAGAAGGTCGTCATAAACGGGCGAGAAGTCAGGCATATAGCCCAGCACATGTCCGATGGCCCGCGGTTGCTCACGGACGTCCAGCCCGGCCACTTGAATCTCGCCGTAAGTCGGCGTGAGCAGTCCAGCCAGCACTTTCATCGTGCTGGTCTTGCCTGCACCGTTGGGACCGATCAGTCCATAAACCTCGCCCGGTTTGACTTCGAGCGTGACGTGATCGACAGCACACAAATCAGCGTAGTCAACCCGCAAATCGCGGATAGAAATCATGCCGGAGGCTCCGCGGCAAGAATTGGACAAGCGGTCAGTCAAGATCACCGACGAATCAGAAAAGTCGCGAACAGTGTGACCAGGTCACGTTCAATTCGCGAGAGCCAAGCATCTCCGTTCGGCCGTGAACAGGAGGCAATTCTTGGTGACACGAGCAATCCTCATTTGTTCGGCGGCCGTCGGAAGGTAATCTTTCGCCCAATCTGGAACGCTAGTGTTGCGTCACGACCAAGAATTGGGGTTCACCAAATCAGCCGCGGGGCGCTAGCCCACGGTTCGTCCGGAAGTAACCGTGGGCTAGCGCCCTGCGGCTGATGTGCGTGAGTCGTCGCCCATCTTTAGGAGTCAATTATGTCGCAAACGTCATCGCTGTGGATGTTGTTGTTGCTGGTCAGTTCGACCACCGTGCATGCCGATGATTGGCCGCAGTGGTTGGGTCCGCAGCGTGACGGTGTCTGGCGTGAGACCGGAATCGTTGATCGACTTCCGGCAAAGGGTCTCGCGCGCAAGTGGCGCACCGCAATCGGCTCGGGATATGCCGGCCCGGCAGTCGTTGGCGATCACGTTTACGTCACCGATCGCATCATCGTCGAAGGGGCTGATTCGGCGAATCCGTTTGAGCGAAAGCCGGTCCCGTCCTCCGAGCGAGTCCTCTGTCTGAACCGCGATACTGGCGACATTCTTTGGAAGCATGCTTACCCGTGCGTGTACACCGTGAGCTATCCGGCCGGCCCGCGATGCACTCCCACGGTGAGTGGCGACAAGGTCTACACGCTCGGTGCCGAGGGGCATCTGTTCTGTCTCAGCGCGAAGGATGGCAAGGAGGCTTGGTTCAAAGAACTCAAGAAGGACTACGGCATTCGCATCACGCCGACGTGGGGCTTCGCGTCGCATCCGTTGATCGACGACAATAAGCTGATCTGCCTCGTCGGTGGCGAGGGAACCGCGATCGTCGCGTTCGACAAGGATTCCGGCCAAGAACTGTGGCGAGCACTCTCCGCCGCCGGCCCACACGGTTCGGGTTATGGTCCGCCGATGATTTACGAAGCAGCCGGGATGCGGCAACTCATCGTTTGGTTGCCTGATGCGGTCAACGCGCTCGATCCCGAAACCGGAAAGCTGTTGTGGTCGTTCCCGTTCGGTTCGCGTGAAGGACTGACCGCTCCCACGCCACGCCAGGCGGGCGATCTGTTGTTTATGACGTCGTTTTACAACGGCCCGATGATGCTCAAGCTCTCCAGCGATAAGCCAGGCGCAACAGAACTCTGGCGCGGCAAAGGGCAGGACGAGAAAAAGACCGACGGACTGCACTCGATCATGCCGACGCCGTTCATTCAAGACGGGCACATCTACGGAGTTTGCAGTTACGGTCAGCTTCGTTGTTTGGAGGCCAATACGGGCAAACGCATTTGGGAAGACCTCACTGCCACCGGAGCAAACAAGGCCCGGAACGCTCGCTGGGCGAATGCGTTCCTGATTCAACACGCCGACCGCTTTTTCATCGCGAACGAACAGGGAGACTTGATCATCGCGAAGCTTACGCCCAAGGGTTACGAGGAACTGAGCCGAGCGAATTTGCTCAAGCCCACGGGCAACGTCGGCGGACGCCAAGTCGTTTGGTCACATCCCGCGTTCGCAAATCGTCACGTCTTCGCTCGCAACGACGAAGAAATCGTCTGCGTCTCGTTGGCGGCGGAGTAAATCTTTGTCCGAAACACGCGTAACGGCGACGTGATCCGCCGCATCGGCCAATACAAAGACGTGATCGCTCACTACCACGCCGCCAAGGTCTGCGTTGTGTAGGAATCGTGGCACTCGTAGAGCGATCGCCAGGACGAGCTAGTTTGTCACATGGCAGTGCCGGTAAAATCCGGTGCTTGGAGAAACGCCATGTCGCGGAGCCGTCAAGACATCTTGTTGCAACTGAAGTCTGCCAAGCCGGGACTCGAACGAGAGTTTCCGTTGCGGCGGCTGGCCTTGTTCGGCTCGTGGGCTCGCGAAGAAGCGTCGGCCGACAGCGATGTCGATGTGTTGGTGGAAGTCGATCCGAGCATCGGGCTGAGATTCGTCACACTGGCCGAGCGGCTGGAAGCCGTTTTGGGACAGCGCGTGGACTTGGTGTCTCAGCGAGCGATTCAGCCACGCCTGTGGAAATTGATCGAGCCGGAGTTGATCGATGTCTAAACGCGATCCGCTCATTCTCGTTGAAAACGATCGCTCGGTGGATTGCGGTATTTCAGGCGACACCGCCGTTGCAAATGACGGCCGCCGAAGAGGCCGAATGGCAAACGGCGCGGCAGGCTCAGCGAGAATTTGAACTCAAGACCTTCCAACAACGCGCTGACCAAATTTAGAAGTCGCGGCCATGAGCAGGAGAAGTCCCATGATTCAGCAAATCGAAGCGGTTTATGAAGACGGCCTCTTGCGACCCTGTCACCCGCTCCAGTTGGCTCAGCATGAGCGTGTTCGAATCTTGGTGCTGCCCGAAGGTGACGATGAACTCTTCGATCCCGACTTCGCGATTGATGAGGATCTCGATACGGCCCCCAGCCTCGAAGAGATTCGATCGGGACTCAGTTCGATTCAGGGTTCCATGGACTCGGCGATCGACGAACTGCGCGGTGAGTTCTGAGCATGACCAACTATTTCGATACGAGCGCTCTTTGTCGCCACTATCACACGGAGCCAGGCTCCGAGGTGGTTGATCGCGTACTCGCCGAAGTCGGAGCCACACAGATTGTCTCGTGGCTCACGGTGCTTGAAACACAGTCCGCATTCGCCCTCAAGGTTCGGACTGGTGAAATCACAGAACAGTTGCTGGCGGGGTTACGAGCGCGGCTCCGCGCAGATGTCATTCAACGAAAGCTACTCGTCGTGCGAGTGCTGCGACGCCACTACAACCGGGCGGACAGGTTGCTCCAGACCCACGGTCCCACGATCCGGTTGTGAACGCTGGATGCCCTACATCTGGCAATCGCTCTGGACCTGCAATCACAAGGCCGCCTCCAGAAACTGATTACCGCCGACAACGCCATGGTCACCGTCGGAACGAACGAAGGATTGGCAATCATCAATCCGCTTGCTCCGAGCACTTGATCACCGAACGAAGTTATTCAAGGCTTCCCCATGTCGAAGTACGGCATCTCCCACTCGACCGTGAACATGAAGCTGTACTTGGCGTCGGTCGAGCAGACCTTCCGCGCCCAATCGTTGAAGTCGGCCGAGCAGATCGACAGGCAATAGCCGGGAAGGGGCGAGGGCTGAGGGGCGAGGGCCGAGGGGGAAGACAGTGCTGCTCCTCCGACATTCGGTTTGCGGCCAGCGACGAGCAGCGGCGGGATGCGCACGGCTGTCTCGCCGCCGTAGCTGCGGCCGTAGAACGCGATGCGGTCGGGATCGACCTGCGGCAGCGACGACAGCCAGTTCAGGATTTGCTCGTGCTGCGCGAGGATGAACGAGAACAATGACGCTTTCACGCAGTTCGCCTTGCGGCTGAGGAACCGATACTTGTCCTCGCCGCGATACGGATTGTGCGGAGCAAACACGATGAAGCCCCGCTCGGCCAGCTTCGCCGCGTAGTCGTGATACGCCTT
>CAYWOO010000253.1:0-3831 GCA_964458665.1 uncultured Dehalococcoidia bacterium
TCCTCCGCGTTGTACTTCGCGCTCGTCGCCGATCCATCAGGGAGGTGCTCCTCGGAGTAGATCGCGCCCACAGGACAGACGTCGGGTTGATAGCACGCAGTGCAGGACGTGCACTCTTCGAGGTTCACGTACAGGATGCTGTCGCCGAAAACACCGATCGCGTCGGGATTGGGCGTGTGCGTGGTTTCAATGATCCCGCTGCCCGCTTCGTCCTCGGAGAACAGCACGTTGTTCTGCGGGTCGAACTCATAGATGCACTGCACGGGGCAGACATCGACGCAGGCTCGATCCTTCACGTCGATGCAAGCTTCAGTGATGATCGCGAGACCGGCCATGGGTCAACTCCTCGAGTGCGTTATTGATCAGCGGGTGTCGGGCACCGGCCTTCAGCTTGCAGATCGCGAAATGCGCGGCGAGCACCGACTCGCGGACCTCGGGAGCCAACCGCGTGTCAGCGTCGGCCTCCACCTTGCGGGCCGCGTCGGTGATCCTCTCGGCGACCTCGGCGAACTCGACCGGCATGGCCCCCCTTTCCGCGAGTGGTGTGCGACAGGAATGCTCCCACATCCTGCGAGACGCGCGTGTACCGTCGGAACCGTGGATGACGCCACAATGCGGGGGCAGCTGACGGCGGCGAGGGTCGCCCGGCTGGGCACGGTGCGGCCCGACGGACGGCCGCACATCGTGGTGTGCTGCTTCGCTCTGGCCGGCGACGTCGTGTACTCAGCGGTGGACGACAAGCCCAAGACCACCGTGGCGCTCCAACGTCTCCGCAACCTGAGCACGAACGCGGCGGCCTCGCTACTGGCGGACCACTACGACGAGGACTGGACCGCGCTGTGGTGGATCCGACTCGACGGCGTTGGGCGGGTGATCGCCGACGGCCCCGAACACGAACGCGCTATCGCAATGCTGTGCGGCAAGTACGAGCAGTACCGCCACCAGCGCCCGACCGGTCCGGTGATCGCCATCGACGTCGCCCGCTGGTCGGCGTGGCCCTGACCATCCGCCCGTACGCTGCGGACATGGCCCTTGACATCGAGCGGCTCAACAAGGTCACATGGAAGATCACGAACTCGCTCGCACCTCGCCCGAGCGGTGGTCGAGGCGGACAGCGGATGGGTCGCCGTCTGGTTCGCAGCCCCGGTCGTGGAGATGTACCACCGCGCCGATGGCGCGCCGTCGTCGTTGGCCGCCCTCGGCCCCGACCTGTGCCAGCCCGACGTCGACATCGAGGCCGCGGCCGAGCGTATGGCTGCGCTGACCAGTCCTGATGACGAGATCAAGCCGGTCCTGATGACGAGATCAAGCCCGTGCTGCTCGACCAGTGCGTCGCCGCGGGCATCGGCAACGTGTACGCCAGCGAGGTGCTGTTCGCGTGCGGCGGCGATTCGTTCGCCAAGGTCGTCACAATGGACGAGGCCACGCCGCCGACTGCTCGAGCGGGCCGCCAAGCTGCTGCAGGCCAACCTCGACAGCGGACCGCGAACAACGGTCGCCGCGTCGGGAGGCGTCGCGGTCTACGGCCGGTGGGGCCAGCTGTGCCTCCGGTGCGGCACGCAAGAACCTCATCTTCCGCATGGCGAACGTCACCGGTGTGGACTGGAACGCGGGCGCGCTCAAGCTGGAAGATCATGAGCCGCTGGAGTTCGATGAGCTAGTGATAGCCGCCGGTGCGACAGCCACCTACTTCGGCCGGGTGCGGAGGACTGGGCCTACCCGCTCTACACACTGGACGATGCAGTCCGGTTGCGGAACCACATCCTCGATCGATTCGAGGCCGCCGACCGCCATCCAGAGCTAATCGCGGACGGCGCGCTGCGCTTCGTGGTCGTCGGCGGCGGGCCGACAGGCGTCGAGACGGCGGGCGCCCTGGCCGAGCTGTTCGATAAGGTGCTGCGGAAGGACTTCCGCACGCTCGACGTCGGCGCCGCCGAGGTGATCCTCATCGAGATGCAGGACGCGCTCCTCGGGCCGTTCAGCGCGCCATCGCGACGCCACGCCCTCGACGCCCTCATCGAACGCGGCGTCGACGTCCGTCTCAAGGAGCGCGTCTCAGCGATTGGCCAGACGTCAATCACGCTGGGCGAGGGCAGCAGCCTGCCGACCCACACCCTGATCTGGGCGGCCGGGGTTCAGGCCAACGGGCTCGCGGACGCGCTCGGCGTCCAGAAGGCGCGGAGTGGCCGGATCATCGTGCGGGGAGACCTGAGCCGGCCCGAGCACCCGAACGCGTTCGCGATCGGCGACATCGTCCACATCGCCGACGGCGACGGCGCGCTCCCGATGCTCGCGCCCGTCGCGATGCAGTCAGGCCGGCACGTCGCTGCGCAGATCAAGCGTCGCTCAGCCGGACAGCCCACGACGCCGTTCCGGTATCGCAACAAGGGAACGATGGCGACGATCGGTCGGCGCTCCGCAGTCGCCGAGCTGCCCTTCGGCTTCCTGCTGTCAGGTGCCATTGCGTGGCTTGCTTGGCTCGGGCTGCACATCGTGTACCTGGTCGGCAAGCGGAACCGGGCCTCGGTGCTGCTCAGCTGGGCGTGGAATTACGTCACATGGGATCGCGGCCCGCGCCTCATCCTCCGACCCGAAGCCGACCGTAGGTCACTGGATAGCCTGCGCCGCCATGGCTGATGCAACGAAGATCCGCGAGACCATCGAGCGCTACTGGGCGGCGTTCTGCACGAATGATCGGGACGCGTACCTCGGGTGCTTTGCCGATGACGCCTGGATCGAGGACCCGCTCGGCACGCCTCGCCGCAACGGCAAGGGCGACCTCGCCACGTTCTTCGACGAGTCCCAGCAGCTCGCCGATTCGGTCACGCTCCTCGGCGGGTTCGTGAACGTGTGCGGCGACGAGGCCGCGTTCACCATGCAGGCGCGCCCGATGCTCGGCGGCGCCGAGTACGTCGTCGACATCATCGACGTCATGACCTTCGACGACGACGCCCTCATCACACCGATGAAGGCGTAGGGCTCAGGTTCAAGGGTTGTCGCAACACTGCCCTGTTGGGCAGAGCGTAGAAGCTCGTCGAGAGCACCGTCGGACGTCGCAAACGTTGCCTGACGGGTCACCTAGCGAGCGCCCTGTGCGAGACTGCCGCCATGGCGCCTTCCCGCAACAGCTTCGGCGCGCGAGGTTCCCTCGAAGGCGGGGGTCGCACGTATGAGATCTTCCGTCTCGCTGCTCTGGCGGACCGCTTCGACGTCGCGCGGCTGCCGTTTTCGTTGAAGATCCTCCTCGAGAACCTTCTCCGTAATGAGGACGACGTCAGCGTGCGGCCAGCCGAGATCGAGGCCCTCGCCGGGTGGGACGCGCACGCCGAGCCTGACCGCGAGATCGCCTTCGCGCCGGCCCGCATCCTCATGCAGGACTTCACTGGTGTCCCCTGCATCGTCGACCTCGCCGCCATGCGTGACGCGATGGTCGACCTCGGCGGCGACCCGGCCAAAGTCGGCCCGCTGGTGCCGACTGAGCTGGTCATCGACCACTCCGTCTCCGTCGACAACTACGGCACGGCGGGAGCGCACGCGCTGAACACCGAGCTCGAGTACCGGCGCAACACTGAGCGCTACGAGTTCCTGCGGTGGGGCCAGGGCGCGTTCGACAACTTCTCGGTCGTTCCACCGAACACCGGCATCTGTCACCAGGTGAACCTCGAATACCTGGCGCGGGTCGTGTTCCATAACGAAGCGACCGGGCAGGCGTATCCCGACACGCTCGTCGGCACCGACTCGCACACGCCGATGGTGAACGGACTCGGTGTGGTGGGCTGGGGTGTCGGCGGCATCGAAGCCGAGGCTGCCATGCTCGGCCAGCCCATCTCG
>CAYWOO010000254.1:0-3817 GCA_964458665.1 uncultured Dehalococcoidia bacterium
GACCATCGTCTCGATCATCGAGGACTCACCCGAGCCGCTCACGACGCAGAACCCCGGGCTGCCACCGCCGCTGCGCTGGGTGATCGAGCGCTGCCTCGCCAAGGACCCCGCCGAGCGTTACGCCTCGACGCTCGACCTCGCGCGCGAGCTGCGCGGGCTGCGCGAGCACATCGCGGAGGTGGGCGGCTCGGGGTCGTTGGCGCCGGCCGGCCTCGCCCCGCCCCGGCTGCGAGCCGGGCGCCACACGGCGTTTCTCGTCGTGGCGGTCGTCGCGATGCTGGCCGCCGCGCTCTGGGCCGGTCGGCCGCTCCTCGAGCAGATGGCGGCCGCCGTCGGCCTGCGCCCGGTGCCAGCCGAGCGCCACCTCGCGGTCCTGCCGTTCCGCGCCACGAGCCCCGACCCGGAGGACCAGTTCCGCGCGGACGGCCTGGTCGAGACGCTCACAGCGCAGCTCGCCCAGCTCGAGCCGTCCGAGGGGTCGCTGCTGGTCGTCCCCGCGAGCGACGTGCGGCAAGCGGGCGTCACCAGCGCCGAGGCCGCGCGGCGCCTCTTCGGAGTGACGCTGGTCGTGACCGGCACCCTTCAGCGCATGGGTGAGCGGCTGCGGCTCACGGCCAGCCTGGTGGACGCGGCGAGCCGGAGGCAGCTGCGCGCGGTCGGCCCGCGCGACTACGCCCTCGACGACCTCCGCCTGCAGGACGAGGTCGTCCCGCTGATCGCGGAGATGCTCGCGATCCAGGTCGGGCCCGAGGAGCGCGCGCTCCGCGAAGGGCGCACGCAGGTCGGGGGCGCCTACGCGCTCTACGCGCGCGCGCGTGGGCACCTGCTGCGCTTTGAACGCACCGAGAACGTCGAGAGCGCGATCACGCTCCTGCAGCACGCCCTCGAGCAGGACCCCGGCTACACGCTCGGCTACGCGGGGCTCGGCGAGGCCTACTGGCGGCTCTACGAGCTCACGAAGCGGCCCGAGCTCGTGCCACTGTCGCGCGAGAACTGCAAGAAGGCGATCGACCTCAACGACCTGCTGGCCCCGGTCCACGTCACGCTCGGGATGATCCGTCGCGGCACCGGCGAGGCGCAGGAGGCGCTCGGCGACCTGCGCCGGGCGCTCGACCGGGACCCCCGCAGCGCCGACGCGCTGCGGGAGCTCGGCCGCGCCCACGTGGCGCTCGGCGAGGGCAGGGAGGCCGAGAAGGCCTTCCGCCGCGGGCTCGCCCTGCGGCCCTCCGACTGGGCCGCGCACAACTACCTGGGCGGCCTGCTCGTCGGCGAGGGCCGGCTCGGCGAGGCCGCGGCCGAGTTCCGGCGGGTCACGGAGCTGACGCCGGACAACCCCCGCGGCCACACGAACCTGGGCGCGGTGGTCTTCAAGCAGGGTCGCCTGCCGGAAGCCGAGGCCGCCCTTCGCCGCTCGGTCGAGCTGCGGCCCACGCCGGCCGGCTTCTCCAACCTGGGCGCCGCGCTCTTCTACCAGGCCCGCTACCAGGACGCGGCCGCGGCCTTCGAGCAGGCGATCCGGCTCAATGAGCGGGACCACGCGGTGTGGCTGAACCTGGCCCGATCCCGCTACTGGTCGCCCGGCGGGCGCGACACCGCACGCGAGCCGCTCGAGCGCGCGGCGGCGCTCCACGAGGAGGCCCGCCGGGTCAACCCGCGGGACGCCGGCGTCCTGATCGGGCTCGCCGACGCCCAAGCGATGCTCGGCCAGGACGACCGCGCCCGTGCGCTCGCACGGCAGGCGCTTGCGCTCGGCTCCGCCGACGCCGCGGTGATGGCGGTCGCCGCGTCCGTCTATGAGACGACCCGGGACCGCCCGCGCGCCGTCGAGTGGGCGACACGCGCCCTGAAGGCGGGTCACCCGCGCTGGGAGATGGAGCGCGACCCGTCGCTCCAGGGACTTCAGGGGGCGCTCCCGCCCCCACTAGAGAAGGACAGAACCGGTCAGTGAGACCAGGAGGCAAGGCATGGCGACGACTAACATCAGGCCCAAGGCGGACGTGTTCATCTACTACGACGCCGAAGAGCAGAAGCTGCGGGCGACGCCCAGTCCGTTCGTGACCGGGCAAGCCGACAAGATGCTGGTATTCCGGAACCTGTCGGCCCAGCCCGTCACGCTCGACGTCCGAGAGATTACGGGCGACAACGCCCACCCCAAAATCGTCCTGGGAGAGAAGGACAGCATGGACCTGAAGGACTGGGAGCACGTCAGGCTGCGCAACGACGGGGGAGTCTGGCCCTACAGCGCAGACCCCCAGGTGCTCGGCAACTCCGGCCCAGCGGTGATCATCGACCTTTAGCCCGGTCTCACCACTCCGGCAGCTTCGCCCAGCCGGCCAAAGGGCCCAGGCTCGAGCCTAGCGTGGCGGCTTGTCCGACGGGTTGCGGCGCTCGCGGCGGCCGAGCAGGCTCGCGCGCGTGATCGCCTCGTCGCCAAAGCGGCGTCGGACCTCGTCTCGGACCTGGTCGACCGGGGACGGGGCGGGGGGCGCGTCGAAGAGGCCGAGCTGCGGCGTCGGCTCGCCGAAGTGCGAGGCGTAGATCCCGAGCAGACGTACCCGTTTGCGGCCGTGCACCTCAGCGAAGAGCTCCGCCGCCACGCGGAACAGCTCGTCGCCGGAGTCGGTCGCTCGCTTCAGCGTGCGGGCGTGAGTCGTGGTGCGGAAGTCCTCGTCGCGGTACTTGAGCGTGATCGTGCGCGCTCGCAGCGCGTGGATGCGCAGGCGCGCGGCGACCGCGTCCGCGAGCTGAAGCAGGGTCGCTCGCAGGCGCTTCGCGTCGGCGGTGTCCTCGTCGTAGGTGTGCTCCTGGCCGAGGCTCTTGGCCCCAGCCGGCTCGGACGCCACCTCGCGGTCGTCTTCGCCGCGGGCGAGGCGCTGGAGGTCGTGGCCGTGGGTCCCGATCCGCCGCTCGAGCCGACCGGGGTCAAGCGCCGCCAGGTCGCCGATTGTCGCGACCCCGAGCTTCGCGAGCGCTTCCTCCATCTTCGGTCCGACGCCCCAGAGCCGCCGCACCGGCAGCGGCGCCAGGAACGCCACCTCCGTGCCGGGGGGCACGACCACGAGGCCGTCCGGCTTGCGCATGTCCGAGGCGACCTTGGCGACGAGCTTCGACGTGGCCACTCCGACCGAGGCCGTGAGCGAGGTCTCGTCGCGGATCGTGCGCTTGAGCTTGCGCCCGATCGTCTCGCCGGGACCGAGCGCGCGAGCGCTGCCGGTGACCTCCAGGAACGCCTCGTCGATCGAGACCGGCTCGACGAGGTCGGTGAAGCGGCCGAAGATGACCATAATCCGCTCGGACTCGCGCGCGTAGCGCTCGATGTCGGGCTGGAGGTAGACGCCCTGCGGGCAGCGGCGCCAGGCCTCCGAGATCGGCATCGCGCTGCCGACGCCGAAGCGGCGCGCCTCGTAGGATGCCGTCGAGACGACGCCGCGCCCGCGGCCGCCCTTCGGGTCGGCGCCCACGATCACGGGCTTGCCTACGAGCTCCGGACGATCACGCACCTCGACTGCCGCGAAGAACGCGTCCATGTCGACGTGCAGGATCGTGCGCGGGCGTGACATGGATTCACTCAAACGGACAACGGGACAACGGACTAACGAAACGGGCTAACGGCACGGCCCAGAAATCCTTCGGAGCCCCCCACTCGAAAGACGGGGGGGTCTCCTCAGGATGACGACTGGAGCTGCTTCACGAGGTCGCCGACGACCGCCTTGGCGTCGCCGAACAGCATGTAGGTGCGATCGGCGAAGTAGAGCTCGTTCTCGATGCCCGCGAAGCCGGGGTTCATCGAGCGCTTGATCGCGAGGCACATGCGCGC
>CAYWOO010000255.1:0-6826 GCA_964458665.1 uncultured Dehalococcoidia bacterium
GGCGAACGTCTTGTGCGTGCCGTCGGTATTGACGAGCGAGATGTGGGTGATGGTGCAGGTGCCGGCGAATGCGGCCAGCCCGGCGATGCCGAAGACGGCCGCTGCGATCAGTTTCTTCATACTCAAAACGTGCTGTGCTCCTTGTGTACGTGCCGGGACGCGCTAGCTGGCGTCCCGCTGAGGTACTTCGTTCGCGGGGTTGGTGCGGGAGTAGAACTCCGGCCGGCGCCCGCGGGGTAACCCGTAGATGTTTCGGTCCCGTAACAGCGAGCGCGCGGCGCGACGGGTGCGGCGGGGCGCGCGATCATCCGGCGGCTTGTGCGTTGGCGTCCCTCCTGTGGTGTGTGGGGGTGCGGGTGGCTTCGCTCAGAACCATAGCGGACACGATCGCCGCGCCGCAACACGGATGCCGCTGGAAAGCGGGTATTTCTGCCGTGGGCGGGCGGATCGTTGCGCAACGAGAAGGGGGCTCGCCATCCGGCGAGCCCCCTTCCTCTGATTTCAGTTGCTCCGAGCTAGTTGCAGGGCGTGCTGGTCGCCGTCGTCGAAATGGCCGTGTTCGTCGGCGTCGGCGTGGCAGTTCCCGTACCGGTCGGGGTGAACGACGCCGTGCTCGTTGGCGTCTGCGTCGGCGCGCTCGGCGTGATGGTCGGCGTTGCCGTAACCGTCGACGTCGGCGTGCTTGTGACGGTGCCCGTATTGGTGGCCGTGCGGGTGTTCACCGGCGTGTTGGTGGCGGCGCACACCTTCACGTCGGTTCCCGTGACGCTGTCTGGCGTCGTCGGGTTGTCCGACGAGTCCAGGCCGTCTACCCAGACATCGACCGAGTCCGCGGTGCTGTCCGCCGGGATCGTGATGCTCACGGAGAACGTGTCGGCCTCGTTGTCGCTGAGGTCGTTGATGCTGCTGTCGGTGCCCGTGATCAGGACGTTGCCGGCCGACGTGCGGACGACGACGCAGACGGTGGGCTGAATGAGCGTGGCACTATCGTTGTTGGTGATCTTGCCCTTCACCGACAGCGTCTTGTTCGTGCGGTTCGCCGTGATGTTGGTGATCGATGTGTTTTGGGACGACGTGGTGCCGACCTTGAACGTGCTGTCGAAGGCGATCCGCGCGAGGCCCGTGCTGACGGTGGACGCCGACGCGTTGCTCACGGCAGAGAAGAAGTCCGTCGAGCCGTTCTGGACGGAGCGGAGGCAGCCCGAAACCGACTTAGTCTCGACGACGTTGTTGCCGCTGTCCAGGAACGCGATGACGAAGTTGTGCTGCAGGATGTTCACGCCCGACGTATTATCGAGCTGGCCCGCGAACGTGTCGTGCGTGCCGTCCGTCGATACGAGCGAGATGTGTGTGACGACACAGGTACCCGCAAACGCGGCGAGCCCGGCGAGACCGAACATGGCCATGACGATGAATTTCTTCACGATACGCTCTCCTCCTTGGTCAAGTAGGCAAGACGCATCGCGCCTGCCGTGCGGGACTACATTCCTTTGTGGAACTCTCTCCAACCCGACTAGGTTACCACGCCGATCCGGAAAAATCTCGGATGATCCTGGATCCGAAGCGTTGCGCTATTCAACTGTTGCTGGTCGCGAATCGACTTATGTTGATTAGCGCCCTCTCGTGGAGACCCTCACCGATTTTCACGCCGTCCTCGTTGGTCACCTCCACCGCGAACAGATAGCGGCGGCCGTTCACCTCGCGCAGGGTGACTCGAGCGGTCACCTGCTTGCCGATCGTGGTAGGGGCCAGGTGCTTCACATCCACGTGATAGCCGACCGATTGTTCGCCCTCGTCGACGTATCGCGTGATGAGCTGGACGCACGTGCCTTCGATCAGTTGCACCATCGAAGGCGTGGAGTACATGGAAGGGACGCTCGGCCCGAGGTGCGTGATGCCCATGTCCGGCGTCGTGCTGATCGTCATCTCGTCGGACGTACCCGGGTCGAAGCCAGCTTTCAAGGACGACTCCTTTCGATACCCTGCCGTCGGGCATCCTAGCACACGGCGATCGCCCCGATCTTGTAGGGGAATCCCTACTCTTGCAGGACGCGGGTCAGCCCGTCAGCGATTCAGCCGGTCAGCAGATCCGGCGTAGGGGCACGCGGTGGCGTGCCCTCTTCGGCCGATCGTGCCCGCATAAGCGACACACAGGTCCGCCCCTACATGGAGTGCGCTCCCGAACGTCCCAACGCGAGCGCGTCAGCCGGTCAGCATGTCAGCTGGTCAGCCGCTCGATGTAGGGGCACGCGGCGGCGTGCCCTGTTCTGGCGACCCTGCCCGCACGGGCGGACACACAGGTCCGCCCCTACATGAAGTGCGCTCCCCGAACCTCCCAACCAAACCTCTGAGACGCTGTGCCTCTGTGGCGCACGTCCCCCGTAACGTTCGGCGGCGCGAAATTGTTCCCGCTGACCCGCTGACCCGCTGACAGCCGCTTGCTACAATCTCGTTTGAGGGCTGATGCCGAAGATCCACCTGCTGCCGCTGGACGTCGTGATCGATGCTGGTGACGACGCCACGGTGATGGGCGCGGCGCAGGCGGCCGGGTACTACTGGCCAACGACGTGTGGCGGCGAGGGCCGTTGCACGACATGCGCGTGCGATGTGATCGAGGGCGCGCAGGCGTTGTCGGAGATGGGGCGTTCGGAGCGGAACTCGCTGGTCGATGAGCGGGGTGAGAGCGTACTGCGCACATCGGTGCGGCTGGCGTGCCAGGCGCGCATCCGCGGCGGCAGCGCCGACACCATCGTCACCGTGCGAAAAGCCGGCGTACGGCCGCCGGCGTAGCAGTAACGAGGAGCTGCTGATGGCGTATGTGATCACCAGCCCGTGCATCGGGACGAAGGACGCCTCGTGCGTCGATGTGTGCCCGGTGGACTGCATCTATACGCGCGAGCAGGACCCGACGTACTACATCGATCCCGATACGTGCATCGACTGTGCCGCGTGCGAATCCGTCTGCCCGGTGAACGCGATCCTCTATCAGGAGGACGTACCGGCCGATCAGAAGGAGTGGATCGATATCAACCAGAAGTTCTTCCGCGACGTGCCGTTGGCGGAACGCACCTTCCGCCCCCGCAGCGAACGCACGTCCAACTAGCCGGGGGTTAGCCACGAAGAACGCGGGGCTCGAGTTAGCCACGAAGGACACGAAAGGCCACGAAGTTGTTGGGGCGATTGGGTGAGATCGCCGGAACACACCTTCCGTCCGCGCAGCGAACGCACCTCCCACTAACCGCGGGTTAGCCACGAAGGACACGAAGGGCCACGAAGTTGTTGGGGCGATTGGGCGAGATCGCTGATGACGACTGTCGCTGCGCCGCATCAACACAAGATCAGAATCGAACGAGATGGGATGCGCGTGGCATACCGCCCCGGCTGTGCGCCCGGCAACGCCGGACCGACGTTCGCCGAAACTCCGATCTGCTGTCCTGAGATCGCGTGCCCTAACGACGTGCGTGCTGAGACGCGAAGCGTGGGGCATAGCCGCCCGCGGCCGTGTGTTGGACTAAGCCGGACAGACGTGGGATCAGCCGTCGATCTGAAGTTCATGATCGCGTGCGACCTGATCTGGTCATGCAGGCGGGACGCCTGCGCCACGCGCACCTCGGCCAGGACGACGCAGCGCGCACGTCGTCCAAACGCCCCTTCCCACAACCTTCGTGCTCCTTCGTGTTCTTCGTGGCTCACCCGTTCCAGATCGGTTGTGGCCTCGATCGTTAGATCTTCCTCGATCAAGTTTGCCATGTGATCTGCGCCCGTGTATCGTTGCCTCGGCGGGTTTGGGATGGAGGGCGGCTTCGGCGTGTTCAGGCTTCCGCATCTTCCACTGACACCGCTCGTGATCGGCGCCGCTGCGTTGGCGATCACCTATCTCGGCTTCACCAGCACCCGCTACGTCGTGCACGAGTACAACCTGCGCGAGGACCAGGCGTCGCTGCGCCGTGATATCGGCCAGTTCGATCGCGATCACGCGCAGCTCGTCGCCGTGCGGGACTACCTGAAGTCCGATGAATACATCGAAGATGTCGCTCGCCGCGTGCTCGGGCTCGTGCGGCCGGGCGAGACCCTGGTCGTCGTTTCGAGCAGTGCGCCGCCGACCGCTGTTGCACCGCCCGCCGTCGCAACGCCAGGCCCGCGGGCGCCTGCCTCCGACTGGTGGAAGGCGCTGTTCGTCCAGCCCACGCTGCCCACACCGACGCCGAATCCGTAATCCCGCGGTTGGAGACTACTGCGCGGTGAATTCCAGCGTTCGATCGTTCACGCGCACCGTGTACGCCGTACCGCGCGCGAAGTCGCTGCCCAGTTGCACCGTCGTTTCGTGCGTGCCGTAGATCGCCGTGCATGCGAGACGCGCGTCGGCGGGCAGCCGATTCATCACCTCGATCGTGAGTGCTGTGCCATTGCGCGAGAGCGTTGCATGGTCGAAGACGTGGCAGCCGCTGGGCAGGCCCGAGGTGATGTGCACGGCGTACTGCACCGGGTTCGACTCCTCGATGATGAGGTCGGCAGCGTCGATCGGCGCCAGCTCCAGCCGCGTGGCGCCAGTGCCAGGTGATGCCGTCGGTTGAGCTGGCGCGGTCGGTGCGATCGGGATCGCCGTGCCGGACGGCACGAGCGGCGTGGTCGTGGAGGCGGGTGGACGAACCGTCACCGTGGCCCGCGGTGTCGCAGCGGCGGGCTTCGACTCGTTGCCGCATGCGACAGCGAAGCAGGTCAGGAACGCGAGGCCAACGGCGTACGCGGCGTGCACGGTCTTCATAGCGCCTCCATCTTCCCATCATCATAGTGACGCCCCGAGCCTCTCGTTGGTTCCGTCCGCCGCCGCAGAGATTCGCTACGATGCACCTGTGACCCCGCATCAAGAACTCATCACCCGCATCCGCGCCTTCGCCGCCGTGCAAACACCCGCGCTGGCTGGCGGCAGCGCCGTGCTCGCCGTCTCCGGCGGGGCGGACTCGATCGCCACGGCGGCGCTGCTTTGCGAAGCGAGCATCGTACAGCCCGGCGCCAGTGTAGTCGCCCACTTCGATCATCGGCTCCGCGATCCTGCGGCTGCGGCGCGCGACCGTGACGCCGTCGAGGCGCTGGGCGCCGGCTACGGACTGGCGCTCGAACTCGGCGCCTGGGCGGAGGCGCGCGCGGGCGAAGCCGCTGCGCGTGATGCGCGATACGACTTTCTTACCGGCGTTGCGCGTCGAAATGGGATTTGCGCGATCGTTACGGGGCACACGTCCGACGATCAGGTGGAGACGGTGCTGATGCAGACGATCCGCGGTACGGGACTGCACGGGCTGCGCGGCATGGCGGCGCAGCGGGTGATCGACGGCGCGCTCACGCTCGTGCGGCCGCTGCTGTGTGTCTCGCGCGAAGAGACGCGGACGTTTTGCGCCGAGCTGGGACTGGCATATCACGATGACGCTACGAACGCGGACCGGGCGTATCTGCGCAATCGCGTGCGGCTCGATGTGCTGCCGCAGATCGACGCCGCGGCACCGGGCGCACGCGAAGCGATCTTGCGCCTCGCGGCAGATGCGCGTGCGGGCGTCGCCGCGCTCGAAGCGATCGCACGCGAGGCGCTCGATTCGGCCCGCGTGCGCATTGATGACGGCGAATTCGTGCTGTCGCGCGGGGTGCTGGGCGTGGTACCGAGCGCCGTCGCGCCGTACGTCTGGCGACTCGCCCTGGAGCGGCTGTGCGGTGACGCGCACGACTTCGAGCGGAAGCACTACGACATCATGTGCGCTGCTACGGATGCGGCCACCGGCAGCGTGTTCGAGTTGCCGCGAGGCCTGCGCCTGACCGTCGATGCGCGCGAGGTCGTGCTGTCGCGGGGCGCGATTATCGCGGAGGCGATCGCGGTTGGCGAAGAACGCGTGCTCCCGTTCGCGGGCGTGTTGGGCGGCTGGCGGCTGACGATCGAGTCGGCGCCGGCGGTGGCGACGCTGGCCGCGTGCGTCGCGCTTCCGGAAGGCGCCGTCGTGCGCGGCAGGCGGCCGGGCGATCGCATCCAGCCGCGGGGGATGCGCGGCCACAAGAAGCTGCAGGACTACTACGTCGACCGCAAGATCGCGCGGCGCGAGCGCGATGCGGCGCCGGTGATCGCCTGCGGCGGAGACGTGCTGTGGACGCCGTTCGGCAGGGCAGAAGACGCGCGGTCGGGGGGGCGCGCGTTTCGCATCGAGGCGGAGCGCGTTGGGCGCGGGCCCGCTGCTTGACTTGACAGCGAGCGGCCGGATAACATGCGGAGACGAACAAAGACGGGTGGGTCCTGTGAGACCCTTGCGTCCGGTGGCCTCGCTGCGGCGAGGTCGTTTCTTCGAACCGGACCGGCGTACAGAAGAGCCCCCGATCCCGCGTTCCACGCGGGGCCCAGAGCTAACCTGACGCAGCAGTTTTGCAAGTCAACAGAGCGTGTCTGTCGTGGACACTGCGTGTGAGACGCGTCGCGTTTGACACGTGTAAAGTGCCGCGCTAGACTCTCTCGCCGTGCCGCAAGGCGGCCGGTTGGCACCTTAACAATTGGATAGCGGTAAGAAATAGTGCGGGTGAGGGTTCTCCGTTGAACCTAAACTCACTTCGGTGAGTTGAATTGTCGGAGAGTTTGATCCTGGCTCAGGATAAACGCTGGCGGCGTGCCTTATGCATGCAAGTCGAACGAGGTTAGAATTTCGGTTCGAAGCCTAGTGGCGGACGGGTGAGTAACACGTACGTGACCTGTCCAGAAGTGGGGAATAACCGGCCGAAAGGTTGGCTAATACCGCATGTGGTCACCCCTTGGAAGGGGATGACGAAAGCCGAAAGGCGCTTCTGGAGGGGCGTG
>CAYWOO010000256.1:0-12598 GCA_964458665.1 uncultured Dehalococcoidia bacterium
GCGGCCAAGCGCGCGGGGCTGATCCGCGACATCGATGCCGCGTTCTTCATCCACGATACGCACATCACGCTGATCGGCTACTTCTGCAACAAAGAGCTGCTGGAGCGGCTCCGGCCCGGCATCGATCCGTACTCGGTGGAGTCGCTGATAGCACGGCGCGAGTTTCTCGTCGACCGGATCTTTCGCCAGTTGACGCCCGACAGGCTCGCGCGGCCCCGCGCGAAGGCCAGCACGAAGAAAGGAGCGACGAAATGACAACGATGACGCGCACGGAAGACGAGCGAGCGTGGGAGACGCCGCCGGGATACCGGTATGCCATTCCGCCCTTTCCGAACTGCTGGTTCCAAGTGGCGTACAGCGACGAGCTGGAACCGAACGCCGTGCTGCCGCTGCACTACTTCGGCAAGGAGTTGGTGCTGTTCCGCGGCGATGACGGGAAAGCGCGCGTGCTGGACGCGTTCTGCCCGCACCTGGGTGCGCATCTGGGCTACGGCGGGCTGGTGCAGGAGAACACGATTCGCTGCCCCTTCCACGCCTGGCGCTTCGACGGCGAAGGCCGTTGCGTCGATGTGCCGTACGCACAGAAGATCCCGACGCTGGCGAAGCTCGATGCGTGGACGGTGTCCGAGGCGAACGGGCTGATTATGGTGTGGCACCACATGGAAGGGCGCCCGCCCGCGTTCGAGTTGCCGATCCTGCCGGAGTACGGCGACCCGGGCTGGACGCCATACGTGCGAAAGCGCTGGAAGATCCGCACGCACAATCAGGAGATGGCGGAGAACGCCGTCGACTCGGCGCACTTCAAGTACGTGCACGGCACACCGGAGCAGCCGAACACACGCGCCGAGATCGACGGCCACATCCTGCGGGCACGGTCGCCGGTGAACTATGTAACGCCGCAGGGGACCGTCGAAGGCGGCATCTCATCCGAGTCCTACGGTTTCGGCTTCGGCACCACGCGCTTCACCGGCATCGTCGAGACACTGCTCGTCAGCTCGGTGACGCCCATCGACGGCGAGTACGTCGACACGCGCTTCTCGTTCATGGTGAAGAAAATGGGCAACGACGACGCGACCGCGGGCGTCAGCCGCGCGTTTATCAAGGAGATCGAGCGGCAACTGGGCCAGGACATCCCGATCTGGGAAAACAAGGTGATGAAGATGCGCCCGGTGCTCTGCGACGGCGACGGCCCCGTCGGCATCTTCCGCCGCTGGGCCAAGCAGTTCTACGTAACAGCGCCGGACATCACGCCGGCGGAGGATCTGGGTACGACGATCAGGCGCTGAAGCACGAGGATGGAAGATGGAAGGTAGAGGATGGACGTGGCGGTTCCCCTTCCATGCTCCATCATCCACCTTCCCGCCGTGATGAGCTGAGAGAATAGGGCAGCACGACATGGTTCGCGCGATCGACACCTTCGTCAACGTCAACATGGGTTCGGTGGAGCGGCCGGCCTGGCTGGTGCGCGTCGCGGAGGACTACTTCAATCGCTCCGAGGCGATCTTCAAGGACATCGAGATTCCCGAGCTGATCGAGGCGATGGATCGCGCCGGCGTCGAGAAATGCATCCTTTCAACGACCGCAGAGGCGCCGGCCGAGCACGTGCTGAAGTTCCCGCGCGCCCACCCCGACAAATTCGTACTCTCGCTCTCGCTGGACCCGCGCAACGGCATGCCATCGCTGCGCGCGCTCGAGCACCTGGTGCGCAACGAGCCGGTGGTGCTGGCGCGCATCACGCCGTTCATGGTGGGCGCCATCCCGCCAAACGAGAAGGAGTACTACCCGGTCTACGCCAAATGCATCGAGCTCGACCTGCCCATCGCGATCAACACGGGCATCCCGGGGCCGCCGATGCCCGGTAAGTGCCAGGATCCGATGTACCTGGACGAGGTCTGCGTCTTCTTCCCGGAGCTGAAGCTGGTGATGGCGCATGGGGCCGACCCCTGGTGGGACGTTGCGATCCGGCTGATGATTAAGTACCGCAACCTGTACCTGCAGACCTCGGCATACGCACCCCGCTACTTTCCGCCGCAGCTGATCCAGTTCATGAATACGCGCGGACAGGGTAAGATCATGTTCGCCTCCGACCACCCGGTGCTATCGTTTGAGCGCTGCGTGAAGGAAGCGCAGGAGTTGGACCTGCGCGAGGGCGTGCTGGACAAGTTCTTGTACGCCAACGCGGAGAAGCTGTTCTTCAGTGGCCGTCATCCTGCCTAGCGGCGGGACGATGCACCGCCGGAGCACGTGAGGCGCCAGGGAATGGCATCGTACTGGGACGGAGTTCGAGACGCGCGCGTCACACGCCGCGCGTGGCTGCGCGCGGCAGGGGCCGGCTCCGCAGCCGCGGCAGCGGCCGCGCTGGTCGGCTGCGGCAAGTCGGGGCCGCCGCCCGAACCGACCTCACGCGGCGACGCGGGTCCCGCCAATCAGCCCGATATCCTCAATCCCGGAGGCCCGCCGCGGCGCGGCGGCACGCTGGTCACAGCGAACGCCGCAAGCTTCGGCTCGTTCGACCCGCACCTGGGTATAGCGGTTGCATCGGCGTACTTCCCCCGCGTGTACAACGTGCTGCTGAACCAGTCGGCGACGAAGCCCGAGTTCCTCTACTTCGACCTGGCGCAATCGTACGAGACGCCGGACGCCCAGACGTACGTCTTCAACATTCGCCCGGGCGTGAAGATCGCGCCGAATTCGCTTGGCGTACCGGAGCGCGATCTCGACGCCGAGGACGTGAAAGCGAATCTCGAACGGCTGATGACAGACGCCTCGACGAATCAGTACGGCTTCGCGCATCAGAACATCGACTCCGTGACGGTGAAGGACAATACCGTGACGATCACGACGAAGGGGCCATACGCGTGGCTCGTCAACCGCATCGGACTGTTCTTCAACTGCATCGCCCCGCGGGAGCTGCTGGCCGGCGATCTGTCAAGGCTCTCCGAAAAGACCGCGGGCGCCGGCCCGTACAGCCTCGTCGCAGTGACGGAGGGCGAGCGCGCGACCTTTGTGCGCAACCCGAACTACTACCGCAAGGATGCAGCCGGCGCGGCGCTGCCGTACGTCGATGGGCTGGACGTGCGCGTCGTCTTCGATCGCGCCACACAACGGACGGCGTTTCAGTCCGGCCAGATCCACGTGTACATGGTGGGCACGGGCGATGAGGCGCGCAGCCTGGGAGACCTGCCGATCGCGCGGGATCCGGCGCTTGCCTTCATCTCGATGACGATGAATCCGCAGAACAAGCCCTTTGACGATCCGCGCGTGCGGCGGGCCGTCTCACGCGCAATCGATCGCAGCGAATATGTGCGGATCGTCTACGGCGGTGACGCGCAGGCGAACGGCCTCGTCCACTGGCCGCTCGGCTCGTACGCGCTGCCACCGGACGAACTGGAGAAGACGCATCAGCCATACGATCTGGCCGACGCGAAGGCGCTTGTCAGCGCCGTCGGCGGCATCAAGTTCAAGATGATGTTTCCCGAAAGCACCAGCATCCAGGAGCACGGCCAGCACCTGGCGATCTTCGTGGAGCAGATGCGTGCTGCGGGAATCGACGTCGAGCAGGACGGACAGGACTTTGGCGCCTGGATCGACAACTATCACGGCCTGAAGTACGACTCGTCGCTCGCCCTCAATCAGATCTACGAGACACCGGAGCTGCCGCTGGCATTCCATACCACGGGCGGTCCCTTCGGCGACAAGTCATACATCCAGGGCACCGGCGATCCGGAGATCGACACGGCCGTGGCGAAAGCAAACCGGACGCTGGCACTCGACGAACGGCGCGTTGCGGTGCACGATGCCCAGAAGCTCATCTACAACAAGGATCCGATGTTCCTGCCGCTTGTGAGCCCGTACGCGTACATGGCCTACTCGAAGGCCGTCATGAACATCCCCGTTGGCGTTGGCACCACGAACTACCTCCTCAACAGCTACTGGATGGACGTCTAGCCGGGGATCTCACCCCCGACCCTCGCCGCCGGGCCGAGAGGGGATACGTTCGAGCATTGTCATCCTGGGCGAAGCGAAGGACCTTCTCCGTACGAGCACGATGCTCGCTAGTCGCAAAGCGTGGGATGCGACCGGGATCGTACGACGCGTGTCGTGCTGAAGAACCGAGGCATGCCGTTTCGAACGAGCAAGGTCCTTCGCTTCGCACGATGACAGTATAGTGGCCCCGCTGGTGCGGGTTGCCGCACGGCGCTACAGCCGCTCCGCCACGATCTCCCGCACTACCTCGATGTCATCGCTGATCAGGCCGTCGACACCCCATGCGACGAGTTCTCGGACGCGGCCCGCATCGTTGATCGGCCAGGCCATCACATGGCCGGCGACATCCTTCAACGCGCGGACCGTGGCAGGATCGAGCAGGCGCTGCTGGATCGAGATCGCCACCGGCGCGACGTCTTTGTGCGAAGCGAGGTGTGCGGCCAACCGGCGCAAATGGCGCGCCCTGCCGACGGAGTGGATGAGCAGGATGCCATCACGCCCGCCGAACGCATCGACCAGCGTCCAGTTCTGCGAACAGACGGCGACGTGGCCCGCGCGAGGATGCGCATCGAGCGCCTGTAGGATGGCCGCAGGCAGGCCCGCATCGTTGCCCTTCAGGTCGAGCATGATCCCGGCGCCCGGAGGAAGCGCTTCGAGCAGTTCGCCCAGCAGGAGGCGCGGGCGCCAGCCGGGCTCGACGCTCCAGCGATCCCAGAGCAGCGGCAGGAACCGCATCGTCTTGGTGTGGCGCACTTCGAGACGGCCGCGGTAGAGCCAGACATCGGCCTCGATGAGGTCGGCGCCCGCTTTGTATGCGGCACGCGCCAGCGCCGGGTCGTTGCCGGCGCGGTGCGCGATCGTCGCCGAACGGGGGAGCGCGGTGAAGTCAATGGTCATGTCAGGCGGCGCAGGGCGGCTGCGCCTCCTTCGGGATCGTGGCCAATGCGCCGGCCCACTGCTCGCGCGTCCGCATCGCGTAGGCGATGCCAAGGCCGATCAGCGCGACCGTGCCGCCCGCCATGGCGTCGAAGATGTAGTGGTTGGCCGTCAGCACAATCGCCGACGCCATCAGCAGCGGCACGATGGCGCCGAAGATGCGCACCGCGAGCCAGCGCGACTGCGTGACCAGCGCGATGCCGATCAGCAGATCCCAACCGAAGTGCAGGCTGGGCACGGCCGCGTACTGGTTCACGAACGCCGGCGGCTGCAGCACGCGGTACGACTTCGAGTACATGGTCACAGTATCCACGACGCTCACCTCCGCTAGCCGCGGCGGCGCAACGGGGAACAATCCGAAGATGATGATGCCTATCGTACCTGAGATGAAGAAGGCGTTGCGAAAGATGCTGTACCTGGCCGGCCGCCGGACCATCAGCCACGCCGCCACGCAGGCGATGAGCGGCCAGTGACCCCAGATGTACATCCAGTTCGCGGCCGTGACGATGGCGTGATGGTTGACGATCGTCGCCTGGATGGCAGGCTCCCAGAAGAAGCCGGCGGCCTTCTCGATGTCGACGATCGTGTTGGCGTGCGAGACGGCGGCGCCTTTGTCGCCCTCGGTGAAGCCCCGCACCAGGAAGTACGCGAGGTACGCGAAGACGACCAGCGCGACTTCGCGCGCCACTCGCGTTCCCGCGATGGCGCGGGCGAGCGCTGCCGTGGCACTCGGCCGGCCCGTGGGGACGTAGGCGCCGTACGTCGGCCCCTCCAGCCACATGTGCCCCTGCTGCCGCGTCTTCATTGTCATCGCGTTCCTCCTTTCGGATGTGATCTCTTTGAAGCTGTCATCTCATCTCGTCTGCCTATATCGATTGTCGCACCGCAACCCGGTGCGCCGAATCGCGCGAATGGCCCCTTCGCTATGGTCCTTCTGTACCATGGAGCGCGTCCGCCAAAGGGCGGATGGCGGCTGTGACTCCGCAACGCGCCCTGCTACGATCCACATTCCCACGAGTCGAATACTGCGGAGGTGCGCAATGGAGTACAGGAATCTCGGACGGTCGGGCCTGCAGGTGTCGGCCGTCGGACTCGGCTGCAATAACTTCGGTATGCGCTGCGATCTGGATCAGTCGAAGGCGGTCGTGAAGCAGGCGATCGAAAGCGGCATCAACTTCTTCGATACGGCCGACATCTACGGCGGCCGCGGCAAGTCGGAGGAAATGCTGGGCGAGGCGCTGAAGGGCCAGCGCCGCGACGCCATCATCGCCACGAAGTTCTTCGCGCCCATGGGCGAAGGTCCGTTGTGGGGTGGCGGATCGCGCCGGTACATCTTCGAGGCGGTCGACGCGAGTCTGCGCCGTCTCGGCACCGACTACATCGACGTGTACCAGATGCACGGACCCGATGCGAAGACGCCCATCGAAGAGACGATGCGCGCCCTGGACGATGTCGTGCGCTCGGGCAAAGTGCGCTACGCCGGCTGCTCGAACTTCACCGGCTGGCAGGTGGTGGAATCCCAGTGGATCGCCAACACGATGCACCTGTCGCCATTCGTGTCGGCGCAAAACCAGTACAACCTGCTGGACCGCCGTGTCGAGCGGGAGCTGGCGCCGGCGTGCGAGAAGTACGGGTTGGGGATCCTGCCGTACTTCCCGCTGGCCAGCGGCTTCCTCACCGGCAAGTACCGCCCGGGCGAGAAACCGGCGGAGGGCACGCGCCTCGCGGCGTGGGGCCCGCGCGGTGAAAGCATGTTGAGCGAGCCGAACTTCGCGATGCTGACGAAACTGGAAGACTTTGCCCAAACGCGCGGCCGCACGATGATCGATCTGGCGATCGGCTGGCTGTCGAGCCATTCATACGTGCCGAGCGTCATCGCCGGCGCCACGAAGCCCGTGCAGGTGGTACAGAACGTCGCGGCGGGCGAGTGGAAGCTGACGCCCGAAGACATGGCGGAAGTCGACAAGATCACAAAGCCGCGGGACTAGTCATGCGCACGGAACTCGCCATCTTCTTGTTGGAGCGGAGGGGCACGGTGCCAGAAGATCACGACACGCCATCGACTGCGCACCTGAATGAACAATCGCGCGCGGCGTGGAATGACAATGCCGCTTCATGGGACGAGGCGCGCGACCGCGGACAGCCGTTTCAGGACGTGCTGATCGACCCGCCGATGTTGCGGATGCTGGGGGCGGTCGACGGTCTCGCGATCGTCGACGCGGGATGCGGCAACGGACACTTCGCGCGCAAACTCGCCGATCTCGGCGCGCGCGTGACGGCGTTCGACTTCGCCGACGAACTCGTCGCGCGCGCCCGGTCGCGATCTGCGGCGTACGGCGATCGCATCGCGTACCACGTCCTCGATGCGACCGACCCGGCGCAGCTTGCGATGCTGCCCGACGGCGCGTTCGATGCGGTTACCTGCACGGGCGTCCTCATGACGATGACGGAGATCGAGCCGCTGATCGCGGCCGCGCACCGCTGGCTGAAGCCGAACGGCGTGTTCGTCTTCTCCGTCTCGCATCCATGCTTCAACACCGACAAGACGGTGCTGATGGCGGAGTCGGTCGAGGATCCACCGGGCGAGTGGCGGACGATCCGCTCCGTGAAAGTATCGGGGTACAAGTCCGTGGTCCCGATGCGAAGCGGCAACGTGAAGGGGCAGGCGCTGCTGCAGGTGTACGTCGACCGGCCGCTGGAGGCGCTGCTGGGCGCGTTTTTCGCGCATGGCTTCGTGATGGAAGCGATCGAAGAACCGGCGTTCCCTGAAGATGCGGAGGCGCCGTTGCTGGACTGGCGCGGCATGTCGGAGATTCCGGGCGTGTTCGCGGCGCGCATGCGGCGGGTGTAGGCTTCCGAGCGAAATTCGCGGGAGGTGTCACGTGGCTCACATCTCTTACGCGTCCAGACGGACGATGCCGGCGGCCCCATCGACCGTCACCGTCTGGCCATCCCGTATGCGCGCAAGCGCATCCTTCACGGCCACCACCGCCGGAATGCCGTACTCGCGCGCCGTGATCGCCGGGTGCGACAGCGCCCCGCCCGTCTCGCTGACAATGCCCCCGGCGATGGCGAAGAGCGGCGTCCACGCGGGCGTGCTCATCACACACACCATGATGTCGCCGGGTCGCAGGCGCGTGCCCTCCTCCGGGCTGTGGATGATCCGCGCGGTGCCGGTGACCACGCCGCGGCTGGCCGCCGAACCCCGCAGTTCGTTTGGCGCCGCCTCCACGGTCGCTGTCCCCGCCGCGGCCGGCGTCCCGATTGTCGCCGGTGCAACGACGCCGCGCCACGCCTCCCATGCACGCCGCCGCTCGATCACCAACGACCGCAAATCGGACGCGGCGCCGGCCTCGATATCGTCCGGTTCAAGGAAGAAGACGTCATCCGGGCGGTCGATCCGGCCGCTCGACACCAGCTGTTCCCCGGTGCGCAGCAGCAGCCCGCGAACCTCGCCCGATAGCACCATCTGCCAGTACGCCCGATCCTCGCGGATGTTCACGTAGCCGTCCAAATGCGACAACACTCGCGTGAACTCCGCGTGCTTCTCTTCGGACAGCTGTGCGAGCGCGCGCTCCTTCGCCGCTTGCTGCCGCGCCGCGCTGCCCGCTGCGACTTCGGCGGGTGAGGCGCCGCCTGATTCCATCCGCGCCCGCACGAGCGCAAGCATCGCCTCCGGACACTCACGCCAGGTCGTGGATGTCAGCTCCCACCCCTGCGCCCGCGATCCGTGCCGCATGATTACGGCATCGAACGCCGCGACAAACGGCGCAGCCGCCGGCTCGCGCCGCAGCGCCGCAATCACGTCGCGGTCCGCCGCCAGTAGTTGCGTCACCGCCGGCACCGCACGCGCCAGCTCGGCAAGTTCCCAGATCTCGCTGTCGATCGCCTGCGTCGGATTCTCGCCGGCCAGGGTCAGCTCCGCGACGTCCAGCGATATCTCACCGAAGGCTCCACCCAGCATCGCGCCCAATTGCATGGCCGGCTCAAAGAGTGGAACGAGTGACGTAAACGTCTGGTGAAACCCATACGCCCACAGCTCCGCCGTCTGCAGCAGCGATGTGCTCCCACCCAGTGCCGCCAGATCCCGGCACACCTGTTCGATGCGGGGACGGCAGTACGACCTCCAGAATGTCAACGCGCCGCCGTAATCTCGCGCCACTTCCCGATAGCGCAGCGCGGCGCGCATCATGCGCTCCGGCTCGTACATTGATTCGCGCGCGTAGAGGAAGGGTCCAGCGTACTGGAAGCGATAGAACATCGCCGGCGGCTCCATGTTCGCCTCCGCCCAGGCGCGATCCGCGCCCGCCGCCCAGTGCTCGTGTAGCCACAGCTCCATCGGGGGCATCGGCGATGTCCAATGTTCGGTATCGCGCGTCCACGTGCACGCCTCTGCCCCCTCGTATACCCACTCGAACGAGATCTCCGTCCCGTCCTCGCCAAGGACCTTCGCCTTGCGTGTACCGCTCATCGTCATCGCTCCTCCGCACTTCCGGACGGGTGCCCGCGACACCAGATTACTGCTCGTTGAGGGGGCGCTCGCTCGCCAAATACGCGCGCATGAGTCGCGACGCGTCCTCCGAGCGCATCGTTTGCATGAAGGCGTCCGACTCGAAGTGGAGCGCGTCTTCCAGCGGCATCTCGATGCCCTGACGGATGCACTGCTTGATCAGCGCGATGCTGAGGCGCGGGTGGCCCGCCAGCTCGTTCGCCAGCGCCATCACCTCGGGCATCAGGCGGTCCGCGTCGACGGCGCGGTGCGCTAGGCCGAGGCGCGCCGCCTCATCGGCATCGACGGCGTTGCCGAGCATGATCAGCTCCATCGCCTTCGCCGTGCCGAGCATGCGCGCCATGCGCTGCGTGCCACCGGCGCCCGGCAGGATGCCGACGCGCACCTCGGGCAAACCGAAGACGCCGCCGCGTGCGATGATGCGGAAGTCGCACGCGAGCGCCAACTCGCAGCCACCGCCCATCGCCGTGCCGTTGACGGCGGCGATGACGGGCTGCGGCAGCGCCGCCAGCTTGAGCGAGAGCCGGTTCAGCGGATGCAGCTGCCGCGGCGGACGATCTGCGCTCGCCTCGGCCGCAGGAGCCGGCGTGGCCGAGCCGCGCACCGCATCCGACAGCGTGCTTAACTCGCCGACATCGTAGTGCGTGATGAAGATGCCCTCGGCGCCGCCCGTGAGCACGAGCACTCGTGTATCGTGGTCGTCCGGCAGCGTATCGATGAGCGCGAGCAGCTCTTCGACCATGGGCGCGTTGAGCAAATTCCTCGGCGGGTTGACCATCGTGACGATAAGGACCGCGCCTTCGCGGCGGGTTTGCAGGTAGGTGTGGGGCATGACCTGTCCCTCCGAGCGTAACGGCTTGGGTTGCCACAGTATGTGGGAGATGCGGCAGACCGAGAAGGGCGGACTACGGCACGACCCTACGCGGTCACTGTTCGCCCTACCGCGGGTGTCGTGCGATGCGAAGAAGAGGCGGCCATCTGGCCGCCTCTTCTACAACAAGACTAATCACTAACGACCGGCTACGGGTTCTCGATTGCTTCGCGCATGGACTGGGTGACGTGGTCGCCGTGGCCGCGGTAGGTCGCTGCTTCCAGCGTCAACAGGTACTTGCGGAGCTGCGCCTCGCGCAGCGCCTTCAGGCCTTCTTTGCCCTTCGCGACGGTGTCGCCGAGCGCGAGGATGAACGCCTCCCGCAGCGGCTTGTCGCGCTTGAGGTCGGCGGCCATCATGATCTCGCCGCGCTCCAGCCAGACGCGGATGTTGCGGCGCTTCCGATCGTCGCCCATCAACAGGTAGAAGCGGAGGTGCTCGATGGCGAACGCAAGGTGGCGGCGCAGGTCGTTCGCCGTCAGCTCGAAGAGCTGGCGGTCGGCCTGCGAGCGGCCGATCTTCTCGCCCATCTCACACACGGCCAGCATGAACGAGCCGCGGATCACGTTCATGTAGATGATCATCTCCGTGAACTTGAAGGACGCCGATACCGTGCGATTGAAGAAGCCCGGTGTCTGCACGCCGAGGCCGCCGCCGTTCGCCAGCGCGCGCTTGCGGAACGCCTCGACGTGGCGGGCGTGGTCGAACACCTGGGTCGACAGGTACAGCTTGACTTCGTGAAAGCCGTACGAGATGTCTTTCAGGCTGCCCATCAACACCGCGCTTGAGTTGTACGCCTGCTCTGAGAAGTTCGAGACGATCTGGTCAATCGCCGCTTCGATGTGGTCCGCTAACGGCTCAATCGATCCCCACGAGATCTGCGTCGCTGGCTTCCACTGCTCCTTGATCCCCAACTCGTACAAGTCGGCGGCGTTCTCGGCCCACACATCGGCCTTGTTGAAGATGGTGTACGGCGCAGGCAGGCCCATGTCCCTTGAAGGGAACGAGCCGCGCGGCGTGTCGTTTTCGTACGGCCACACATCCGGCACCCACGCGTAGGCGCCGGCATCGGCGAGCCGAAGCGTGAAACCCTCAGCGCCGATCACCGGCTTCGGCGGGCGCTCCGTCGGCACTTTCGACCAGCTCATGTCGAGCGCGGGCGGCGTGAGGATACCTGGGATCTGCGGCGCGATCGGTTCTTCTGTCTTCGTTTCAGCTTCTGCCATGGGAGATCCTGTCCTGTCTCATGGACGATATGGTCGCCCGATGCTGGCGCAGCAGGCTGCGCCCCTACATGTGATGTGAATCGGTCCCGTTTGCGAGCAAGGGCACGCCACCGCGTGTGCCCTTACGCTTCGTTCCGGGTTGAGGTGATCGGCTGGAGATTCCAACCTCTAACCTCCAACCACGAACATCTAGTTCTTCGGCGGGTCCAGCAGCATCGCCATGAACGGATTCATGCGCTGGCGGCGGTCGCCGAGGCCGACGACGTCGAGCCGGTGCATGTACTCGTTCACCTGGCGCTTGCGGATCGCCAGCAGCTTGCCGTAGCCCTCGCGCAACTGCGTCTCGGTGGTGCCACCTCCCAGCAGAATCGCCAGCGCCTCACCCGTCTCGCCGCCGCCGGTCAGTCCGGCCTGCGTCGATCCGGCGCCGAGGTTGCCTTCCATGCGGTCGAGGTACGTGTGGATCTCGTCGCGGCGTTCCGGCTGCGTCTCCATCACGTGCTTCATGTGCATGACGCCGAATGCGACGTGGCGGCTTTCGTCCTGTGCGGCCAGCCGGAACATGCGCTTGTCGACTTCCGTCTGCGCGAACATCTCGCCCATGCGGAACATCGACTGCACGAAGCCTTCGCCGACGAGGTGGAGCGTCGATGCCATTTCTGTGAAGTCCTGCGCGACCAGCAGGCCGATTGCACCCGGCCCTGCCTTCAGCAGGCCGATGCCGTTCGCGAGCGCGCGCTTGCGGAAGACATCGAGGTGGCGCGCTTCGTCCATGATCTGCGAGGCGAGGAAGAGGGCGATCTCGAAGTATTCGCCGCTGACGTTGGGTGCGTACATGCCCGGCACATCGCCGGCGATGAATTCGACCTGCGTAAGGAACGTGCAGAGCTGCGACATCGCCAACTCAAGGTCTTCCGAAAGCTCCGGCATCTCGGTCCACGGGATGTCGGTCGCGCTGCTCCACTGCCGCTGCACGGCTTCCTCGTACAGCAGCATGGCCGAGTCGGACCACGACGCGGACTTCGAACCCCAATGCGTCTGCATGCGCTGCTGGTCGCTGCGCGGAGC
>CAYWOO010000257.1:0-2777 GCA_964458665.1 uncultured Dehalococcoidia bacterium
TACGCCATCGTGATGGAGCGCGAGACGGACGTGAACGCAGCGGTGCAGCTTCTGCTGGCGGGGGACGCCGGCCGGGCGATGATGTACGCGCTCGACCACCTCCAGGAGATGCGGCCGTTGCACCTGATTAAGGAGCGCGGCATCGTCGGCGTCGCGTCGGGGCTCGTGAAGTGCGACTCGAAGTACCGCAAGATGATCGACACGCTGCTGGGGCGGACGGTCATCGTCGAGCATGTGTCGCTCGCGGAGCGCGTCGTGCGGCGCGGTATGGCCGGCGCCGTCGCGACGCTGGATGGTGTACTCGTGCGGCCGATCGGCTCGGTTGCGGCAGGATCGATGTCGACTGTGCAGGCGTCGTTTGTGCACGAACGCGAAGTCGCAGATCTGCCGCTGGAGTTGGCGCGGCTACAGCCGCTGCTCGCAGAGCGCGAAGCAGCTCTGCTAGATACGGCGCGGCGTCAGGACGAAGCGCTGCGACGCGCCGACGAGTTGGCGACGACGATCGACGGGCTGCGCGCGCGCAAGGCGAACATCGATGCCGAGATGGCCGCGTCGAAGGCGCAGCTTGCGCTATTCCGACAGCGGTTGCGGGCGATCGGCGACGGTGGACAACGGCACGAGGACCAGATCGCTGCGCTGGCAGCACAGCGCGCGCAGGATGAGCCGACGCGGAAGGCGAAGGCGGCCGAAGCGCAGGACGCCGCGGCGCGCGAGCAGCACGAACGCGTGGCGATCGTGACGCTGGAGGCCGAGCGGGCGACGCTGGCGGCGAGCGTTTCGGAGCAGGCGGCGCAGGTTGCGCATCTCGACGGCGCGTTCCGCACGGAGCGGCAGGCGACCGCGGGCGAGCGTGCCGCGCGAGAGCGGCTGGTGCGCCAGATCGCGCAGAAGGATGAGCAGCGCGAGAAGTCGCTCGAGGAGGCGCAGACCATCGCCGCACGGCTGGCGACGACGGAGCGCGAACTGACCGCGAAGGCCGCGGAGGTTGGCACGCTCCAGCAGGAGCTGGAGCCCGCGCGCCGGGAGCTGGCGCAGTTCGAGTCGCGCGAGCGCTCGATGACGGCGCAGCTCGCTGCATCGAACGAGAAGCTGCGTGGCGCGGAGCGCGCGCTGGTCGACGCCGAGAACGAGTCGCGGACGCGACGCGACGAGTTGGAGACGCTGCGCGAGAGCTTGCAGGCGGAAGGCTTTGTCGCGACGGCGCAGGGCGAGATTGAGCGCGTCCCGGCGCCGCAGATCGACGTGGAGCCGGAATACGAACCAGCGGAGGCATACGCGCCAGCGCAGGCAGCGGGTGATCTGCCGCCGTGGCTGCGCTCGGAGGATGGCGAGGAGCCGGATCTGCCGCCGATGCGCGGCGGCTCGACGATCGATGCGACACAGGTGCGGGACCGCATCGCCGATCTGCGCGCGACGATTCGGTCGCTGGGGCCGATCAACGAAGAAGCGGCGACGGAGTACGCGGACAGCCGCGAGCGGTTCGACTTCCTGTCGGGGCAGCTGAATGATCTGCAGCAGGCGGAAGCGCAGCTCAACGATGCGATCGTCGAGCTGGAGGCGGAGATCCGCGAGCGGTTTCGCACGACGTTCAAGACCGTGAACCAAGAGTTCGAGCGCTACTTCAGCGCATTCTTCCGGGGTGGTACGGCGCGGTTGGAGCTGGGGGAGACGGACGAGTACGGCCTGCCGGGCGTCGAGATTGTGGCGCAGCCTCCGGGGAAGAAGCTGGGATCGCTGGCGCTGCTATCAGGCGGCGAGCGATCGCTGACGGCCGTGGCGCTATTGTTTGCGCTGCTGCAGGCGAACCCGTCGCCGATCTGCGTGCTGGACGAGGTTGATGCGGCGCTGGATGAAGCGAACGTAGGACGGTTCGTCGAGGAGTTGCGGGCGCTGTCGGAGCGGACGCAGTTCATCATCATCACGCACAACCGGCGGACGATCGAGACGGCGGACACGATCTACGGCGTGTCGATGGGCGCGGACAACGTGTCGCGCATCTTGAGTTTGAAGCTCGAGGACGTACACGTCGACGAAGCGTGACGCGGGTCCCTCACCCGGCCTATCGGCCACCCTCTCCCACTGGGGGAGAGGGACTGGATGAAGGTTCCCGCACGATCTGGATCGTTGGCGCGCGGAAGGGGGAGGGGGTCCGCGTGACACAGCGAGCCTTCTCTTTTGATCCCGAACGTGAATCGCGCAACGAGCAGGGCGCACAGCGGTGCGCCCCTACGCGATCATCTTCCTTGGTGCGAGCGGCTGCTTCGGCCGGGCTACGGCGCGGGGTTGGTAGCGGATAGAATGGCGCGGACGCGAGTTGGAGGAGGGACGAGCTGTTACGCATTTTCAAGCGCACGAAAGAGACGGACGAGAAGACCGAGCAGGCGCTTGAACGTACGCGCAAGGGCTGGTTCAGCGGCATCTCCGGCATCTTCGATCGCGGCAAGATCGATGATGGAGTTTGGGATGAGCTGGAGGAGCTGCTGATCGGCGCGGACACCGGAGTTTCGACGACGCAGAAGGTCCTGGGCGCAGTGCAGATGCGCGTCGAGCAGGAGCGCGTGAAGGACGGCGAGCAGGTAAAGGCGATCCTCAAGGAGGCGCTGGTTGCCACGCTGCGTAGCGGTACGGAGAAGGGACGGATCTGGGGCGAGGAGGATGACCCGCCGCCGGGCCGGCCCGCGGTGATCCTGGTCGTCGGCGTCAACGGTACGGGAAAGACCACGAGCGTTGCCAAACTCGCACAGGCCTATCGCGAGGATGGCGAGAAGGTTGTGATC
>CAYWOO010000258.1:0-62674 GCA_964458665.1 uncultured Dehalococcoidia bacterium
CCTCGCCGCCGAGATGGTCGTCGCGGGTAACGATGCCTACCTCGAGCTGCACGGGGTCCGCGACCTCGGCGTTCCGACCCCGATGCCCGAGGAGCCGTCGGCGATGGAGCGCTCGATCGATGCCGCGTGGCTGCAAGGCACGAAGGCGATCGGCATTCCGGAGGTCGGCGACCTAAGGTACGGCCGAGCCAAGCGACCGTGCTCGAGCCGCGTGCTGAGCCTCCTGCACCTCGGCGGGTTCTACATGCCGTTCACCGGAGAGCCGACCGTCAACGGCTCGATGCCGGCGATCGCCCAGCCTCACGCGATGGCGCACGAGAAGGCGCACCAGCGAGGATCGGCCTCCGAGGACGAGGCCAACTTCGTGGGCTTCGTGATCGCGTCGTTTGCCGATGACGCGCTGGTCCGGTACTCGGCGTACCGCTTCGCCCAGGGTCAGCTCCTGAGCGCCCTGCGGTCGGTCGACCGCGATCGTGCCGCGGCACTGATCGAGATGCGATCGCCCGGGGTGCAGAGGGACATCGACGACGAGCACGCGTTCTGGGCCGGGTTCGAAGGACCGGGCTCGCGCGTCGCGGAGCGCATCAACGACGCCTACCTGAAATCGAACCGCGTCGAGGGCGGGACGGCGAGCTACGACCGGAGCCTGGGGTTGATGCTGGAGTACGCCCGCAGCCGCGGCGGCACCCTGGCCGAGGTTCCGTCAACTCGGGCAGGGGCTTGATTCGAAGACCGTGACGGTGTACAAGAGCCCGGTTCGGGGGGAGAACAGGCGTCCTGACCGCAGGGCAAAGTCTTGCGGCGTCGTGCATACCTCGAACGCGCGGTCGAACCTGGTGGAGCGCTCCCGCTCGTCGCCGCGGCGCTCGTCACCGTCGTCCTCCTGCACCAGGCGTCGCTGATTCGCAGCCGGTTCTTTGACCCCGACGAATTCCAGCACCTTCATGCCGCGTGGTGCGTTTCTCAGGGCATGGTGCCCTACGCCGACTTCTTCGAGCACCACACCCCCGGACTGTCGTACCTGCTGGCGCCGATGCTGAGCCTGCTGCAGGTCGGATCGAGCGCCGACAACGCCTTCGCCGCGATTTTCCTGGCGCGCTTTTCCATGTGGCTCATGACCCTCGCGATCGCGGCCCTGACCTTCGCGCTGGCCCGGGAGGTGTGGGACCGGCGAACTGCCTGGGCAGCGGTCGTCTTTCTGACGACGACGCTGATGTTCCAGGCGAAGGCGCTCGAGATCCGTCCCGATCTGCTCTCCGTGCCGTGCCTGCTGGTTTCCTTCCTGCTGGTTGCGCGGGCCAGCCGTTCGAAGCGGCTTGTTCTCGGGGCGGGCCTCGCGGCCGGGATCGCGATCCTGTTCACGCAGAAGGCGCTGTTCGCCGTTCCGGGGCTTGTGGGCGCCGTGCTTTGGAGCGCGACGGACCGGCGCGTCGCAGGATCGCTCCCGACCGCCGTGAGGAGCGTCGCGCTGTTCGTCGCCGGTCTCGTCGCACCGCTCGTGACGGCGTCCGCGTTCTTCGCGACGCAGGGCGCTCTCGGGCCGTTCGTCGAGCTCAACGTGTTCTACAACCTGAGGTGGGATGCCCGGTTCTCCGCGCTCGAGACCGTCGGCACGCTCGTGCGGCAGAATCCGCTGACCGTGGCACTCGGAATCGCCGGTCTGGCGGTCGTGATCGTGCGAGGGCTGCTCCGGGGCAGCGTGCGGCGCGGTGAGCTCGCGATCGTCCTCGGCGCGCTCTCCGTGGGCGCCGGGGCGTTCGTGATTCCGGCTCCCTGGCCGCAGTACTTCCTGATGGGCTTGCCGCTGCTCGCGATGCTCGCCGGCCGCTTCGCGGTGGTCGGGGCCGGCCTCGTGGGGCGCGCGCGACAGTGGCCTCGTGACGTCACGGCCGCGGCGGTGCTCGTCCTGGTGAGCCTGCACCCCGTGTGGTCGATGAGCGCCGCTGCTCCCCGCAGCTCCCGCGAGCAGCTCCAGGGGATTCGCTACGTCATGGAGCACACGCGACCGGACCAGACCGTGCTCGACGGCGCGACCGGATACGGCGTCTTTCGACCGCACGCGTTCTTCTACGGCTTTCTCAACTGGGAGCTGCGCGCCATGCTGAGTCCCGACGACAAGCGCCGGTTGTGCGACGACCTGCGCTCCGGGCGAATCGCCCCGCAGATCGTGGCGCTGGACGACGACCTCGCCTACCTCTCGGAGGAGGTCACCGGGTACGTGGAAGAGAACTACTCGCCGGCCGGGGTCGGAGCCATCTGGGTGCGCCGAGACGATCTCACCTCGAACCTGGCCCTTCCATCGGATTGACGCCGAGCGTCGTGCTCCGCTCGACCGTTACGACTTGACGTACAGCTCGGAGCCCTTGCGCTTGAACTCCTCGGCCTTGTCGCGCAGGCCGCTTTCGACGACCGAGCCTTCCCGGCCCTCCATCCCGTGCTCCGCGGCATAGTCCCGGATCTGCTGCGTGATCTCCATGGAGCAGAACTTCGGCCCGCACATCGAGCAGAAGTGCGCGACCTTGGCGCCGTCCGCGGGAAGCGTCTCGTCGTGGTACGCCGCGGCGGTCTCGGGATCGAGGGACAGGTTGAACTGGTCGCGCCACCGGAACTCGAAGCGTGCCTTGGAGAGCGCGTCGTCCCACTCCCTCGCCCGCGGATGGCCCTTGGCGAGGTCGGCGGCGTGGGCGGCGATCTTGTACGCGATCAAGCCCTGCTTGACGTCCTCCTTGTTGGGCAAGCCGAGGTGCTCCTTCGGCGTCACGTAGCACAGCATCGCCGTCCCGAACCAGCCGATCATCGCCGCGCCGATCGCCGAGGTGATGTGATCGTATCCCGGAGCGATGTCGGTCGTGAGGGGCCCTAGCGTGTAGAACGGCGCGTCGCGGCAGATCTCGATCTCCTTCTCGACGTTCTCCTCGATGCGGTGCATGGGGATGTGGCCGGGGCCCTCGATCATGACCTGGCAGTCGTATTCCCACGCGATGCCGGTCAGCTCGCCGAGTGTCTCGAGCTCGGCGAACTGCGCCTCGTCGTTGGCGTCGGCGATGCAGCCGGGGCGGAGGCCGTCGCCGAGCGAGAACGCGATGTCGTAGGCGCGCATAATCTCGCAGATCTCCTCGAAGTGGGTGTAGAGGAAGTTCTCCTCGTGGTGCGCCAGGCACCAGCCCGCCATGATCGAGCCGCCGCGCGAGACGATGCCGGTGACGCGGCTGGCGGTGAGGGGGATGTAGGCGAGGCGCACGCCGGCGTGAATCGTGAAATAATCCACGCCTTGCTCGCACTGCTCGATCAAGGTGTCGCGGTAAATCTCCCAGGTCAGTTCTTCGGCCCTGCCGCCGACTTTCTCCAGCGCCTGGTAGATCGGCACCGTGCCAATGGGGACCGGCGAATTGCGGATGATCCATTCGCGGATAGTGTGGATGTGGCGCCCGGTGGACAGGTCCATCACCGTGTCGGCGCCCCAGCGCGTCGCCCACGTCATCTTCTCGACCTCCTCCTCGATCGATGACGCCACGGCCGAGTTGCCGATGTTGGCGTTCACCTTCACCAGGAAGTTTCGCCCGATGATCATCGGCTCGCTCTCGGGGTGGTTGACGTTGGCAGGGATGATCGCGCGGCCGCGCGCGACCTCCGATCGCACGAACTCCGGCTCCACGTTCTCGCGCTGGGCCACGAACCGCATCTCGGGCGTGATCATGTCGCGCCGCGCATAGTGCAGCTGCGTGACAGCGCCGCCAAGCTTCGCTCGAAGGGGAGTGCGCTGGAGTGCGGGGAACACATCCATATTGGCGCGAGGATCATCCGGTCGCAGGCCGTTGTCGCGGGGCTGCACGGCGCGCGCCGGGTGCTCCTCGACGTCTGCCCGCGCGCGGATCCACGCTTCGCGCAGAGGCGCCAGCCCACGCCGGATGTCGGTCGCGGCCGATGGGTCGGTGTAGGGCCCGCTCGTATCGTAGAGCCGCACATACGGCTCACCGCCGCCGGAGATCGGCACTTCGCGCACGGGCACACGGATGTCAGGGTCGCGGCCGTTCAGGTACTGCTTGCGGCCGGCTGCGGACGCGGCGACGGGAGTCGTGTTCGAGGGCTGCGGCATGGTACTCCTCCTTCGGATGGTGAACCGGGACAGCAGAAACGCCGCTGAGGAACAGCGGCGTCGAGGTACGTCGTGTCCCTTCGCCGGCATGACCCGGGCAGGTTCAAACGGTCGGCCGTCTCGGCCCTCTCAGCCCCTCCGTCCGGGGCTCCCGTCACTGAACTATGCGGTTGTGTCGCTACGATAGCGCGCCACCCGCGCGCTGGCAAGCGACGGATTCACAACAAAGATCGAGAGAGCACAGAAGCTTGTTGTAGGCGCGCTCCGCAGACCGCCCGCGCGCGGGTGGCGAAGCAGATCGACTTCAACCTCGGCGCTTGAAGCGCTGACCCGGATCGCCGCCCGCACGGGTATAGTTCACACATGACGACGACTCGGTTGGCCACGATACGACCCGAAGTTCTGGTGGAGTTCTGCTGCCGCCACCACATGAGCACCGCCCGACGCGCCCGCTCCGAGTCCGCAGCCCTGAGACGCACAGGGCGGCGTTCGGTTGTCTACATTTTGTCGACAACTGAAAACTCCCCGCTTGACACCGTATCGATGAGGCGCGTCATCTCCCGCAACATTTGCGGCGGGCGGCGTGCTCGCGCGTGGCGCGCGTGGCGCGTTTCGCGAAAGAACAAATTACGAAACACAATCGTCTCTAGGTTCGAACTGCGCGACATGACTAATTTCGACATGCCGAAAACGGGTGGAGGCGCGGCAGATTGCGGCGTCGAAACGTGAAACCATGGCGAAGCGCGGTTCGGGCTTGATCGACTGGCGGCGGCTGCTCATTGCGGTGCCGTTGATGGCGGTGGCCGGCGCGGCGTTCTGGCTGCTGGCGCCGCGCGGCGGCAACGCGAGCACGCCGCGGCCCGTACTGGTCGACACGCCCCACGCGCCCGACACGGCGGTCGGTGTGCGGCAGGGGCGTGTCGCACGTGACTTCACCGCTACCGGCCCGGACGGGTCTACCGTGCGCTTGAGCGACCTGCGCGGGAAGCCGGCCGTCATCAATTTCTGGGCGACGTGGTGCAGCAGTTGCCTGGCCGAAATGTCCGATTTGAAGGCGGTGCAGGACGACGCGGGTGCGGATGCATTTAGCGTAGTAGCGGTGAATTCGGGCGAGGACTCGGCCAGCGCGCGCGAGTTTCTTGACGAGCTGGACGCGCCGTCGTTTCGTGTGGCAATGGATCCGACGCTTGTGGTGTCGGACAGCTACGGCGTCTACGGGCTGTCGCACACCGTATTCGTGGACAGCGATGGAGTGATCCGAGCGACGTATTCGGGGCAGCTGAGCGTGGGTCTCATGCGGGAGTACCTGACGGCGGCCACGGCGGGCACGGACGGAGCCGATCCGCCGAAGTCGTTGCGACTTCTCGGGAACGTGCAGGCGCGGAAGCACCTGCTCGAGGTGCGGGATGTCGGGAGTGGCGCGGTCGAGTTTCGCTCGAAGAGCCTGCGGTGCGACGACAGCTATTGCGCGAGCGGCGTACTGGTTGCGCTCGCGAAGGCGTCGGGCGTTCTCGACGTGGATGGATTCGCCGCCGAAGACCCACCGCGTGTTGTGGTCCGATTCGACGCGGAGGCCGTGAGCCTCAATGCATTGACGTCGGTGCTGGCGGACTTGATGAACGCGAGCCCGGATCCGCTGTACGAGCAGCCGCTGGAGATCGAGCGCGTCGACTAGCGTCGGATCCGCGGGTCATGGCATGAGCGGTGCAGTTTGCTGGATGGAGTAGATCCGTCGCTTCGCCGTGGATCATAGGCATGGGGAGATGACGCTTGCCGGAACGATCGTGCCCTCCGGACATGGTCGGCCACGCAGGGCCGCCCCTACAGTGAGGCGCAGTAACCCGGGCGGCGCCTACGGGTAGTGGGGCTTCGCCGTTTCGTTCGCCGCGCCGCGCACGGACGCCAGATCCGCGGCCGCGCCTGTCGCGATCGCGGCGATGTCGCTGGTGATCGTGATCATCTGGTAGCCGGCGGCAGCATGTTTCGCCGCCAGCGAGGCATTGGCGTGGATGCCGGCTGTGATGCCGCGCGTGGCGCAGGCCGCCGCGATGCGCAGCCGCGCTTCCTCGAACGCCCCGCCGTTATCCATGGCGGGCGCCAGCCCCAGCGTGATGCTCATATCGGCGGGCCCGACGTAGACGGCGTCGATGCCAGGCACGTCGAGAATGGCGTCGAGGTTGTCGAGCGCGCGCTTCGTCTCGATCATCGGGATGCAGGCCACCTGGTCATTTGCGTTCACAAAGTAGTCGGCGCCGGCGTACAGGGCCGCGCGGGTCGGACCGTAGCTGCGCGCGCCGACCGGGGCATAGCGGCAGGCGGCGACGGCTGCACGCGCCTCGTCGACGCTGTTCACCATCGGGATGATGATCCCCATCGCGCCGGCGTCAAGCATCTTGCCGATGATGCCGGGCTCGTTCCAGGGCACGCGGACGATCGGCGTGCAGCTGCCGGTGCTCAGCGCCAGCAGCATCGTCACGGCGACCTGATAGTCGATGACGCCATGCTGCATGTCGATGCACACCCAGTCAAACCCCGCTTGGGCGACCGTCTCCGCGGAGAATGCGCTCGGGATCGAGAGCCAGGCGCCGTGTGTGACTTCGCCGCGCCGCCACTTCGCCTTCGCTGCGTTCTCGCGCATGGGTGTCGGTCTCCAGTCGTCGGTCGCGGGGTCGCTGGTCGGCGGGCGCTCGATTATAGCTGCGCCGGGTGGCTGGAGACGACCCAGGTAGTGCTCGCGGCGCAATCGTGATCACGTATTTCAGCTACATCGTGATACGCCACCGGAGGTTCGCGTACGTGACGGCAATGATGCACGGGATGCGCGAAGACATGTAGGACAGCCGCCCCCGGCTGTTAACGCGGCGCAAGCCGCGTCACCCTCCCCACGTCGTGGAGAGGGTCGCCCGAAGGGCGGGGTGAGGTGCCCATCTGGCGCCATCGCTACGACGCGCCAGCACGCTACCTGCTCCATGGCGCAATTGCGACTGCGCCCTGGGCGAATCTGGCGTCGCCCTGCCGCTGGTGTCCGTTGGCTGGGCGTCGTCGATGCGCTGGCGTGGCGTCGGGTGCTGCCTGGTGATCCGGGGCGATGATCGGCTCGGAGGCAAGCATCGAGTGCGTCGGGGACGGCGCGAAGTTACAGGAGGAGACCAGGTGAACATCAGGAGCTTCAGCATCGCAGGGGCAATCACCATGACGTTGGCGATTGTCGCGCTGTCGGCGGTCACGGCGGCCAGCGCGAAAGAGGACTCTCCAGGTACCGCAAGGTTCGTCGCGGGCCTGCGTGGCGCGGGGTACGTAGTAGACATTGATCCGACGCCGGTCGTGCACACGACGCTCAACGGCACCTGCATCGTTCTCTATATCGACAAAGGTGACAAGGGCGCCAAGTTGGAGATCATCGACTACAACGGCAACCGGGATGCGCTCAAGACGGACTGGGTTGCGGTCGACGGCGCGGGGCCGCGGCCGCGCGTGGCGACGAACGACTTTGCGGGAAGCGTGCTGTACTGGAACGACGATACGGTGCTGGCGGTGGGCTCGGGCCCTTCGAATTTCCGCGAGCCATCTCAGGCGGCGGGCGAGATCTTCCTCGGGCGGCGAGGGACGGGTGGGCCGGTGACAGCGCCCGCCGCTGGCACGAAACTGCCGGCTACCGGTACCGGAAGCGCGGGCGTTGAGGTGGATCTCGGGGATCTATTGCTGCCGGTTGCGCTGCTTGGCGCGGGCGGGGTGCTACTGGCCGGGTGCCTCGGCGGCGTCGTGGGGCGGCGCCGCGGGTAGGAAACCACGAAGAGCACGAAGGGCACGCGAAGAGGGTGAGGATCGAGCACCTCGCCCCCTGCCCCCTCTCCACGTCGTGAAGAGGGGTTCCTCACGCTACTCGCGCATCTTGCGGAGGTCCTCCGGCGTGATTGGCCGTTCGACACCGTACAGCGTCGGCACGCGCAGCGTGTACAGCATGTCGCGTTCGACTTCGTCGGCGCGCGCGACAATCTCAGCCTCATCGAAGTACGTCGAGAAGAAGCGGCCACTTAGGCGATCAGCAGCGCCCGATGCGAGGAAACGGCAGAGCTCGCCTGCACGCTCGGCCGGCTGCCATGAATCGTCGTCGGCAAGGTTCTCATGTGGCGGGCCGTGCAAGCTCCCCAAGATGCCAGGGAGGGGGTCCATCTTGCGCACCGTCCAGATCAACTCGGTCGCCTTCGTTCGCACCATGCCCGGCGTGATCGCGAAGACCGTGACGCCGCGTCCCTTCATCTCAAGGGCAAGGTTCTCGCTGAAGCGAATCAGCCCTGCCTTGGCCACGCTGTAGGCGTTCAAGAAGGGTTGGCTGACAACGCCTGAGCCGCTCGCGACGTTGATGATGCGCCCGTTCCCTCGCGCAAGCATGCCGGGTAGCGCGACGCGAGTGCAGAGCATGGCGGCGAACATGTTGTTGTCGATCAGATGGTGGACTTCGTCGATATCAAGCGTCTCGAACGGTCCGACGCCGCCGGTGGTTCCCAGACCTGCGTTGTTGACGAGGAGCGTAACCGGGCCGAGCACGCGCTCCGTCTCCGCGACCATCGCCTCAACGGCGGAACGTTGCTCTACGTCCGCCGCGAACGCCGCGGCGCGTCCGCCCGTAGTGGTGATGAGTGCGACTGTCTCGTCGAGCTGCTCCTGCGTGCGCGAGGACACCATCACGCTTGTTCCGGCCGCGGCGAGCGCCTGCGCGATCGCGCGCCCGACGCCGCGCCCGCCGCCGGTTACCAATGCGACCTGCCCGTCGAGTTCTGCCGTCATACGTACGTCCTTTTCTATAGAGCCCCTCGCCCGCCCGCGAACTAAGCCCGTCCTAACCTGAGATCAGACGAACAACGGCGACATGTCTTTCTTCGAAACGAGGGCGTTCATCGCGGCATCCGATGTTCGGGCCGTGTAACGCTCGGCGGCGTCGAACACCTTCGGGAGTAGCGTGAGGTCGCCGGCGGTGTTGAGGAAGACGCCCGGCCGGCCGAGCACCCAGTGGACCGCCCGGTCGATGTCAGCCGATTGGGACAGCGGCTCGTACCACGTGCCGTGCGTGTGTTCCTTCTCGTTCCACGGGCCAAGGGTGATCCCCTTGATCGTCTGGAAGGCGATGCCGCGTTCTGTGCAGACCTTCGAGAGCGCCTCGAAGTCGGAGGCGTATTGCGGGTTCTGCATCATCACGTAGTTGTACGGCAGCAACACCGAATCGAACGGGAAGCGCTCGAGGCTGCGCAGATGCATCGCGGCGACAGTGACACCGTGCCCGGTGACGCCGATGTGGCGCGTCAGGCCCTGCGCACGCGCCTCGACGGCGTACTCCAGCGCGCCGCCGGGCCCGAGCGCCGTCTCCCACTCGCCTTCATCGACGAGGTTGTGGAGCTGGAGCAGGTCGACGTGGTCGGTCTGCAGTCGCTCCAGCGAATGCTCGAAGCCGGCTTTCGCCTGCTCGTAGGTGCGCTCGCCGGTCTTCGTGGCGAGGAAGAATCGCTTGCGGTGCGCGGGCATCCACGCGCCGACGCGGCGTTCGGAGCGGCCGTAGATGGCGGCGGTGTCGATGTGGTTGATGCCGTGCCCGTCGAGCAGTTCGAGCGTGCGCTCCGCCTCCTCTTCGCTCGCGCCCCAGAGCGCGGCGGCGCCGAAGATCGTGCGTGTGCTGTCGTGGCCGGTCTTGCCGAATGGCTGGGTGGGGATCATCGCGTGGCTCCTTGGGTTGCGTACGCATTGTAGGGTGGCGATCCACGAAGAACACGGAGGGCACGGATGGTGGATCCGGTACATCGTGCCGGACTCGAGACGGGTACGCCAACGCTTGGTCTGGCTACATCTGGCGATCCATGCCGGGCGGGAAGATCACGTAGGGCGACGCCCGAGGGCGTCGTCGGGTGGATCGTTGAAGGGCACGGCGCGCCCGTACCCTTCAACTGCTTGGTGAGCTCGACGCTGTCGTGCTACCCCTTGATGGTGTTGTGGATGGGCATGATCTGCGGCTCGCCGGGATTAATACCCACCTTCGCCAGGATCGGCATCAGCGTTGCGCCGAACGCGTCGAAGTCCGCCTGGGAATCCCAGACCTCGAAGACCATGAGGTGGTCGTCGGCACCGAAAGCGCTGTGATACGTACGACCCTTCGGGTTACCGGCGCCGGCGGCCTCGAGCTGCTTGATCGCCTCGGCGTACTGCTGGGCGTTCAGGGACGCCGGGGAGAAATAGGTGCCAATCGCCATGGTCTTGCTCCTTGAGTCGCTGTACGCGGAAGCCCATCGCGGATGCGTGTTCGCCAGGTGTCCGATCAACGCCGAGCATTGGATCATACCGTCCGGAGTGATATTGCGGGCTCGGTTCGGAAAGCAGGCCTCCAGATGCGCCTATCCAGGGCGCGTTTCGGGTGCTGCGGTTCGCGCCCAGCCCTCCGCGCCGCGGATGAGCGACCGCTGCCGGTTGATCTCGCCTGAGTGGTAGAGGTCGTGGCTGATGATGATACTGATCAGCTGGTCACGGCGCATCGGGATGCGCCACGGCACCGGACGCTCGGCCGCCAGTTCGGCGTCGTCCTGGAGCGCCGCGAGGCCATCGGCGAACGCGCGGTGGCCTTCGTCGAGCCACGCGAGCATCGATGTCATGTCGCGTGTTGGTGGCAGCGCGATGTCGGTCCACTCAAGCGATGCGCCTCCGAAGGCGCAGTCCGCGTACATGAACTTGGCGCCGGCGATGTGGGCGACCATGTCGCCGATCGACAGCTCCGGATCCGCGCCGAACTCCGCGACCTGCCACGTTGCCGGCCGGATGTCCCACTCCTCAGGCCGCACGCTCTCGACGTTCCTGCGGAGGGCGCAGAACGGGTCCGTGCGATACGCGGCGTTCAACTGACGGAGGAGCGTCTCGATCACGATGCGCGCCATGCGTGGAGGATACAGAATTGCGTCGGTGAACACGACCGTAGAGCGAATCCATGCGCCGGATGGGTTGTCCGGAAACGGCTATACTTCACGCATGACGATTCGAAAGCCGGTTCAGAAGCGCAGTGTGCCGCGGGTTCGAGCGGCGGCGAAGTCGCTGCCGCCGGAGGAGTTCTGGCTCCAGATGAGGGCGTTGTTTCGCTCCATCCCGGAGGACGCGCGCGAGCGCATGCCACGCGATGCCGCCAGGAATTTCGACCACTATCTCGATGGCACGGCCCGGCAGGACTGATTGACAGCGGTCTTCGTCGATTCGGCCTTCTATGTCGCGATGATTGACGAACGGGACGATTTGCACGCTGCGGCGCAGGTAGCCTTTGCGCAGTTGCTCGCGTTGTCGGATACGTCGTTCGTCACCAGCGATCTCATCCTTGCTGAGGTTCTGACGTACTTCTCCCGATTTGAGGAGCGATCGCGCGCGTTCGCCGCAGAGCTTGCGACGCGGGTACTCGGAGACCCGAGCGTGTCCGTGATCTCGTTCACGCGAGAGTTGCTCGTCCGCAGCATCGAACTTTATGCGACTCGCCTCGACAAGCAGTACAGCATCGCCGACTGCTCCTCGATGATCATCTGTGGCGATCACGGCATCCGCCAGATCCTCACGCACGATCGCGACTTCGTCCGCGAGGGCTTCGAGATCCTGCTCTAAGGCACGGCTCCGCCACTACCGATATTGATGCGGACCAAAATCCGACTCGTAGAACGGGGCGACGCTGTCGCCGCGGTGGATGACGCGGTTGATCTGCTTGCGGTCGTCGTCGGTGATCTCGACGTCCAGCGCCTTCATGTTGTCCTCGTACTGCTCCATCGTGCGCGGCCCGATGATCGGGCTGGTGACGCCTGGCTGGTGCAGCACCCAGGCCAACGAGAGCTGCGAAAGCGTGCAGCCCTTCGCGTCGGCGATCGGCTGTAGCCCTTCGATGACATCGTAGATGCGGTCGTTGAGGCGGGCGCGGTAGATCGGGTTGCTGGCGTCGGCGAAGCGCGCGCCCTCCGGCGGCTCCTGTCCGCGCTGGTACTTGCCGCTCAGCAGGCCGCCTGCGAGCGGGCTCCAGGGGATGATCGCCATGCCGTACGTGCGCGCCATCGGCAGCAGCTCGCGTTCGATGCGGCGGTCCAGCAGGTTGTACGGCGGCTGCTCGCAGATAAACCGATGCGTGCCCAGCTCCTTCGCGATGAAGATCGATTCGACGAGCTGCCACGCGCCGTAGGTGCTGCTGCCGATGTAACGCACCTTTCCGGAGCGGATCAGGTCGTCGAGCGCTCGCAGCGTCTCGTCGATCGGGATGTCCGACTGCGGCCTGTGGATCTGGTAGAGGTCGATCCAGTCGGTCTTGAGGCGACGAAGGGATGCCTCGCACTGCTCGATGATGTGGCGCCGCGAGTTCCCCTGCATGTTGGGGTCTTCGCTGTTCATCACGCCGTGGACCTTCGTGGCCAGGATGACGTGGTTGCGGCGGCCGTTCCGGTGCAGCGCCTCCCCCGTCACTTCTTCGCTGCGGCCGATGCTGTAGACGTTTGCCGTGTCGATGAAGTTGATGCCCTGATCGATCGCCTTGTCGATGATGGCGTAGGAGTCGTCGGGTTCCGTCTTGCCGCCGAACATCATGCAGCCGAGGCAGAGGCTGCTGACCTTGACCCCGGTACGGCCGAGCGGTCGGAGTTCCATGTAGCGAGATCCTTTCTCTTGCACGGTAGAGAGTGCATGGTACGACGGCCCGCCGTTATGCACACGCGACGCCACCTGACGCGTTATTCGCCACGAAGATCACGGAGTAATACCCGCGGCCTTGGGACAAGGTGGCGGGGGAGGAGGCCGATCCACCAGTACCCGCGGAGCTGAAGCTCCGCCGAATTTCACAACTCACGAACCCGCGTCCGTCACGCGCAACAGTACACGTAGGGGCGTTCCGTAGAACGCCCTCGCCCGGCCACGCAGAATCCGGTGGTGTCGAGCCGGGGCCCGACCACACAACCATCTTCAAACCGCACCTCGCTTGTTCGCGGTGTCCGTCGAATCTAGAATGCTTGTGCGAGGAATCACATGAGCGTCGGCTTTGGCATCGATCTGGACGAAGTGCGCCGCGTTATTGATGCGGCTGAGGTGCTGATCGTCCGGTTCGCTCTGACAGACAGGCGGCTGCTTGTGGACCGTCGCGCGAACGATCGGTTCGGCCCGCTCGTGAAGGTGGTACCGCCCGCAGCGAACGCGCAGGAGCGGTTTCGCAGCCTCAAGGTGATGCGGCCGAGCTTCCGCTCGCCGGAACGCATCCTCACGTTCGAGTGGCCGCGCCACGCCTGCGCGCTCGGCGAGGCAGGCCTTTGGGACCACATGGCGCGCAAGCTCGTCGAGTTGGGCTGGGCCGATACGGCCGCGCAGTGCGACGAAGCCTTCCGTCAGCTCGTCGACGAAGAGCGGCAGGTCGAAGTGGCAGCCATCCGTGGCGGCGAGGGGTTCCAGACGATCTGGCCGGCGGCGCTTGCCAATGAGTGATCCCCGCATCATCGATCTTCGCTCTGACACGGTCACGGTGCCATCCGACGAGATGCGCCGAGCGATGGCCTCTGCGCCCGTTGGCGACGATGTCTTCGGCGAAGACCCCACCATACGCCGCCTGGAGGCGATGGCCGCCGAGCGCACCGGTAAAGAAGCCGCGCTGTTCGTCGCCAGCGGCACCATGAGCAACCTCGTCGCCATCCTGTCGCACTGTGGCCGCGGCGATGAGGCGATCGTCGGCAGTGAATCGCACATCCTGCAGTACGAGGTCGCCGGTGCGGCCGGCGTGGCGGGCGTACAGCTGCGCCCCGTCCCCAACGACGGGCACGGGCGCATGGATGCGGCGGCCGTCGAATCGATGATCCGCGGCGCGAACGTGCATACGCCCACGACGTCGCTGCTCTGCATCGAAGATACGCACAATCGCTGTGGGGGCGCTGCCATCCCGGCGGAAGATATCGCCGCGCTTTCCGATGCCGCGCATCGGCATGGAGTGCGCGTCCATATCGATGGCGCCCGGATATTCAACGCTGCGGTAGCGCTCGATACGACCGTTGCGGCGCTCTGCGCGCCGGTCGATTCGATCGGATTCTGTCTGTCGAAGGGCCTGGGGGCGCCTGTGGGCTCCGTGCTGTGCGGCTCGGGAGACTTCATCGCGCGCGCGCGGAAGATGCGGAAGATGGTCGGCGGCGGCATGCGGCAGGGCGGCATCATCGCGGCGGCCGGCGTGTACGCGCTCGACCACATGGTCGATCGGCTTGCCGATGACCACGCGAACGCGAAGCTCCTGGCGCGCGGCCTCGCGGCCTTGCCGATGGTCGAGTTGGACGCCGATAGCAGTGACACCAATATTGTCATCTTCGGCGTCCGTGGCGACTGGCTTGGTCTCGCCCGGTCGATGAAGCAGGCGGGCGTGCTTTCGACGATTACGGCGCCGGGCCGGCTGCGGATGGTGACGCACTACGGCATCGAGGGGCCCGACATCGAAGAGGCGCTGGAGCGTGTGCGCCACGCAGCGTCGGTGCTCGCATGATGGCACGCGAGGACCGCGGTTGGCGTGCCAGGGCCGCAATGTCCGTCGTCGGCTGTGCGCTCGCGGCGACAGCCGCGGCTTGCGGGTCGACCACGGACGGCCCTACGCGCAGCGATATCGTCTCGCAGATCCCGTGGACAGCGCCCGAATCGCACACGTACGAGCTGCGCGAGAACAACAAGCCCAAGGCGACGACGGTCCTCTCGATCGAGAAGCGGGAGGACGCGTTCGTCCTGACGCAGCGCACCACCGACGACGCCGGCAACGCCGATGAGTCAGTGAGCACGGTGGACGCGGCGACGCTGAAGCCGCTGAGCAACGTTCACACGATCAGCGACAAGGATCAACGGCGCGTTGCCGACGCCAGCTACGAGGACGTTGACAAGGACTGCTCGTCGAAACGTGTGGTACGCATCACCCAGAGCACGTTCAAGCCGCCCGACTCGGCGACACCGGAAAACTCACGCAGCAACCCGCTCTGCGTCCCCGAGCACGCGTACGACAACGATTCCTCGTTGTTCATCTGGCGCACGCTGAAGTTCGAGAAGGGATACGCCGTCATCTACACCACCGTGTTCTCGAACCGCCGCGATACGCAGACGGTCACACTTACGGTGAAGGATAAGGCGACGGTCACGACGCCCGCCGGCGACATCGAAGCGTGGATCGTTGATCTTACGGCCGACCAACTGAACCAGCGCGCGTGGTTCGCGACGACGCCGGATCACAAGCTGGTCGCGTACCAGAACGAGAGCTTCTTCTTCAGGTTGATGGAGTAGTCTCGAAGCGCCGCCCGATAATCTCCGCGTGGCCGCGCAGGTACGCGGCAGCAGCCATCGGCTTGCCGCCCGGACCCTGCACGCTGATCGGTGTGATGGCGCTGCCGCCCACAGCGACAATGGCAAAACCCTCTCCCGCCGCGATGATCGACCCGGGCCGCTCGCCTCCAGACTGCTCGCGGTGCGCGCAGGACAGAATACGCAGCGGCCGGCCGCCGACATAGCCGTAGGCGATGGGCCAGGGGTCGTACGCCCGCACTTTGCGGCAGATCTCCTCGGCGGTCTCATGCTCGCAGTCGATCAGCGCGTCCGTCTTTTCGATCTGTGGTGCGTACGTTGCCAACGATTCGTCTTGCTCGACGGCGGCGACCTCGCCGCGTTCCCACCTCGGTAGCGTATCGAGCAGCAGGTCTGCGCCGGCCACGGCGATCCTCGGCGTGAGCGTTGCGGTCGTGTCGTCCGCCGCGATGGGGACGCGCGCTGATGCGAGCATCGGGCCCGCATCGAGCGCCAGGCGGACGAGCATGATCGTGGCGCCGGTCGCGGCGTCGCCGGCGCGAATCGCCGCCGGGATCGGCGCTGCGCCGCGCCACCTGGGCAGCAGCGAGGCGTGGACGTTGAGGACGCCCAGGCGCGGAACGTCCAAGACCGGCTGGCGCAGGATCTGACCGTAGGCGGCGATGATGCCGATGTCCGGAGCGAGCGCGCGCAGCTCGTCGACAACACCCGGATAGCTGATCGACTTCGGTTGGCGAACGTCGAGGCCGTGGGCCAACGCCAGCGCTTTCACCGGCGGCGGCGTGAGCTTGCGACCGCGCCCTGAGGGTCGGTCGGGCTGCGTGTACACGGCCACGATCTCGTGCTCGCTGTCGATCAGGCGTGAGAGCGTCGGCAGTGCAAAGTCCGGCGATCCCAAGAAGATGATGCGCATCGCAGGAGAATAGCACGCGGCCGCGCGCCACAGCCGCGCTGGTGTCGTGCTTCCAGTCGCGTGTCAGTTACGAATGCGAGCTCAGCGCGGGATGAGACGCGAAGCGTGTGGCATAGCCGTCCCCGGCTGTGTGTCCGGCAAAGCCGGACCGACGTTAGCAACGATGTCGATCGGCGATCGCTGATCGCGTGCGCGCACATCCTGGGAGCGCGTCAGGTAACAATCCGCTTGAATGAGACAGGGGTCCACGGATGCGATCGCGAACCACGGGAGCGGCCCTTCAATGCGTTCACGGCTCAGTCGAGCAGAATCGCGTCGACTTCGTCGCCGATGTTGATGCCCGGCACGTCTTCGGGCACGACCGCGAAGGCATTGGCGACCGCCATCGATGTGAGGATCCCCGATCCCTGCGGGCCCGTGAGCGCCGCGTAGTAGCGCCCGTCGCGCTGCGTGATGATGGCGCGGGCAAACACACGCCGTGCGTCTGTGTTCGGTATCGCCTCCTCGGCGATGGCGCGGACGCGCGTGCGTTGCCAGTCGGAGCGGCCCAACATCTTGTAGATGGCGGGGCGGCCGAACAGCTCGAACGACACCATGGAGCTGACGGGGTTACCGGGCAGGCCGATGTGCGGCACGTTGCGGCCGCCAGAAGGGAAGGAGCCGAAGGCGAGCGGCTTGCCGGGGCGCATGCGCACCGTCCAAAAGTCGACCTCGCCTTCCTTGGCCAGCACGTCCTTCACCACGTCGTAGTCGCCGCGCGAAACGCCGGCCGACGTTACGAGCATGTCGGCGTCGAGCCCCTCCCGCAGCTTGGCAGTCAGCGCTTCGACGGTGTCCTTGGCGACACCCAGCCGCCTCGGGATGCCGCCGTTCGCCAGCACCATCGCGGCGATGCTGTAGGCGTTACTGTCGTAGATCTGGCCCGGCTGCAGCGGCTGCCCCGGCTCGCGCACCTCGTCGCCCGTCGAGAGGATCGCGACGACGGGGCGCCGGTGCACGCGCACGGTGGCGTTGCCCAGCGAGGCGAGCACGCCGATCTGCGCCGGATGCAGTACGGAGCCAGCGGGAATGATCGGCTGGCCCACGCGGACATCTTCGGCAGCGCGGCGGACATTCGCGCCGGGTTCGGCCGCTTTCAGCACGCCCACGACATCGCGCGACTTGGCGAATGACCCGAAGGCGCGGCCGGAAGGCTCGTCGGTCTCCTCGAACGGGACGATCGCGTCCGCGCCGTGGGGCATCGGCGCGCCCGTCATGATGCGCACGGCGGTTCCATCGGTGACGGTTCCATCGAAGAGGTAGCCGGCCGCGAGTTCGCCGATCACACGCAACATGCGCGGCTGGGTGTCGGCGGCGCCGGTCGTGTCGGCGGCGCGCACCGCATAGCCGTCCATCGCTGTGTTGTCGAGCGGCGGGATGTCGATCTGGGAGACGATGTCATCCACGACGACCTGTCCCAGCGCGTCGAGAATCGGCTTCTCTTCGACGGGAAGCAGCGCCACGTACGAGAGGATGCGCTCCAGCGCTTCTTCCACAGAGATCATCCGTCAACTCCGAGCGTCACATGGAGCGCCGGCGCCCCGCCGGCAACATTCCGCGATCCCGCCTTCCTCAACCATAGCGAAAAGCCCCGGCTGTTTGGCCAGGGCATTTCGGGAGTGCAGTGCCTATTGGGCACAAGGAGTTACGACTCAACGACCGTCACAGAGACCGAGACCGATGTGTACCCGGGCGTTTCGGATTCCGTCGCCGATATGATCAATGCCTCATTGGTGGCCGCTGTGTCGGCCGCGGTAAACGTCACGAAGAAGTCGCCGTTCGAGTTGGACTCGAACGAATCCGTCCATCCGTGCTTCGGCATCTCGTCACTGAAGTACTGCGCGACCGTCTCGGGTGAGTCCTTCACATGCAGCTCGATAATGTACGTTTGGTTTCCGCCGCTACCGAACGATGACGAACTCGTCACGCGCGCCCCACTGGGGAACGGCACGCGGTCCTTCGGGAAGTCGGTCGCGAGCTTGACCTCGGCGGGCAGCGCGCTCGGCGTTGGGCTCTTCTCGTCCTCGCTGGAGGTCGACGATCGTTCATCCTCCGCCTCAGCCGTCGCCGTCGCGTCCTCGCCGCTCAGTTCAGAGTCGCCGGAATCGTCATTGCTGGAGGGGTTCTTATTGTCGCCAATGACGACGCTGATCGTCGTCGCTCCGTCAGCCTCAGTCGCGCCGGCGTAGAATACTTGCTTGCCGTCCTTGCTTTCGCCGGACCAGTAGGCGGTGCCGCCCGCTTCGCCGCTGGAGCTCGACTTCCAGTTGTCTTTGGCGAATTCGGCGTCGAAGAACGACTGCACGTCGTCGAGGCCATCGCCCGTCTGCCAGATCACGCTGGTTCCGCTGATCCCCTGGTTCTCGCCGGTCACGCTTCCCTTGACCTTCGCGCCCTTGTAAGTGGGGAAGTTGTCCGGGAAGTCGTCCGGCACCTTGCCGCTCGACGACACTTCGCCGCCGCCAGGGATCTTGACGGTCTTCGAATCGCCGCCGCAGGCGACGGCGAGCGCCGCTGCCAGGAACAACATGGGGACTACCAGCCGCGTGTATTTACGCATTGGAGCAACTCCTTAATCATTTCCTCAGACCAACCTCCAGATAGTATCAGGGAAGGACATTTCTGTCACGTCTACACTGGCCATCCGGCCGCTCCCCTTGGCGACGTGGGGGCGTCTAAGCCGGGTGCCTGGCCCAAGGAGCGAATCTAGCATGCCTTCAGCTACCGTCGACGTCATCGGCATCGGCAACGCGATGGTGGACGTGATCGCGCATGTCGACGACGCGTTCCTGGAAGCGCACGGGCTGGCCAAGGGCACGATGACACTCGTGGATGCGGAACAGGCCGACCGGCTGTACGCAAGCATGCCGCCCGCCGTCGAGGCCTCCGGTGGTTCGGCGGGCAACACCATCGCCGGCGTTGCTTCGCTCGGCGGGCGCGCGGCCTACATCGGCAAGGTCTGTGACGACCAGCTCGGACGCGTGTACCGGCACGATATCCGGGCGCTCGGCGTCACGTTCGATGTCCCTTCCGCCAAATCTAGTTCGACCGGGCGCTGCCTGATACTCGTTACGCCTGATGCCGAACGCACGATGCTGACGTACCTCGGCGCCGGGGCTGATCTTGGGCTTGAGGACGTGGACGAGCAGTTAATCGCGAGCGCTCAGGTGACGTTCATGGAGGGGTACCTCTGGGATCCGCCGAACGCGAAGGAAGCGTTTCTGAAGGCGGCGCGCGTCGCCCATACTGCCGGCCGGCGCGTGTCGCTCACACTTTCGGATCCGTTCTGCGTCGAGCGTCACCGCGAGGAGTTCCTGGATCTCGTGGCCGGACACGTCGATGTCCTCTTCGCCAACGAAGTGGAGGTTATGTCGCTGTACCAGGTGGACCACTTCGATGAGGCGCTACAGCTCGTGCGCGGCCATTGCGAGATCGCTGCGCTGACGCGCAGTGCACTCGGCTCGGTGATCGCGACCCGGGACGAAGTCCATGTGCTGGATGCGGAGCCTGTCGCGCGCGTGGTGGACACGACGGGTGCGGGCGACCTGTACGCAGCGGGCTTCCTCTTCGGGATAACGCAGGGTATGGACGTCGTGAAATCTGGGCGTATCGCCGGCCTCGCGGCCGCGGAGATCATCAGCCACTTCGGGGCGCGCCCGGAGGTATCGCTGGCGGATCTGGTGCGCGCGAAGCTCAGGAGCGGGTAGCGTGACCTCTTGTCGTCGGCCTTTCCGCGCATAACGCCGCGCGTCAACCACCATAGGGCCGGCCCTAGTTGGCCCGCCGCGCGCACGATGAGGCTCGGCCCGACGGATCACGGCCGCCCTCGGCTGTGAGTCCCGCGGCAGCGCGGGATCCACGCCCTCACTCCATCGCGCTTGGTGCGCGCGCGGACATCGCTTCGTCCAGCAGCTCGATCACATGCACGACGCGCGCGCGTACCTTGCGCTGCCGCACGCCGGCTTCGAGCTGCATCATGCAGCCGGGGTTGGCGGTTGCGATCACAGAGGCGGTTGTGGCGACGACGTCATCCATCTTGTGGGACAGCAGCTGGCTTGCCATCTTCTGCTGCACCAAATTGTAGAGCCCGGCGCTGCCGCAACATCGATCGGGCGCCGCCAACTCCCGGAGATCGATGCCGGGGATCGCCGCCATGATGCGGCGCGGCGCCGTCGTGACCTTCTGGCCATGCACGAGGTGGCACGAGTCCTGGTACGTGACAGTGGCGCGGACTTCGCCCAGCGCACCCAGGTCGTGTTCTGCGACGAACTCGAGGACATCCCTCGTCCTCTCGGTGAATTGACATGCGCGTGCGGCGTAGCGGGGATCGCCGCCAAGCAGATGGTTGTACTCCTTCATCGTGGAGCCGCAGCCCGCCGAGTTGACGATCACGGCGTCGACGTTTGCGTCGAGGAACGCATCGATGTTGCGACGCGCCAGCTCCCGCGCCATGACCTGATCGCCGCCGTGGAGGCTCAGCGCCCCGCAGCAGGTCTGCGCAGCGGGGAAGACCACGCGATAGCCGAGTCGATTCAGCACGCGCACGGTCGCATCGTGCGTTCCGGGATAGAGATGCGGCATCACACAGCCGGTGAGCATCCCGACGGACTTCGCCAGTCCGGCAGGCTGAGGAGGCGGCACGAACGATGCGCGCGGTACCTCCGGCATCGAACGCTCGGCGGCGTCGAGACCCGGGGCGATGCGCGCGAGGATGCCCGTGCGACGCACAATCGCCCGCACCGGCGAGCGCTGGTAAATCCGCATGGCGGCCATCAGCGCGCCGAGCCGTTTCGGATGCGGCAAGACCTGCCTCATCGCGTGGATGCGCAGCGCCCACGACGTCGGCCGGGCGCCGCTTTCGACGGCCATCGCCCGCCCTTCTTCCATGATGCGTCCGAACGCGACACCGGAGGGGCAGGCGGTCTCGCACGCCCGGCACTGCAAGCAGAGATCGAGGTGCCCCAGGAGCGACGGCGTCGGCTGTGCGCGGCCCGACGCCATCGCGTCGATCAACGCAATGCGGCCGCGCGGCGAGTCGGTCTCCATGCCGAGTTCGATGTAGGTCGGGCATGCTTGCAAGCAGAAGCCGCAGTGTACGCAACGCGCGATGTCCTCGCGGAGCGCCGCGGAGCCAGGCTCCGACTGGCCGGGAGTATGTTCCACTACAACCTCCCCGCGAATCGGCCTGGCGACAGGATGCGTTTCGGATCGAATTCCGCTTTGAGTCGCTTCATGGTGGCGAAATCGGATCGCGTCGGGCCGAATACATCTATCTCGCGCTTGAGCGCCGGTGGCGCAGCGTCAATGACCAGGGCGCCGTTGAACTGCGCCGCGATCTCGCGCGCCGCATCGACTAGGCTGACTGAATAGGCGTCGGAGTGAACAGCGAGATTCGCGCGAATCAGGCCGGCGGTGGCGGTCGCTGAGAGCTGCGCGCTGCCGCCGGTCAGGCGTCGGTCCAGCACTTGCGTCGCTTCGCCCACGTGCGACGGCATGACGCTGATCCGAAACGACAGCGCCTGTGGTCGGAACACTGCGGCCCATGCGTCCCACGTCGCCGGCGAGTCGAGCGTTTCGATCGTTGATCCGGTCGCACTCGCAGCGGACTCGATCTCACGCAGACTACGCGCGACCGCCTGCGCGCCGCCCGCAACACGCATCAGCACCGACCAGTTAGATTGGCCAAGCACCGCGTGCGACGCTGGAGGTGACAGCAACTCGGCAGCGTGCAAGCCGAGGCCCGCATCGTGCGCTGCGAGGATCAAATCCGCGCCTTGCTCGGCGGACCGGCAGGCGATGGTGAGCGTCGATTCGCTATGCGGCAGCGGTGCGATCTTCAGCGTTGCCTCGACAAGGACGCCGAGCGTTCCGAGAGAACCCACGTAGAGCTTGTGCATGTCGTAGCCGGTGACGTTCTTCACGACACGCCCGCCCGACTTGCTGACGGTGCCATCGGCGTGGACGACTCGCGTGCCGATCAGCCAGTCGCGCGCGGTGCCAAAGGCGTGTCGCCGAGGGCCGCAAGCGTTCACAGCCACCACGCCGCCGATCGTCGCCTCGGCATCGCACGGCGGATCGAGCGGGAGGAACTGGCCGTGGAGTGCGAGCGCTCGTTGCAGATCGTCGACGCGCAGGCCGGGTTCGACGGTAACGGTCAGGTCGGCAGGTTCGTGCGCGATAATGCGGTTCATCTGTCGCAGCGATACCGCCACGTCGTACGAGTCGGGAGTGTTGCCGGCGCCAAGGTGTGTGCCGCCACCGATCGGGACGGCGCTCACGCCACTCCTTGCGGCTTCGGTTAGGACGAGTTGAACATCCTCGACGCGTTCTGGTGCGACAGCCGCGGCAGGCGTGAACCCGTCGACAGTGTATGCATCGGACCCGCCGCCGATCTGAAGCTGATCCATCGCTGGCCCATCCCTAACCGCAGCGCGAAAAGACTCGACGCGGCCTGACGTGGCGGCGCTAGACATAAAGGTCAGCCCCGATGGCCCCCGCCGTGCGCTGGATGTGTGCCTGGCGCACTTCGCCGCAGCCTTTGTGTGTGGGGAAGGCCTTGCACGGGTTGTACCGCTCGCCCGCGTTGAACGCGGGTTTGAGCTTCGCCATCGCGGCCAGATCGTCCGGCCCAAATATCCACGCAATGAAGTCGCGCTTCTCGAGGCCAACGCCGTGTTCTCCGGTGATGCTGCCGCCTGCATCGACGCAGACGCGCATGATCTCGGCGCCGGCATCCAGGACGCGCTCCGTCGTGCCGGGCTCACGCTCGTCGAAGAGCAGGTTGGGATGCAGATTGCCGTCGCCCGCGTGGAAGACGTTCGCAACGGCGAGGCCGTAGCGGTCGGCGATCGCGTACGTCTGTCGCAACACCTCGACGAGCTTGGTGCGCGGTACGACGCCATCGAGCACGTAGTAATTCGGGTAGAGCCGGCCGAGCGCGCTGATCGATGTCTTGCGTCCTGCCCAAAGGCGCTCGCGATCGGGCTGCTCGACGGCGAGTCGCACGTCGCGTGCGTTGTTCGCCTGACAGAGCTTCTCGATCGCTGCTGCCTCTTCGATCGTGCCTTCTTCGAGGCCGTCCACCTCGATCAGCAGCACGGCCTCCGCATCGAGCGGATATCCGGCGTGGATGACGGGTTCGACAGCGGCGATGATGTTGCGGTCCATCATCTCCAGCGCCGAAGGAAGAATGCCGGCGGCTATGATCGCCGACACGGAGTTGCTCGCATCGTCGACGGAATCGAAGATCGCCAGCAGCGTGCGTGTGGATTCTGGCAACTTCATGAGGCGCACGACGATCTTCGTGGCGATCGCCAGCGTTCCCTCGGAGCCGACAAATGCGCCGATGAGGTCGTAGCCCGCGACATCGCGCGTCCTGCCGCCCAGCCGCACGACTTCACCGTCGGCGAGCACAACCTCCGCGCCGAGCACGTGGTTGGTCGTCGCGCCGTACGCAAGGCAGTGCGGGCCGCCTGCGTTCTCGGCCACGTTGCCGCCGATCGTGCAGGCGCGCTGGCTCGACGGATCGGGCGCGTAGTAGAGGCCGTGCGGCGCGACGGCCTTGCTCAGATCGAGGTTCACGACGCCGGGCTCGACGACGGCCAGCCGATTCGCGACGTCGATCTCGAGCACGCGTTTCATCCGCGTCAGGGCGACGACGACGCCGCCAACGGTGGCCACGGCGCCGCCGCTGAGCCCAGTGCCGGCGCCGCGCGGTATCACAGGAACAGCGAACCTGTGGGCGATGCGGACGGCTGCGGAGACCTGCTCGGTAGACTCGGGAAAGACGACGACCTGCGGCTTTCCCGGTTCGATCGTGCCGTCGTATTCGAAGGCGATCAGTTCTTCGGGCGTCGAGAGCACGCGCTCACGCCCGAGAGCGCGCACCAGCTCCCGCACAACCTGCGCCATGACGCCGTCGTTTGATTGCTGCTTAGCGTCGGGTCGTGCCGTTGCGGACATTGATCGCTCTCCTTGATCCAGTATAGGACTGCGGGGAAGGGCGAGATAGGAGCGTCAACATTGATTGACGGGTCCTCGACGAGCGTGACGCGAGGTGGCATAGCCGTCCCGGCTGTGCGTCCGGCGAAGCCGGACCGGTTCGGCACGCCCTGTCTTCCTACAAGAGCCCGCGCGTTCGGGTTGCTGCTACAGCAGCACGCCGCCGGCAGGGTGATATCTGTCGAACGTACCGAACTGCTCGGACGCCATCAGAAACGTCCAGCTCCCCATGCGCCAGCCGGCCGCGAGCAACGCCGTCATGATCGTCGCGTTGTGCGACAGCACGAGGATGTTGCCGGTGCCAACTTCGTGGTCCAGCAACCACTCTGCGCCCATGCGGAGGAGCGGCAGTTGGTCCTCGGGCTCGTACGCGGCGATGGGCGCGATGAAGCCGCCATCGGCGATGGCGTACCCGTAGCCGGCGAGCGCGCCATCGCGCGTGACCCCGAACGACGTCGCTTCGCCGGCGGAGTCGCCGTTTGCGAGGTACCACGCGTGATCCTGCCGCCGCTCGGCGCCAAACAACGCGCGGTCCATCTCGGCGATACGATCTTGCCAGCCGGCACAATCGACGATGTGCTTCGTACTAGCATCGGCCTCCGGCAGCTTGCGCAGCGGTTCGAGATCGCCGGACATACGGTAGCCGACGGCGAAGGCGAACATGCCGCGCCGCATGTAGAGCGATTGCGACACCGGCTGCGCCGTGGAGATGACGGAGAATACGCGTCCGCCGTTCGCGACACCGTACTCGTAGGAATGGCCGAGGAGCGTGGCGCCGATGCCCATGCCGTGTACTTCAGGCTGCACAAACAACTGCGCCAGGAACCAGATGTCGCCGCGAAGCAGCGCCTGCGCGAACCCGACGATCAAGCCATCAATCTCCGCGACCACGCAGCCGCCGGGATCCGTCTTGAGAAGGTGCTCGTTGGTGCGCGGGTACGCGGGTACCCACGCGAACTGCTCTGGGCTGACGATGGACTCCATCGCTGCCTTGCCGATGTAGCGTGCCGGAGCGAGGTCCGCTGCCGTCATCGGCCGATACGAGATCTTGTGCGCCGTTGGCATTCGTTCTTGCTCCAATCGTGAGTGCGATGATAGCGAACGCCCGGACCGCGCAGAAGCCGGGCGCTGCTACCGTCAGCCGCGCGTGCCTCGTAAGATCGTCCTGCCAATCACGACGGTCGACGGGAGGATGCATGAAACTTGGATTTGCGGCGGGGTACTGGTCCAGCGGGCCGCCGCCGGGCATCGAAGAAAGCATCGCCGCGGCGGAGAGCCTCGGCTTCGACTCGATGTGGACAGCCGAGGCATACGGCTCGGACTGCTTCACGCCGCTCGCGTGGTGGGGCGCGAAGACGTCGAAGATCAAGCTCGGCACGTCGATCACGCAGCTCTCTGCGCGAACGCCGGCCGCGACCGCCATGGCTGCGATGTCGCTCGATCACCTGTCGAACGGCAGGATGATCCTCGGCCTTGGCGCATCCGGGCCGCAGGTCGTCGAAGGCTGGTACGGCCAGCCGTATCCGCGGCCGCTCGAGCGCACACGCGAGTACATCGAGATCATGCGGTTGATCTTCGCGCGCGAGAAGCCCGTCGAGTACTCCGGTCATCACTACAAGCTCCCGTACCCGGGCGGCACGGGCCTCGGCAAGCCGCTGAAGTCGACGGTCCACCCGTTGCGCACCGACATTCCGATCTATCTCGGCGCTGAGGGCCCGAAGAACGTCGCGATGGCCGCGGAGATCGCCGATGGCTGGCTGCCGATCTTCTTCTCGCCGAAGAGCGACAAGTTCTACCGCACAGCGCTGGCGGAAGGCTTCGCGCGGCCCGGTGCGCGCCACACCATGGACACGTTCGAGTGTCCCGCCAGCGTTTCCGTGATCATCGACAAGGACATCGAGGCGGCCGCCGATCGCGTGCGGCCGATGCTCGCGCTGTACATCGGCGGCATGGGCGCACGCACCGCAAACTTCCACTTCGAGGTGTTCGCGCGCATGGGCTACGAGGAGACCTGCATCCGCGTGCAAGATCTCTACCTCAGCGGCGACAAGCGAGGCGCAATGGCCGCCATCCCCACGTCGCTCGTCGAAGACACGACGCTGATCGGCCCAGCAGAAAAGATCCGCGACGACCTCGCGAAATGGAAAGAGACCGTCCTCACCACCATGCTCATCGGCGGCCCCCCCTCCTTCCTGGAAATGGCCGCAAAGGTTCTGACCTGAGCTGTAGCCGATATTCGGAGTTTGTGATCCCGCCGATGCTCACCTGGACAAACGACTCGGCCGACTCAACAACCCTGCGAGAGCGTCACTTTCGTCTCACCGTTGCCGGTGAGGAAGTCCCAGGGGTACTCTGGACGCCGCCCGCTAGCGCGACCCTCGCTCCGCTGGTTCTCGCGGGCCATGGCTATGGCATGAGCAAGCTCAACCTCTACCCCGACAGCCTAAGCGGGGACCTCGTCCTCAGATTCGGCATCGCGGTCGCCGCCATCGATCTGCCGCTGCATGGCGAGCGCCGGCCAGCAGACACGAAACCCGAAAACGTCGATCGCGCATGGACCACGTACTGGCGCGAGCACGGCGCAGCCCGGATCGCGTCCGAGTTCTGCGCCGCGCGCGATGCCCTCGGCGGCGTAGCCGGCATCGATACCAGGCGTGTCGGCTACTGGGGACTCTCGCTGGGTACGCAGTACGGGATCGGCGTCCTCGCCGAGTGCCTTCAGGCGCGCGCCGCCGTGCTCGGCCTGTTCGGACTGCCGGAGCCGGGTCGCTGGATGCGCCCCTACGCGCGCGGCGTCACCTGCCCCGTCTTCTTCATCCAGCAGCTCAGCGACGAAATGCATTCAGCGGAAAGCACCGCAGCGCTATTCAACCTGTTGGAGACGCGCGACAAGAAGCTGCACACCAGCGAAGGCGGCCACACTCATGTCCCGCCGCCGATCTTTGACCAAGCGTACGCGTTCCTCGCCGCCCACCTGCGTCAGCCCGGCGGCGGTGAGTGAATCGGCCTACGACTTGTTACGATTCGATTTGATCGAGAAGGCAATGGGACGAGAACAGTCACGCTGTAGGGTGAACCAATGCCGCACCAACCACGACTAACGCTATCAACCGTCGTCCTCGAGACGTCCGACGCGCGTGCGCTCGCCGACTTTTACCTGCGCCTCCTCGGATGGACGGCCGAGCGAGCCGAGATCGATTGGGTGTTGCTCAAGGCGCCTGATGGCGGGACGGGCTTGTCGTTCCAGAGCGATCCGGCGTACATCAGACCAACATGGCCCGCCGGCCCCGGCGATCAGCAGATGATGATGCATCTCGACATCAAGGTGGACGATCTCGAAGCCGCCGAGGTTCACGCGATTGCCGCAGGCGCCGTCCTCGCCGAGTACCAGCCCCAGGAGAGAGTCCGCGTCTTCCTCGACCCCGCAGGCCATCCGTTCTGTCTGTGGGTGTGACCTTCGGCTGACCGGCTGACCGGCTGATTCGCTCGCCTACGCCAAATGCGGCGCGATGTGCCGGAAGACGTCGCGGATGCTGACGACAGCCGTCGGCGTGCCGCCCTTCAGCAGCGGGATGTGACGGAAACCGCCGATCGACATCTTGTTGATGGCGACGGCAATGTCGTCGTCATCGCGCAGGAACACCGGGTCGGCCGTCATCACCTGGCGGCACGTCACGGCGTTCAGGTCCTCTTCGGGGCCGGCGACTTTGTGCAGGATGTCCCACGGCGTGATGATGCCCGCCAGATGCGAGCCGTCCATGACAAGCACGCAGTCCGTGTCGGAGTTCTGCATCAGCCGCACGGCGAGCGCGACGGGATCACCCGACGCGACCCGCACCGGGGACTGGGCCGGAATCTCATGGAGTCGCTCGGAGATGAACTCCGGGCCGCGGGTGGCCTTGCCGGCAATGCCCCTGCCCATGCTGTACAGATCCTGGCCGCAGTTCGCGCACTGGTCGACGCCCTGGATGTTGTCCGTGTGGCACTCGGGACAGATCATGTCGGACTCCCCGCTACTCGACGGTCCAGGTATCGCCTTCGACGAAGATCTCGCGGATGTCGCCTTCGCCCTCGGTGGCGATAGCAAGGTCGATCTGCTGGGTCATCAGCTCGTCGTAGGTGGGGCGGCGCACGGCGCGGATGACGCCGACGGGTACGGGGTAGTCCGGGTAGTCCATGCGACTGAGGAGGAAGGCGATCGACGGATCCTCGCGCGTCTCGTCGTGCACCAGCAGATCGGATTCCGTGATGCCGTTGCCGAGCTGCACGACCTCCATCTTCATCGCGTTGATGCGCAGACCCTTGTCCTTCTCCTTGCCGAAGATCATGGGCTGACCGTGCTCCAGGAAGAGCATGCGGTCCGCGCGCACTTCCTTCGCTGTGAAGTCCTTGAACGCGCCGTCATTGAAGATGTTGCAGTTCTGGTAGACCTCGACGAACGACGTGCCGCGATGCTCGTGCGCGCGCAGCAGCATCGATGCCATGTGGTGCGCATCGTTGTCCAGCGACCGCGCGACGAACGTCGCTTCAGCGCCGATGGCGACGCTGAGCGGGTGCAGCGGCGCGTCGATCGTGCCGTAGGGCGACGACTTTGTGCGCTTGCCCAGCTCCGACGTCGGCGAATACTGCCCCTTCGTGAGGCCGTAGATCTCGTTGTTGTGCAGGATGATCTGGATGTCCATGTTGCGGCGCAGCACGTGCAGAATGTGGTTGCCGCCAATGCTCAGCGCATCGCCATCGCCCGTGATCACCCAGACGCTCAGCTCCGGCCGCGAGGCCTTCAGGCCGCTGGCGATCGTCGGCGCGCGGCCGTGGATGCTGTGGAAGCCGAACGTGTTCATGTAGTACGGCAGCCGGCTGGAGCAGCCGATGCCTGAGATGAAGACGATGTTCTCGCGCGCAACGCCCAGCTCGGGCATCACCTTCTGCGTCTGCGCCAGGATCGAGTAGTCGCCGCAGCCGGGGCACCAGCGCACTTCCTGGTCCGTCACGAAGTCCTTGCGCGAAAGTACGGGCAGAGCGCTGTCTGGACGTGTTGCGGTAACCATCTGTTCCCTCTCGGCTGGCCGACCCGGCCGGCGACCCTACAACCTACAACCTACAACCTACGCCCTACCCCACCATCTCGGTGATCTTCGCCTCGATCTCGGCGATCGTGAACGGCCGGCCGGACACCTTGTTCAGCCCGATGACGTCTACGAGATATTTGCCGCGCAGCAGCAGGCGCATCTGTCCGAGATTCATCTCCGGCATCAGCACGCGGTCGTATCGCCGCAGCACGTCGCCCAGGTTGGCGGGGAACGGGTTGATGTAGCGGATGTGCGCCGCCGACACGCGCTTGCCCTGCGCGCGTGCGCGCTGCACCGCCGTCGTGATCACGCCGTACGTGCTGCCCCAGCCCATCACCAGCAGCCCGCCCGATTCTTCGCCCGTCACTTCGATATCGGGCACGTCCTGCACCATGCGCTCGATCTTCTCCGCACGCAGGTGCACCATCTTGTTGTGGTTCGCGGCCTCGTAGTTGACGTTGCCGGTGATGTCGGCCTTCTCCAGCCCGCCGATGCGGTGCTCGAGCCCCGGCGTGCCCGGGATCGCCCACGGGCGCGCGAGCGTCTGCGGGTCGCGCGCGTACGGCTGGAACGTCGCCGGGTCCGATGCGAAATTCGGCTCCATCTTCGGCAGCGAATCGAAATCCGGCACGAGCCACGGCTCGGACCCGTTGCCGAGATAGCCGTCCGAAAGGAAGATCACCGGCGTGCGGTACTTGATCGCGAAGCGCCACGCCTCGATCGCCATGTAGAAGCAGTCGGATGCGGTGGCCGGCGCAATGAGGCCGACCGGCGATTCGCCGTTGCGGCCGAACATCGCCTGCAGCAGGTCCGCCTGCTCGGTCTTCGTCGGCAGCCCCGTACTCGGCCCGCCGCGCTGCACGTTCATGATCACCAGCGGCAGCTCGACCATCACGGCGAGGCCGATCGCTTCGCTCTTCAGTGCGAGCCCCGGGCCGCTGGTGCCTGTCAGGCCGAGCGAGCCGCCGAACGCCGCGCCGATGGCGGCGCCGATCGCCGCGATCTCGTCTTCCGCCTGGAACGTCTTGACGCCGAAGCGCTTGAAGCGCGCCAGCTCGTGCAGGACGTCGCTGGCCGGCGTGATCGGATAGCTGCCGTAAAACAGCGGCCGCCCCGCGAGCTTCGACGCCGTCAGCCAACCGAGCGCCGTCGCTTCGTTGCCGGTGATGTTGCGGTAGAGCCCGGGCTTCGTCTTCGCTTTCGGCACGTGCTAGTGCGTCGCGAACATCTCCGTCGTCTCGCCGTAGTAGTAGCCCGACTTGAGCGCGAGCTTGTTCGCTTCGGAGACCGGCGGGTTCTTGCCGAACTTCTCGCCGATCCAGTGCAGCGTCGTCTCGAGCGGCCGGCTGTACATCCAGAACATCAACCCCAGCGTGAACATGTTCTTGCAACGGTCGATCTGCACCGCCGTCAGCCCGCTGTCCTTCAGCGCGCGCGCCGTCAGCGTCGTCACCGGCACCTTGTACACCCGGTACGAGCTGAGGCTGCCGTCGTCGAGCGGATTCGAAGCGTACGCGGCTTTCTTGAGGTTCGTCTCGCTGAACTCGTCCTCGTTGACTACGAGGATGCCGCCGCGTGGCAGGTCCGCGATGTTCGTCTTCAATGCGGCCGGGTTCATCGCAACGAGCACGTCGGGCGCGTCGCCCGGCGTGTAGATGTGCTGGCTGGAGAAGCTGATCTGGAAGCCGCTGACACCCGGAAGCGAACCCTGCGGCGCTCGAATCTCTGCGGGAATGTCGGGGAAGGTGGCGATGTCGTTGCCGACGACTGCGGAAGTGTTGGTGAACTGCGTGCCCGCGAGCTGCATGCCGTCGCCGGAGTCGCCGGCGAACTTGATCGTCACCCGATCAAGCTCCAGCGACTCGGCGTGTTCGGGCTGCTCAGGCTCGCGCGTCAGCGTCGTCACTACGCACCCTCCGACTCTGCGATCATCTGGTGAGGCCGCGGCGGCAGATTCATCAGCTGCGCCGGAAAGGCCTCGGCCAGGAAGCGGATGATGTCGATCGTGCGCAGCACCGCGACCGCCCGCCCGGAGCCGTCGACGATCGGGATATTGCGCTCGCCGCCCTCGTTCATCATGCGAATCGCCGTCGCGATAGGCTCCTTCGACGTCAGCGTCTCAGGGGCGTGCGACATGTAGGTATCGACGTTTTCGGCGTATTTCACATCGCGCGCGACGATGCGCATCAGCACTTCGCGCTCGCTCATCATGCCCACCGGACGGCCGTTTTCGACGACCAGGACGTAGCCCTGGCCGTGCTGCTGCACGGCAGCCAGCGCGGCGCCAACGCTGGCATCGCGGCCGATAGATACGGGAGGGGGAAGCCCAAGCGAGCTGATGGGGTCGGTCTGGAAGATCTCTTCGACCACAGTGGCCTCTGTCGCGCCAGATTGACGCAAACGTCCGGCAGATTCAGCGCAGACACTCTTCGCTCAATTGTAACGCACGTCTGACGGCCCTACTAATCGGAACTGCCGATGGCGCTATTGGCGGGACGGCGCGAAACCTTGTACCTAGTAGCCAGCAGCGGTGTTCCGCACACGCAGTATCGGCCGTTGCTCCCTCATAGGCAAGTGCTCAGACCGATGCTCAATTCCGCAGGAGGCGCTCCAATGATCAAGGCGTACGTACTCGTCGTCACCAACCCCGGCGAAACGAAGAACGTCGTCACCGCCGCCAAAGCCATCCCCGGCATCGTCGAACTCCACGAAGTCATGGGCCCCTACGACATCGTCATCGAGATCGAGGTCGACTCGCTGAGCGACGTCCCACCCATCCTCAGCGACAAGATCCGCACCATCCCCGGCATCGAAAGCACCACCTCGCTGGTGACGTTCCCGGAGAAGTAGGGGCCGGGCCCCTCTCCCCGGCCTTCGGCCACCCCTCTCCCACAAGGGGAGAAGGGAATGAATGCGGCCTCAGCCCTGGCCTGCGGCCGACCCTCACCCCGGCCTTTGGCCGACCCTCTCCCACAAGGGGAGAGGGGGATTGTTGCCTCATTCCGGCCTGCGGCCGACCCTCTCCCCGGCCTTCGGCCACCCCTCTCCCACAAGGGGAGAGGGGAATGAATGGGGCCTCACCCCTGGCCTGCGGCCGACCCTCTCCACAGTGTGGAGAGGGGGAAAACGACGTTCATTGATTTCGTTATGGTTAGCGATTTGAATCTGGGGGTGTACCTTTTGGGCATTTCAATTTTCCGCTACGAGGTGGATGTCGGCTCTCAGGAGCGGGGTGGCTTGGCCGCGGCGGCGGGCCTGGGCGGCTTCGAATTCGTGCATGAGCTGGATGAGCTGGCGGTGGAGCGATGTCTCGTAGCGCGTGAGGGCGTGGAGTGTGCTGGTTTCAGGGAGGGAGCGCTCTCGGCGCATGCGGTCCTGCTCGGCGAGCATGGCGGCGCGTTCTTCGATGCGTTCGTCGCGGTACTTGCTGAGCCAGATGATCGCGCGGTGGAGGATTTCGGTGGGCGTCGCCTCCGCGCGGTCGGCGATGCCTCTGAATGCGACGCGCAGGAGCGGCGCCGTCCACTCGTCCGCATTGATGATGCCTTCTTCGAATCCGGCGATCGACTCTTCGAGCATGGCCGAGAGTTCGGGATCGTTCGACAACGCTTCGAGCATGGTTTCGACGTCCTCGTCGCGGATCTCCGTGAGGGGGTCGGCACTCCCAGCACTTCGAGGAGTTGCAGTCCGCGGTCGGCAGATTCGACGCGCTCATCGGCTTCTTTGATGGTGCGCGGAAGAAAGCGGCTGAGCGACCGCTTGATGAAGTCGTCGGGCACGCGCTCGATGGAGGCGGCGATGTACTCGCGCTCGTAGCGGGCGGGGCGCCGTAGCCGCCAGAGCACCACGGCGATGCGCCCGACGAGCTCCACTTCAAGGGCGCCGACGGGCGCGCGGTCGGCGACGATGGCATCCCGGAACATCTGCCACTCCTGCATGGACTCGACGCCGGGGATGACGGGCGCGTCGGACTCGAGGCCGAACTGCGCCTCGTTGAGCTTCGCCATCGCGGTGCCAACATTTGATTTCCGCTTCGCTCGAGACACGGGCGAACCTCCAGTTCTTGACATATGATCCAAAGGTTATGCAAGTGATCATAACGTTGTCAAGTTCGGGGCGTGGGGGCCCTCACCCCGGCCTTCGGCCACCCCTCTCCCACAAGGGGCGAGGGGGCCGGGAACGGGGCCCTCACCCCGGTCGCCTGGGGCGACCTGTACCTCTCCCTCAGGGGGAGAGGGATGTTGCGGCGGGGGTGTTGGCTGGTTTTGGGGGTGCGGCGGGCGTATGGGCACCTCACCCCCAGCCCCTCTCCACGATGTACAAGGAGAGCATGCGGCTACGGAGGTGGAGCCGCTGGCGGTGTGTACGTCTGGGAGAACATCATCTCCGTGACCCACTTGCGGAAACTGTCGTTGTCGCTGAATTCCTTGAAGAACTGGGCGTCGGTCGTCATCAGGCTCTGGACAACACGCTTGAGCGCGAGGTCGTGTTCGATTCGCGCGTTCTGCCGATCGGAGTTCTTCATGGCGTTCTGATAAGCAGTGTCCGCCTCGAGCATCGGCGGGATATCCCGGGTGATCAGCACGCCGATGCGGTCGTTGTCGTTCCAACCGATGTTGCCGAATTGGTCGTTGAACGACTTGATGATGTTGCTGAGACGATCGAGCTGCGCCTCGGCGGCGTGGCCGCCGCCTGATGCAGGCACGGGCTCGATCTCCGCGTCCGCGTCGACGAGCGCGATATCGAGCGTCTTCTGCACTTCGACGCGGTAGCTGTCCATATCGATCGCTTCGAGGATGCCCTTCGAGAGGTCCTCTTCTTTGGGCGCGGGAAGTTTCGGAATGAGGAAGTTGAGGAAGGTCGCTAGCTTCTCCCATGAGGCGATCGAGTACGGAAGCACTGATGACAGGAAGCCGTACGTGCGCACGAACGCCTTCGCCTTGCCCTTGAAGTCGACCTGCCCGTCTTCGTCGAGCGCCAGGTACACGGCCACGGACTCGTCGAGCTTTGGATCGAGCTGGTCGCGGTCGGCTCCGCCGAGAAACTTCGCGACAAGGTCATCGACACTCACCTGATCGTAGACCTGGTACGCGTCGAGGTCTGCTTTCAAATCGTGGAGTTTGTTCGGGTCGGTCTCGCTGCTGAGGATGGTGGTCCGGTAGTAGTCCTCGAACGCGGCGCGGATCGTATCGACGTCGTTCATGAAGTCGAGCACGAACGTGTCGCTCTTCTTCGGGTGCGCTCGGTTCAAGCGCGACAGCGTCTGCACCGCTTTGATGCCGGCAAGCGTCTTGTCGACGTACATCGTATGGAGCAGCGGCTCATCGTAGCCGGTCTGGAATTTGTCGGCGCAGATGAGGAACCGATACGGGTCTTCGCGGATCTTGTCGGCGATCTTGTTGCTGGGAAAGCCGTTAAGCGACGCCTCGCTGACTGTCTTGCCTCCGTACTCATGCTCGCCTGAGAAGGCGACGATGGCGCGGTACGGGCTTTTGCGTTCTTTGAGGTACGCGTCGAATGCGTGGAAGTACTCGATCGCGCGTTGGACTCCGTTGGTGATTACCATTGCGCGGGCCTGACCGCCAATCTTCCCCTTCGCGACAACGTGATCGTGGAAGTGGTCGACCATGATCTCCGCTTTCGCGCGGATGGCGTGGCTGTTCGACTCCACGTAGAGGCGCAGCTTCTTCTGCGCGCGCTTCGTATCGAACTCCGGGTCGTCGTCGGCCTTCTTGATCAGTTTGTAGTGGCTATCCACCGGTGTGTAGCTCGCCAGGACGTCGAGAATGAAGCCTTCCTGAATCGCCTGCTTCATCGTGTAGCTGTGGAACGGGCGATGCTTGATTTTGTCGCCCTGCGGCCACGGCTCGCCGAAGATCTCGAGCGTCTTGTTCTTCGGCGTCGCGGTGAAGGCGAAGTAGCTGGCGTTTGGCAGCATCTTTCGCGACTCCATCGCCTTGTTGACCAGATCCTCCGGATCGTCGTCGGCGTCCGCTCCCTGCGCGCCGAGCGCCGAGTGCATCTTCGACGCGGTCTTGCCACCCTGCCTGGAGTGCGCCTCGTCGATGATGATTGCGAAGCTGCGGCCGCGGTGCTCGTTGCCGATGTCGTTGACCATGAACGGAAACATCTGCACCGTCGTGATGATGATCTTCTTGCCGCTCTCGATCAGCTTCGTCAAATCACGGGAGCTGTCGGCGTGACCCACCGTTGACGACACCTGCACGAACTGCCTGATGGTGTCATTGATTTGCTTATCGAGCAGGCGGCGGTCCGTGACGACGATCACGGAGTCGACGACCGGCTTGCCTTCGCGCTCCAGCCCGACGAGCTGATGCGCCAGCCAGGCGATCGAGTTGCTTTTTCCGCTGCCAGCAGAGTGTTGGATGAGATAGCGGTGACCGGCCCCACGATCGGCGGCGTCCGCGACGAGCTGCCGCACGACATCGAGCTGGTGATAACGCGGGAAGATCTGCGACTTTCGCTTCTTGCCGGTACGTTCGTCCTTCTCCTCGACGACCTGAGCGTAGTTCTCGATGATGTTTGTGAGGCCCTCGCGCGTGAGGATCTCGCGCCAGAGATAGTCGGTCTTGAGCCCGTCCGGATTCGGCGGATTGCCGGCGCCGTCGTTCCAGCCTTTGTTGAACGGGAGGAACCACGACTCCTTCCCCTTCAGTTCTGTGCAGAAGCGCACCTCCGAGTCGTCGACGGCGAAGTGCGCGAGGCAGCGACCGAACTGGAACAGCAGCTCGCGCGGGTCGCGGTCGCGCTTGTACTGCTCGACCGCGTCGGCGACGGTCTGCTTCGTGAGGCTATTCTTCAGCTCGAACGTCGCGATTGGCAGCCCGTTGATGAAGAGCGCGAGATCGAGCGCGAGCCGCGTCTCGTCGCGACTGTAGCGGAGCTGCCGCGTGACGCTGAAGATGTTCTGCGAGAACAAGACCGCTGCCTTCATGTTGCCGGCTGAAGGCGTGCCGTAGAACAAATCGACCGACGCCGACTGGTGCTGGACACCGTTGCGTAGCACATCGACGACTCCACGCTTCGCGATCTCGCCCTGCAACCGCGCGAGGAATTGCTCGCGCCGCGGGCCTTCACCATCGATGCCGAGCTTGCCGTACGTATCGGGTTGCGTGTTCTTGATGAAGTGCAGCAGCTTGGCGAGGTCGTGACCGCGTGCGCTCGATCGTAGTCGGTGGCTTTGCCTTCGACGTATATGCCGGCGACATAGACGCCGGGCTCATGATCTTGCAATGCTGCATGCAACGATGTCGCTGCACCCTTACCGGTGAGATCCGCGACGATAAGCGCTTCGAGGCCGCCCTCGCTTGTGTCAGTCGGCATGCGCGCCGTTGCCGCGCCCGAGCCATCCTCCCGCCCGGAGCATGTCCCACGCGAGCCGGATCTGCCGCTCCGAGAAGCGCTTCTTGCGCTCGCCCCAGGCGTAGGTCAGCTCGACCGCGCGTTTCGGCGTCGCCGCACCCTCGCGGGTGGCGACCCAATGGACGGTGGCTAGTAGTTCGAGCCCAAAGGGCGTAGCGAAACCGTCGACTAACCGCTGAACACGATCAAAGTGATGGCGTGGTTGCGGCTTCTTGTCGAGGAACGCCTCGGCGTCGGCGATCGCGCCGGGAATGAGTTCGAGCTGCTTGTCTGGCGCGTCACCACCGTCGGCATACCCCGAGATCAAGTAGCCCTCGATGCGGATCAAAGGTTGCCGAAGGTTCTCCGCGTAAGGCCCATATGGGCCTTTCACGTAGCGCAGCTTGAGTGGCTCACCAGACTCCTGCATGAAGTACATCAGTTTGTGGACTTCTAGCAGGCTAATGAACGGGTCCATCGCTCCGGCAAGATAGCGATGCATCAGCCCAACCAGGGCGGCGCGACCGATGGTCATCGGCGGCGGCTCCGCAGACTTCACCATCTCGCCCGCCTCCGGCGCACCATCTGGTTCGAACACGAGAGCACGAACATCGGGCACTGACGCGAGCGCTCTCTCAATCCGCGGCCATACCTCTGACCACTTCCGTCCGCCGAGCCCGCAGCCCAGCGGCGGTATCGCGATTGACCGAATGCCGAGGCGTCGTATTTCCGAGACGAGGGCATCGAGACCAGCATCGATGTCTTCGAGGCGCGTCTTCCCCTTCCAATGTCGCTTGGTCGGGAAGTTGATGATATATCGAGGCGATGTGAGCTTACCGGTATCGAAGACGAACATGCGGCCCGGTTGCACTTCGTTGAGTTTGCATGCGGCTTCGTACGCCTTGAAGTTGGCCGGATAGCTCTTTTTGAATTGCAGAGCGATGCCGCGGCCCATCACGCCAACGCAGTTGACTGTATTGACGAGCGCGTCCGTGTCGGCTTTGAGAATGTCGCCGTTAGCGAGCGTGATCACGTCCATTGACTCCGGCTCAATAGTACCAGTCACGCTTGACCTCCACGGGCGGCTGATGTGCAGCGCCCTCGATGGCTCCCAGCACCGCTGTTTGGACTCCTACAGAGTGTACGCCGATCCGTTCGACGAGTTCCCATGGGAACGCCTCGTGAATGAGGAATTCCGCCTGCTTAGCCTCCTTGATCTCGGTCTTCTGCCATTCATCAGTGCTGATGTAGGGCCATTCGAGCTGATCCAGGTCGTCGATGTCGTCGTAGAAGTTGCAGTAACCGGTCCGAGCATTCGCATCGGTGAGTGCCCAGCGACGGCGCGCCTTGTCGGCCCAATCAACTGCCTTGGCGAGATCCGCCCTCAGGTGAACGATCGGGCCTTGACCGCCCCTGTATGTGAGCTCTGGGTGGTTGGCGCGGTAGATGATGAAGAGCATGACGGAGCGAGGACAGTAGTTGAAGGGTACGCAGTCGCCGACCATTATTTTCGTGTGACATCTAACGGGTATCGTGATCCTCGGACCTTTGATCGACGACATGCCGATCCCAACCTTGGGCCCACCCCGCGCGATCATCGTCGCATCCGACACCAGTTCGCCACCGGCGATGATGGCAGCAAGATTCTCGACGTGTGTGATGTGATAGATCTTCGGATGTGCCGGTGGCGTCGTCATGCGTCAATCTCGCCCGACTCCTCGGCGTCGTCGAGCGCGCCCGGATTCGCATCGTCGCCGCCGTCCACATCGTCGAGCGGCTCGTCGTCGTCGGGCGGCGGCAGTTCGACGCCGCGCACGTCGAGCTTGCCGGTGACGACATCGGCGACGAGCCGCGTGCGATATTCGCGGAGGAGGTCGAGCTCGCGGTGCACGCGCGCGGTCGCTTCTTCGAAGCTGATGAGCTTTTCGTCCAGATGTCCTGCGATCGCCCGCTGTTCAGGTGGCAAAGGGGACGCCACGACAATGTCGTGAAGGTCCTTTCTATCGATTCCTGGCACTGCGGATTTGGCGCTATGCGCGCCGAAGTCGAGAGTGTGAAGGAGGTAGTAGACGAATCGCGGATCGTTCCCAGCAAAATCGCTGACGAACAGTGATGTATTGTGAGGCCAGAAGTCGGACTCGACGAAGTAGATAGCACCGGTGGAACCGTATCGCCCAGTCACGACGCCTGGAGCTTTCGCCATCGCTCGATCGTGTGTCCCGATCATTCCTCCGGATGAGATCACGGGGAACGCGCCAGCGCGACGGTTCTCCTCCGGAAGGTCGTATCCGCGATGTAGAAGGGCGATCCATTTCAGCCTCTTGACCTCCCACCGCTCCGGCACGTCGCCGAGCCAGTCGATGCCCGACCGCCTGAGACGCACGTTCGGGTCGAGGCCGCGCGTCACGGCGCGGTGGATGATCGCCTGTTTCTGCTCGTTGAGCAGCTCGATCAGCCGCCGCTTCGCGCGGATCAGCCGGTTGATGCGCCGGTCAGCGTGATCGAGGAAGCGAACGATGGCGTGTTGATCTTCGGACGGCGGTAAGAGCGCAGGCATGCGTTTGAAATCACCGAAAGCGAGGTTCTGACGGAGACCCGAGCCCATCCCGTAGAACACCTTCTTGATGTCGTAGGCATGGAGCAGCATGTAACCGTAGTCCGCATGCATCTGCCCAACGGTTCGCAGACACAGGTAAGCGGACGTGATGATTCCCCGGTCGCGGACTGCTCCGACGCGGAGGCTAACGTGGTCGTTCTGCAGATCCGTCGGTCGAATGATGATCTCGCCCGGTTCGACGATCTGGTACGTCTCGAACGACTCGGGCACGAGGCCGTGCAGTTTCTCGTTATCTTTGACGACGACTCGGCCGTAGCTGAGAGACAAGACCCGAGTCTCGGCTATGCCAGAGTTCTTGCGCTGCTCCTCACGGAAAACCGAGAACCCTGGCGTCAGGCACCAATGCGCGGGCGCGTCGCCCAGCCACGGTACTCCCGAATCCTTGTACGCCGGATACGGCGCGAGTCGGAGCGTCATCCCGCCGCCGTTTCGACGAGCACGTCGCCGAGCAGACCTTCCGTCTCGCGCTCAAGCGCCGCGATGTCCGCGCCGATCTCTTCCAGCGAGCGCAGCGCCTGCGGCTTGTAGAAGTACCGCGTGAACGAGATCTCGTAGCCGATGCGCACGGAAGCCTCGTCGATCCAGGCGTCCGGCACGTGCAGCAGCACCTCGCGCCGCACGAACGCCTCGACGCCGCCCACTTCCAGCAGCGGCACCTGCTCGCTGTCGCGGAGGTTGCTGTCCGGCTCGTACTCGACGACGGCCGGCTTGCCGTGGATCGTGACGGCGAAGCGGCCGCGAAGCGGGTCGGGCTCAGCGCCTGCCTTGTGGATCTTCTTGATGACGGGCGGCGCCTTCTCGTCGATGAGGCCCTCCGCCTTCATCGCCTTGATCTCTTTCGGCGTGTAGACGCGCTCGGGGTCGACGCCGCGCAGCCGCAACGGCCGCTCGACCGTCACCTTCGCGTAGCCGAAGGCAGCGTTCGGGAAGATCTTCGACTGCTCCGTCTCCTCGAACGCGAGGAAGGCATGCGTGATGCGGTCGATGTCGTCGTGCGACAGCTCGCAGTTCTTCTTGCCGAGGTTCTTGCGCAGCGGTTTCGACCACGCCGTCGCATCGATCAGCTGCACGCGGCCCGCGCGGTGCGCCGGCTTGCGGTTGGTCAACACCCAGACGTACGTCGCGATGCCGGTGTTGTAAAACATGTTCAGCGCAGCGCGATGATCGCTTCCAGCCAGTCGTTCTCGATGATCCAGCGGCGTATGTTGCTCTCGCCCTGGCCGGCGTCGCCAGTGAACAGCGATGACCCGTTGTGCACCTCGGCGATGCGGCTGCCGAGCGGCGTGTTGTGCTTCATCTTCGAGAGCATGTTGACGAGGAACATGAGCTGGCCGTCGCTGGAGCGCGTCACGAGGCTGAACTGCGGATCGCCCGCGTGCTCGATGACGAAACGCGCGTCCTTGATGTCCCTCTTACTGCCGCCGCCGCCCATGCGCTCCAGGTCGGTCTTCCAGCTCTTGCCGTAGGGCGGGTTCGAAAGCATGAAGTCGAACTCGAGCGACGGAAACGCGTCGTTCGCGAGCGTTGACTGGTCGTCGCCGCCGATGATGTTGTCGGCTTCACTGCCCTCCCCTTTGAGCAGCAGGTCGGCCTTGCAGATCGCGTAGGTCTCGTTGTTGATCTCCTGCCCGTACAGGTGCACCTCGACGTTGCGATTGTGCTCGCCGGCAACAGCCAACAGCCGCTCTTCGGCGACGGTGAGCATACCGCCCGTGCCGCAGGCGCCGTCGTACAGCAGGTACGTGGCGTCGGCGATCTGATCGGCGATCGGCAGGACGATCAGGTCGGCCATGAGGCGCACCACGTCGCGCGGCGTCCAGTGTTCGCCTGCTTCCTCGTTATTCTCCTCGTTGAACTTGCGGAGAAGCTCCTCGAAGATCGTGCCCATGCCGTGGTTGTCGAGCCCCGGATGCTTCTCCGTCGCGTTGGGGCCGAGGTTGATGCTGGGATCGAGGAACTTCTCGATGAGCGGACCGAGCACGTCGGCCTTCGACATCTTTTCGAGGCGCGTGCGGAACTCGAACTTGTCGAGGATCTCCTGCACGTTGGGCGAGAAGCCGTCAATGTATGCCTCGAAGTTCGCTTTCAGCTGCTGCGACTTCGTGCTGGCGCGCAGGTCGCGCAGCGTGAACGGCGACGCGTTGTAGAACGCCTGCCCGGCGGCCGTCCGCAGTGCGAGGTCCTGGTTCGTCACACCGCCCGCGTCGAGCGCCTTCTTTGCTTCGAGCACGGCCTGCTTCGTCGGCTCCAGCACGGCGTCGAGCCGGCGGATGACCGTCATCGGCATGATGACGTCGCGGTACTTGCCGCGGACGTACACGTCGCGCAGCACGTCGTCGGCGATTCCCCAGATGAAGCTGACGATGCTGGAGTGTTGGGCCTGGTTCAAATGATCATCCTCCGCGCTCAAGAGAGGTTGAGTATACGTTAGGTGCGACAGGGGCGGGACAGGTGCCTGCCGTGACGGTGACGTTCCTGCGGTGTCACGCCACGCTAGGCGTTCGCCCCGCACCGGCGCACAATACTCGCGCCTGCGGCCCGTAGGGCGCCCACGACAACCCAAGAATCCTCGCAATCCGTGTCCCCCTTCAGGCATCAATCAAAAGTACAACCAACCGCAGCTTCACCAGCCACCGCAAAACGGAGCAAAACGAAAAAACAGCACATCAATCAAACGCCTGCCCGTTGACATCACCCACCCGCGGATAGACACTCTACGAACCAACAGCACAGTGACCGCAGCCTTCAAGGAGGAAGCCATGGCGAAAGCAGAGAACAAGAGCGTTGAGAAGCCCGACGAAGTCCGCAAGTTCGACAAGGGCCACATCGACCTCGTGAACATCGGCGGCGGCGTGGTCGGCAAAGCGACCTTCGAGCCCGGCTGGCGCTGGTCGCAGCACGTGAAGCCGATCGCCAAGACCGAATGGTGCGAGGCGCCGCACTTCATGTACCAGATCGCGGGACGCATGCACGTCAAGATGGCCGACGGCCAGGAGTTCGAGATGGTTCCCGGCGACGTCGCGATGATGCCGTCCGGCCACGACGCCTGGGTCGTCGGCGACGAAGCCGTCGTAGCAATCGATTGGCACGGCGCCACGAACTACGCGAAGGCCTGACGGGCGGACGGGAAACACGGATTACGCGGATTTCACGGATTGGTTGGCGGTTGGGAACCGCAGGCTAAGCCGCGTGGGGATTGCCGCAGATTAGGCTGGGCTACGGCAGCAGGCGCTCGTCCTTCATCGCCCGGAGGGTGCGGCGGAACGCTTCGATCGTGAGCGCCACGTCGGCGTCGGTGTGCGCTGACGAGACCATCAGCCCGCCGCCCATCAGGTCGACGCCTTCGTTGATCATGCCAAGGCGCAACGCCTGCGACGCGGCGCGATCGACGGGCGGCGCCGGCTTCGGGAGCGGGCGCCAGCCCCATGAGTAGCCGTCCGGCGGCTGCACCTCCATCCCCAGCGCGATGTGCAGCATCGACGACACGCCGAATACGCAGCCGGCGAGCGACTCGTCGCGGAGGACGGCGTTCATGCCGCGCGCGATCGCGGCAGCCGTGGTTGCGGCGCGCTCCTGGTGGCTGCCATCGGCGATGATCGACAGGCACGTCGAACCCGCCGCGGCCGAGAGCGGGTTGGCGTTGTACGTGCCGGGATGGGAGATCCGTTCGCGCCCGTTGTCGTCTCGCATGGCGATCTGGTCGACGATATCGGTGCGGCCGGCGACGCAACCGCCGGGCAAGCCACCGGAGATGATCTTCGCCATCGTCGTCATATCCGGCGTGATGCCGTACGCCTGCTGCGCGCCGCCCGGCGAGACGCGAAAGCCCGTGATCACCTCATCGAAGATGAGGATGATGCCAAGCTCGGCGGTCAGCTCGCGCGCGCGGAGGACGTAGTCGATGTCGATGGGCTCGCTGCCGAAGTGCGCGCCCGTCGGCTCGAGGATCATCGCCGCGATGACGCCGGCGTCCTCGCGCAGCGTGCGCTCGAGCGCTGCGACATCGTTTTGCGGAATAACGATCGAAGCGTCGAGGATGCCGCGCGGCAGCCCTGGCGATACGGGTACGGTCTGCTCCGCGGCCGGCTGGCCGGTGACGCTGTCGTTCCAGCCGTGGAAGTGCTCGCGTAAGCGCACGATCTTCTCGCGCCCGGTGTACGCGCGGGCGAGCCGCAGCGCCATCATCGTCGCCTCGGTGCCGGATGAGGTGAAGCGCAGCCGCGCGGCGGAAGGGACGAGCTGCTGGACCAGCTCGCCCCAGCGGATCTCCAGCTCGTGCGAGGCGCCGAAGTGGGTGCCGAGGCGAGATTGCGCCTCGACCGCGGCCATGATTTCGGGATGGTTGTGGCCGAGCAGCAGCGAGCCGTGACCCATGACGTAGTCGACGATCTCATTGCCGTCGACGTCCCACTTGCGGCTGCCGGCGGCGCGGGCGGCGTAGAGCGAAAAGGGGGAGTTCTGGCGCATGTCGTGCGTGACGCCGTCGGGAAATACGGCGTGGGCGCGCTGGCTGAGGCGGCGGGAGCTGGGGTGCAACTCTACATAACGGGAGAGGATGGTCATCGCGTGCGAGTCCTTCGCTGTCGATCGGGCAGGGGAGCGGCTTCGGCTCGATGCATTGTACGTGGAGGGAAGGGAGCGGCGCGGAGTACGCGGATTATGCGGAAGATACGTGGATGAAGGAGGGGGTGGGCGTGGTCACGGGCGGTGTTACGGGCGGGGCGCCCGCGGTCCATTGGGGAGCGGACGGTGGTGCGCTGCGCGGTTGGCGTCGATGCGGGCCGCGTGATCACGGGCGGTGTGCAGGCGAGGGCGCCCGCGCTCCATGTGTGGGGCAGACGTTACAAAGATCGGAGTTCGTTTTCTACGTGGTCGAGGAGGTCTTCGGCGTCGCCGACGAGTTTGCCGTCCGGGTGGAGAGACAGGCAGTGGCGGAATGCTTCCGCGGCGCGCTCGTAGAGCGTGCGCACGTCCAGCTCGGTGCTTGGCGCGCGGCGATGGATCTCGTGGGCGGCGAACTCGTAGCACCAGCCCAGCGCGTACCAGATGCCGGCGTCTTCGGGGCGGAGGGCGATAGCGCGCTCGATCAGCGCGAGCCCTTCGGTGTACTGTCCACGCCGTGTGATGAGGTGCGTGGCCATCTGCTCGAGGGCTTCGACGTAGTCGGCGTCAAGTTCGAGCGCGCGCCGCGTCAGCTCGATGCTGGCGGCGATCTCGTGCGCGGACTGGCGTAGCTGCGCTTCCGCGAACACTGCGCGGGCCTCGTCGTGTGGGGTCGTCAGTGCAGCCCCTCGACGAGCTTCAGCGCTTCTTGCTCCGTGAATACGCGGAAGGTGTTGGTGCGGACATTGCCCTGGCTACCGACAGCCAGCGACACGCGCGTCATCGTCTCGTCGTCGGGCGCATCGGCGATGATCACGTAGTCGTACGTACCCATCGCGAAGTAGATCTGTGTGAGACTGCCGCCCAGCGTGCGAAACGTGTCGCGCGCGTTTTCGAGCCTGCGCTGCAGGTCGTCCATCGTGCGCGCACCCTGATCCGTGAGACTGGCGAGAACAACGTACGTCGCCACAGCGGCCTCCCTTCGGGAATGTGAACGAGCAGCGTGCCTGCGCATACATTCGACCCCCGAGACGCTGTTGTCAAGTGCTCGTTTCTGGCGTGGCGCGTTCTGAAGTCTGTGTCGGCGAGGGGGCGCGGATAAAGGGGCGCATCTCGATGAGCTGGCGCACCAGAAACACGCCCGCGAAGGCAAAGTACATGGCGGAGAACGCGCCGCGGGGCACGATCGAGTGCGGCGTAAGGAACTGCGCGAGGAACAACACCAGGAGGATGCCCGCTTCCCACAGCGTCATGCGCAGGTTGATCAGCAGGATCACCGCCAGCAGGCTCTGCGCCGCCGTCAGCAGCACCTCCTCGGCCTGCCGCGTGTCCGTCGGCAGGGGGTCGATCGTGCCGCTGGAGATCGCGTAGGCGATCGGGAGGGTGCCGATCAGCAGCGTCCATTGGTTGACCTTGGACGACACCAACGCGCCGAGGGCGGCGTCGGCGCGCAGCCTCCACGCTAGCAATCCGGCGACGAGGAATTCCGGGAATTCGGATGCCAGCGGCGCTACCCATTGGACGAGTTGAAACTCGTCGATACCGAGATCGACGCCCGTATCGATGAGCCCCTCGGCGAACGGTTCGGCGCCCACGAGAATGGCCGCGCCGGCATACAAGAACATCGCGATCACCAACATGCGGCGCTGGCCCGTCGGCAGGTTCGCGATCGCCTCCGCCGGTCCGACGATGTCCGACTCGCCTTCCGGTTCGCCTCGCGCGGAAAGGTAGACGTACACGCCGAATAGGCTCACCAGGAATGCCGCGTCGAGGAGCGTAATGCCGCCGCGAAGCGGGATGACAAACGAGTACACGGTCGCGATCGCCAGGATCCCGACTTCGGTGCGATGCACCTCGGCGAGCTTGAGGACGTTCTTCTTCGTGCGGAAGACGAAGATGGCGACTATCATCGTCCAGCCGATGCCAACGAGCAGGCGGTTGCCACCCGTCATGTTTGCGGTCGCGAACGCGGCGTACGACGGATCGCGCCCAGCCTTGAAGGCAAACAGCAGGTCCACCGCGTACTCCGGCAGGACGGCGATCAACCCCAGGCCGGCAATTGCCAGCGTCCTCGGCACATCGCGCTCGGCCGCTTCGGCGCACCAGGTGAGGATAAACGCGGCGGATACGATCGCCAGGCCGTACAGCGTGGTTTCGAGGAGCAGCGTCGTTTCCCACAGGCCGATGCGGAGGCTCGTAGCCGGCCAGGCCAGCATGGCCATGATGATCGGCCATTGCCATTTGCGCAGGTTCAAGGCCCCTCCATCCCACGAAAAAGACCTTTGATGACACGGCGTCATCAAAGGTCTCACATCCCCGCGTGTCCGCGAGGGCATCCGGACCGGGCTGCTCGCGCCGGGTGTGGCGATCCGGACTGCCTGCCGCTTGCGGCGGGCCAGTTACTCCCCTTTGGTCATGCGCACGCTAGCGTGAACGGTCGGGCTGCGTCAAACGGCTGATGACTGTTGACGGCCAGTTGATACTGGCTGTTGGCCGGTGGCGGCCGGCGCCTGCGTTCGGCTTAGCCTGCCTGCGAGGCGCGTGCACAGTCGCTGTGGTTGATGTTGTCCAGCAGCTCTGCGGTGAAGTAGTCATCCTGGCTCTCGCCGTCGTCCGGGAACCGAAGGCCCAGGTCGAAGAAATCGTCCGTCGTGATTGGGCCACCACATTTCCCGCACGGGAAGATCGGCCGGCCGTGGCGGTCTGCGATTGGGTGTGATGTGGTTGTCATGCCACCTCCTTTCGTGGGTTCGTTTGTGTGCAAAGAAGAACGGATGGCCGTAGTGCGCTGTGACAGGAGGCCCGTCAAGTTCACATAACAGGGACCCATCAGGTTCAGCCGGAAGCTCCGATAGTGAGAGTAGGGAACATGGGGGACGTTCCGAGCCGGGCCGTATCGCCAGGCGCGGGCGGCCGCATCGCCGGGGGGCCGGTGCGGTCAGATGGGGTTAGTGTCCATCACGAACACTGTGCTTGACCAGGGATCCGCTCGGACTCCGATGCGTCAACGCGCGCAGGGCAATATCCCACGCCGCGCTTGCGTTACTTGGAGTGGCCGACATCCGGCCGGAAGGACATACGAAGTCATGAGCGAGCGCGACTACTACGAGATTCTGGGCTTGGCCGCTGATGCGGATGGCACCACCGTGAACAAGACGTACTGGAACCTGGCCCGGAAGTATCAGGCTCTGGCGACCAGCGACCCTCGCGCCCATAGCATGCTGGACGAACTGAACGAGGCCTACGTGGTGCTGGGAACACCAGCGCTTCGGGATCAGTACGACGCGGATCGGCCGGAACCAGCTTCCAATGAGGTGGTGGCCGAAGATTACCCAGGCTGGAAGGCCTTCGTTGCACCAACGGCGCGTGAGGGCGATGCCGCGCGGCGCTCGCCCCTCGCGCTGCTGCGAGGAACGCCGTACGTGGCAGGCGCAGTACTAGCGATTGTCGGCGCCGGCATTGGCCTCTGGGCAGGGAATGTGCTCCTGGCCGTCCTCGGTGGAACTACGGGCGCTGCCGTCGTGATCGCTCTTGCTCGACATAAGCTTTTGGCAGCGCGGCAGAGCCACGCGCACGAAACGGAACCTGAGGCGGTTTCACCTAAGGGAAGGCCCGCGACAGCCACGCAGACCCTTCCGCGCGCCGATCAGCCACTCAGCGCTTCGATTGTTCGCCATCGGGGCGGATCAGTCGACGAGCTGCGCACATCTACCGCGTCGATGGTCGGGCGCTGGCGGGCGAGCGTTGCGGGTAACGCAGGCGAAACCGAGCACGCTCCCGATAGCACACTCGTAGACATCTTCCGTTCGGAACAGGAGATCGAGGCGCAGTCGGAGCCGCTCTCGGCGGTGCTGGATGTGCTGCGGGGCTCTCGTAGCGCCGTCGAGTCGCGCTAGATGGCAAAGCCACGGCGCGCGCGCCGCCGGCGACACGGCGTTTTGCTTCGGGGACCCGCCTTAGATGATCGCACTATATATGTTATGTGCTGTGGAGGCGTTGGGCCGGTGATCGAGCGGGCACCCGTTCAATCAGGGCGGAAGCTACCGATACTCCATGCGGAGGATGCCGGATGCGCCGTTGATTTCGGCGCCAGGAGCGGCCGCGCGCTCAATTTCAGGCTCTCGTGATGAGTCGATCCCGCGTCATGCTTCATCGCGTGATCCGGCGTCGTTGCTCGCGAATCGAGGCTCGCGCGGCGGATCGTCCGGTGCCAGTGGATGGAAAAGCGCGCTCATCAGAGCATTCTGGACGAGATTGGCCCGGCTGCGTCTTCCCGGCGCAGCCGCGACACGGCAGGGATCGTCTTGCGCGCGGTTGGTGCCACACTGATGGCGTCAACGGCGGCGCTGATCATCCTCGGCCCGAGCGTTATGTCGAGACCGGCGTACACGGCCTATGAACTGCTCGCGGTAGCCTTGGGCACGGCATACGGCATCTTCCTCGCAGCGCACTCCCGTACGACGCACGTCAGCCTGGAACGCGCGTACTCCGGTCACCTTGAGGAGCTGAGCCAGCGTCTCCGCACGATGGCGTATCAGGACGCTCTCACCGGGTTGTACAACCACCGGTATTTCTACGAGCAGTTCTCGCACGAGATCGAGCGCTCGCTCCGCTATGGCGAGCCGCTGACGGTGCTGTTGATGGACATGAACAACTTCAAGCGGATCAACGATACGTACGGACATATGGTGGGTGACAAGTTCCTGAGCCTTGTCGGGCAAGTAATCGCCAGGCAGATCCGTTCGAGCGACATCGGCGCCCGATATGGCGGCGATGAGTTCGTTGTGCTGCTGCCAAGTACAACGGCGGCTGAGGCGCAGGTCACAGCGAGCAAGCTGGCGGCCGCGGTTTCCAATGCAGCCTCAGTGAGTCCAAACGAAGAACATATCCAGCTGAGCATTGCCATCGGAATCGCCACATGCCCCGAAGATTCGCGGTCTCCGGGCGAACTGCTACAGATCGCAGACGCCCGTATGTTCGACCAAAAGCCGAGCCGACGCGCCGCATCGGAGGCGCCGCACAAGGATGTGGCTTAGGTGAGAAGCGCTCCCCTCTCCGGTTGGTCGGCCGATCTCGTGAGTGTTAGACTGGACACCGAAGCCTCACCGTCGTCGGCCTCCCGCCTGCGACCCCGATGAAGGAGTCCCCCGGCACATGTTGAACGCCGCCCGCTGGATCGTGTTGGGCCTGCTCGCGGTTTCGATTCTCACGCTCTCGTTCGCCTTCGGCTATGTAGCACGCGGAGATGGGGACTCGAACAGCTTGGCCGCGTCCGGCGTGACGGCCACGCCCGATGCCAGCGGCTCGGCCAGCACCGACTTCAAGAACCTGAACGATATCTACAAGATTCTGCAGGGCAAGTACGTCGACCCGGATCTGGTCGATCGTGAGACGCTGTACCAGGCTGCCATCAACGGCCTGCTCAAGACGCTTCCAGATAGCGGCACCTTTTACGTCGATCCGACCACGGTAAAGATCGGTGTCGGACCATCGGGCAAGTTCGATGGCATCGGCGCCACCGTCGCGTCTCAGAACGGTCAAATCGTCATCGTCGCGCCGATCGAGGATACGCCCGCCGAGCGTGCGGGCATCAAGGCCGGCGACGCCATCCTGGAAGTCGACGGCGAATCGACGGAGGGCTGGACGCAGGAGAAGGCGGTGCTCAAAATCCGCGGCCCGCGCGGTACGTCCGTGAAGCTGAAGATCCATCGTGGCACGGAGGACATCGATTTCGATCTCGAACGCGATGAGATCAAGGTCAAGAGCGTCACCACCCAGCCGCCTGGCGGCGCGTTGAAGGACGGCGCTGGCACGGTCATCGACGATCTTGCGTACATCCATATCCGCGAGTTCGACGAGCCGACGAAGGAAGAGATGCAGCAAGCTCTCTCCGAAGCAGTGAGCAGCGGCAAGAAGGGCCTGATCCTCGACCTCCGCAACAACCCCGGCGGGCTCCTCCGCACGACTGCCGACATCGCAGACGAGTTTCTTGAGGGAAACGAGACCATCCTCACCGAGCGCGAACGCGACGGGAGCGAGCAGAAGTTCTCTTCGCACAGCGGGGGCGCTGCCACGACGATTCCTGTGGTGATCATCATGAACCGGTTTAGCGCCAGCGGTTCGGAGGTGCTGGCGGCCGCGCTTCACGACAACAATCGCGGCACCATCGTCGGCGAGAAGTCATTTGGCAAGGGCACGGTCAACGTTTCGAATGAACTGAGGGACGGTGGTCAGCTGTATGTCAGTATCGCGAAGTGGCTGACGCCGAACGGGACGCAAATAGACGGCATTGGCATCCGTCCCGATGTTGAGGTCAAGCTCTCCGACGAGGACATTGACCTTCGGCGCGATGTGCAGCTCTTCAAGGCGATCGACATTCTGCGCGGCACCGACTTCACGCCGAAGGAGACGCCTGCCGCTGAATCGCCGACGCCGGAAGGCACGCCGACGAAGACGAGCGGCTAGCACGCCATGGCCGAGATCAAACAGGTCGCGGCGAATCGCAAGGCGTTTCACGACTACGAAATCCTCGAAAAGGTCGAGGCCGGCATCGCGCTGACTGGCACAGAGATAAAGTCGATCCGCGCTGGCGGCGCGAACATTCGCGAGGCGCACGCGCGACCGCTGGATGGCGAGATGTGGCTCTATGGTGCGCACATCGCGCAATACATCGCCGGAAGCTGGCAGAACCACGAACCCACCCGCCCGCGCAAGCTCCTGATGCACAAACGTGAGATTCGCGAGTGGGTTCGCGGCATGGCCGAACGCGGGCTATCGATCATCCCGCTCAATCTGTATCTCAAGGACGGCAAGGCGAAGGTCGAACTCGGTCTGGTGCGCGGCCGCAAGCAATACGACAAGCGCCAGGTAATCGCCAAGCGCGACGCCGATCGCGATATGCAGCGGGCGATGCGGCATCGGGATCGGTAGTGGTGTCGGACGGCGATCGTCCTTCTTGTGTTGCGCAAGGAGGTGAGAAACGGTTCCGGTGCCGATCTGCTACGTGAGAAAGTCGAAGATACCGCCGCGCTTGAGGCTTCGACGCAGCGCTATCGCGATACTCAGTCCCATGAGCGCGACGAGCGCGCCCGCTGCCGCATCCAGGAAGTAGTGGTTGGCCGTGAGAACGATGCCGCCGAGCATCACGAACGGCAGGAACACAGCGCTGATGCGCAGCCAATGCCGTTTGGTGTTGTAGCCGATGGCGATGGCGATGAGCAGATCCCAGCCGAAGTGCAGACTGGGCATGGCCGCGTATTGATTGACGATCTTGGGGTTCTGGAACGCGTAGTAGGACTGCGCATGCACGATGGTGTCGGTGAAGCCAAACTCCGGCATGAATCGCGGCGGCGCGAGCGGTACCGTGCTGAACCCGATGAGCGCGATAAGGCCGGAAATGAGGAACGCGTTGCGAAACATCGCGTAGTTCTCGCGGTGGCGGATGTAGAGCCACAGGGCGACCGCGATGATCACCGGCAGGTGTCCCCAGATGTACAGGTAGTTGAAGAAATCGACGATCCATACCCTGGGCAGGATCAGTTGTTGCAGCCATGCCTCGTGAAAGATGCCGAGGCGCTGTTCGATGCTGATAACGCGAGCGGCGTTGTCGAATGCGTCAGCGGCCTTGCCGTGTACGGCGCCGCGCACGAACTGATACAGCACATAGGCCGGCACCACGAAGAGCAACTCGGCGAGGTGGCGCCAGTTCTTCTCGGCGAATGTTAGGAGCCGATTCGGGCGTGCGACCGCTACTGCTGCGGGTGAACGCATGCTTGCCCCTCCAATCCCGGCAGTATATCGCTCCCCCGAGCGCCCTGCGCTAGCCACGGGTCGCCAGGACCTCATCGATAGCATCGGCAGCGACGTCAACCATCGTATCGATTTGTTTCTCCGTTATGATCAGTGGAGGCGCGAACAGGACGCTCTCCCCTTTTGCTCGCGTGATGACACCGCGCTCGCGCATCGCACGGACCAGCTTCGGACCGATCGCCGCAGACGCCGCGATGGGTTGGCGGCTGTTCTTGTCGGCGACGACCTCGACAGCGGCCATCAAGCCGAGTCCACGCACGTTGCCGACGTTGGGCATTTCCAACAGCCGTGCCAGGCCTTCGTTCAGGCGTCGGCCCATGCGCTCGGCGCGCTCTACGAGTTGCTCGTCGTCGAAGATCTGCAGGTTGCGCAGCGCCACCGCGCACGCCGTCGGGTGCGCGGCGTTCGTGCAGCCGATCATGAACTTCGCGTCGGCGGGCCCATTGTAGATGGCGTCATGGATCGGCTTCGACACGACGAAGCCCGATAACGGCACGTATGCACTGGTGACGGCTTTTGCGAATGTGATGACGTCGGCTTGCACATCCCAGTGCTCGAGCGCAAACCAGCGGCCGGTGCGCCCGAAGCCTGTGATCACTTCGTCCGCGATGAGCAACACGTTGTGGCGATCACAGATTTCACGAAGGCGCGGCCAGTATTTCGGGTCGGGCGGGATGACTCCGCCGGCGCCATGCACTGGTTCGGCGATGACAGCGGCGACGGTGTCGGCGCCTTCGCGCAGGATCGTCGCCTCGATGTTGTCGGCGCAGTCGAGCGTGCATGAAGGCTTGGTGGCGCACCACTGGCAGCGGTATGGATAGCACGTGGGGACTTGCACGAAGCCGGGCGGTTCCGGCCCGAAGCCTTTGTGGAACGGCGCCATGCCGGTCACTGCGGTCGCGGCCATTGTGCCACCGTGATAGGCATCGGCGCGAGAGATGATCTTGAGCTTCTCGGGTTTGCCTGAGAGGAACCAGAAAAAGCGCACGGCCTTGATGGCCATATCGTTGGCTTCGGATCCGCTGTTGGCGTAGAAGATACCGGACATGTTCGGCGAAGCCAGGCCGAGCAGCCTCTCCGTCAGGCGAATCGATGGGACGTTGGCGTAGCCGGTATAGCTGTTCGAGAACGCGAGTTGCGACATCTGCTTCGCTGCCGCGTCGGCAAGCTCGGTGCGGCCATGGCCGACGGCGACGTTCCAGAGCGACGAGAGGCCGTCGATGTATTGCTTGCCGCGCACATCGGTGAGGACCGCGCCCTTGCCGCTGGCGTAGATGACGGCGTCACGATGATCCGCTGCGTGGAACTGGGGGTGGATGATGTGGGCAAGGTCGTAGGCGGCAAGGGCGTCGATTTCTGCTTCGTCCAATTGTTCACCTGCTTACGCGAACTAGTTGGACAGATTATACGCCCCCGAACGCCTCCTGAAGCAACTCCCGCGCGATCCGCCGTTCATCCCAGGGCCAGTGCGTGCCGCCAATGACGATGGATTGCTCGGTGCCCTTGCCCGCGAGCAGCACCGTATCGCCCGTACCTGCCCGCTTAAGGGCCTTCGCCATGGCCTGGCTCCGGTCGACCTCGCGGTGGAACCTGCTGCCGAAACCCACGCCTTTCAGGGCCGCCGAGATCTCGTCCAAGATCAGCTCCGGATCCTCGCCGCGCGGATCTTCGTTCGTGATGACGGCGTAGTCTGCCAGTTCGGCTACTGCGCGAGCGATGCCGCGGCGGCGGCCGGGGTCGCGCTCCCCTGCCGCCCCAAACATGACGATAAGGTCGCCCCTGGTTATCGGACGCAGCATCCGCAGCACGTTGCGCATGGATTGCTCGGTCGACGCGATGTCGACGACCACGCGAAATGGTTGGCCTTCATCGATCTGCTCCATCCGGCCGGGCACGCCGGGAAAGTTTGCCAGCGCAGATAGAGCTTCACTGAGCTCCACGCCCTGCGAGACGGCCGCTGCGGCGGCAGCGAGGCAGTTCGAGACGTTGTAGTCGCCCAGCAGCAGCGTGGCGACCGGCACCTCTTCGCCGAACATCCGGGCGGTGAAGCGCGTGCCGAACCCCTCTCGTGTTATGTCGAGTCCTACAATATCCGCCTGGGTCCGCACCCCGTACGTGATGACCGGGACGATGGTGACGGCGCGCAGGTCTGCCACGACCGAGTCGTCTGCGTTCAGGATCGCCGCCTTCGCGAACCCCTTTTCCGCGGACGTGCCTAACATCCGAAACAGGATCGCCTTGGCGTCGCGGTACTCGGCCATGCTGCCGTGGAAATCGAGGTGGTCCGCGGCGAGGTTCGTGAAGACGCCGACATCGAACTCGCACTGGTCGACCCGATGCATATCGAGGCCAATAGAAGAGGCTTCGACGACGGCAGTTCGGCCGCCTGCATCGCGGATCTGCGCCAGATAGCGCTGGACGTCCGGCGCCTCGAGTGTCGTCATGTGCGACGCGTTCATCTCGACCGAACCGCCGGCGGCGAACTCGACGCTGCTGAGGTAGCCGGCGCGATGCCCGGTCCGGTTCAGGATATGGCCGATGAGGTGCGTTGTGGTGGTCTTGCCGTCGGTGCCAGTGACGCCGATCATCGCCATGGTGCGCGCGGGATTCTCGTAGAAGCCGGCTGACGCTTCGGCAAGCGCGACGCGGCTATCGGGCACGGCGACGAAGGTCACGTCTTCGTTGACGTATCGCTGCCATGATTCGCGAAGATCCTCCTGGACGATGACGAATCGTGCGCCTGCGGAGATGGCGTTTGGAATGAACGCGTGGCCATCCACGCTGAGCCCCAGGACGGCGACGAAGACGGAGCCCGGGCGTACGCTGCGGCTGTCGTGACAGATGGAGGCGGCCTCTGAGGGTTCGCCGGAGACGAGGTTGGCGTAGGAGATCTCGCGAAACCAGGTGGGAAGCTCGGAGGTCCGGGTCGTCACGAGCGCAGTTTATCGCATCGGATGCGCCAGCCCGCGCTTCCTCGGCCGCTGGGGGTTACGGGAGCGTTACGGCCAGGTCCGGCGTCGACTTTGCAGCCGAACGCGCGCTCGCACTACTCACGAAATGTTCGTACCATGGGATGCTCATCGAGTCACGTCGGCAGCTTCGTGTGCGGGGCGGACGCGGGCCAAGATCCGCCGCCCCGCAGGCGCGGTTCGCGTTACGGAGTCGAAATATCACGGTGCGGCGGCCTTCGCTTGCCGCGATTCACGGAGGATTGTCTTGGCAGTTCGGAAAAAAGTGACGGTCATCGGCGGCGGCATGACGGGCGGCGCCATCGCCCAACGCCTTGTCGAGAGGGGCATCGCTGACGTCGTCATCCAGGACGACCCGCAGTTCGCGCAGACTCTACACCATGGCAAGGCGCTCGACATGGCGCAGTCGGCGTCGTGGCTCGGCTTCGAGACGAAGATCACGGCTACCGACGGTTGGGACGACACGGCGGGCTCCGATGTCATCGTGTGTACGGCGGGGGCGCCTCGCAAACCCGGAATGAGCCGCGAGGACCTTCTGAACGGCAACGCAGACATCGTTCGCGCGAAGGTGACGGACGCCGCCAAGGCATCGCCGAACGCGACCATCATCATCTTCGCGAACCCCATGGACGCGATGTGTCACGTGGCCCTTCAGGCCTCTGGTTTCCCGCGCGAGCGCATCATCGGGCAGGGCGGAGCACTGGACACTGCGCGCTATCGTGCATTCCTCCAGATGGAGACGGGCGTCTCGATACGCGATATCCACGCGTACGTGCTCGGTGGCCACACGGACACGACGATGGTCCCGATCGTCTCGCAGGCGCGCATCGGTGGACTGCCGCTCTCGTCCCTGCTGTCGCAGGAAAAGATCGACGCGATCGTCGCGCGCACGATGCGCGGCGGCGCCGAGATCGGCGAGCTGATGAAAGTGTCGAGCGCTTACTACGCGCCATCTGCGGCAACTGCAGAGATGGTCGAAGCGATCCTTCTCGACCAGAACCGGCTTATCCCGAGCGCGGTACTCTGCAAGGGCGAGTACGGCATCAAGGACATCGTCTGCGGCGTCATGTGCGAATTGGGGGCCGGCGGCATCAAGCGCACGTTCGAGACACCCGTCTCGAACGACGAGCGCTCAAAGATCGTGGCGGCAGCGGAGGCGACGAAGTCGCTGATCGCGCTGCTGAAGTAGCCTACTGGAGGCGGATCCGATGACGACCGATACAGGCACCCTCGTGCGCGAGATCAACGCAGACGACATCAGCCGTGTCGTCTCGGAACTCTGCCAGACCGCGACGCACGTCCTTCCGGACGATGTGGTCGCCGGCCTACGAAAGGCCGAGAGGAGCGAGAAATCGCCGCTGGCGAAGCAGGTGCTGATCGAGATCCTCGAGAACGTCGATATCTCGAAGCGCGATCTGATCCCGCTCTGTCAGGACACGGGCACGACGGTGGTGCTGGTCGAGGTAGGCCAGGACGTGCATATCGTCGGCGGGTCGCTGCGCGACGCGATCAATGGCGGCGTCGGCAAGGGGTACACGGAGGGGTTTCTGCGCGCGTCGATGGTCGCGCACCCGTTCTCGACGCGCGTGAACACGAAGGACAACACGCCGGCCGTCATTCACACTGAGATCGTGCCGGGCGATGGGTTCAAGATCACCGTGGTGCCGAAGGGCGGCGGCTGCGAGAACATGAGCAAGTTCACGATCATGCTGCCCTCGCGCGGGAAAGAGGGCATCACGGAGTTCGTGCTCAACACGATCGAAGAATCGGGCGGGAATCCGTGTCCACCGCTGGTTGTCGGCGTGGGTGTCGGCGGATCGTCGGAGTACGCGATGTATCTGGCAAAGCGCGCCATCGTGCGCCCCGTTGGCGTCCCGAGCGACGATCCTGAGACGGCGGAGTTCGAGCGCGAGTTGCTTGCGAAGGTGAACGCGCTGGGCGTCGGACCGCAGGCGGTAGGCGGCATCAACACGGCCATGGCGGTAAACATGGAGACATACCCGACGCACATCACGTCGCTGCCTGTGGCGGTGAATCTGCAATGCCACAGCGCGCGCTCGAAGATGGCGGAGCTGTAGTCGTGGCGGACACGGCGACGCGTGTGCGGATGTGCCCGGCGACGGCGGCTGACATAGACGTTCTTGTGCCGATGATCAACTCCGCGTATGGGAAATCGGAGGCGCATGTGTTCGGCCGTTCGGATCGGACGAACCGCGGAAACTTTGCGCGCGCCATCGATGGAATTGTGGTGGCTGAGCTCGTCGCCGGGGCAATCGTCGGCTCCGTTCAGGTCGAAGTCGGCGCGGACGCGGCGCATTTCGGCCTGCTGGCCGTGGACATCGCCGTCCAGGGCCGGGGTGTCGGATCGCAGCTGATCGCGCACGCCGAGCAGATAGCTCGCGACGGCGGGCTGGCGGTCATGAAGATCGAGACCGTGAAAGAGGCGGGCCTTCGCGGCTTCTACGAAGCGCACGGGTATCGCGCGTTGCGCGAAACGCCCGGCCAGGTCTGGAACGGGGGCGCCGACTGGGGCGCCGTGATCGAGTGGCATATGGTCGACATGGAGAAGGAATTGCGATGAGCGAGATTCGCATCATCAATCCGGCTCAGCGCGACGCATCGACCGCGCAGACGCCGGGCATGTCGCGCATTGCCGGCGTTTCAGCGGCGACGTGCGGATCGAGCGGCGTATGGATGGGGCGTTTCACGAACGAGCCAGGATTCCGCTCCGGCGCGCATCATCACGGAGACGTTGAGAGCGCGATCTACGTGATCAGCGGACGCTTGCGGATGCGCTGGGGCGAGCGGCTCGAGCACGCGGCGGATGCCGCAGCGGGCGATTTCATCTTCGTGCCGGCCCGGCTGGTACATCAGGAGATCAACGTTTCGGACAGCGAGGGCGTCGTGGCGATCCTGGCGCGCGGCGGGCAAGAGAATGTGGTTGTGAACGTCGAGATGACGGAATCGGCGAACGGCTGAGCCCACGCTGAAGCGCGTGCATCGAGGAGGACGAGATGCCCATTACGAGAGAGAACGGCGAGATACGGGCGACGCCGCCCTTCACGGACGAGGATGTCGCGCAGTTGCGCGTCGGCGACCATGTGCGGTTCTACGGCACCATCTACACCGCCCGCGACGCGGCGCACCGGCGGATGATCACCGCGTTGAACGAGGGCAAACCGCTGCCGATCGACGTCAAGGGGCAGGTCATCTACTACGTCGGTCCGTCGCCGGCGCGCCCGGGCCGCGTCATCGGCTCCGCCGGCCCGACGACGGCGATGCGGCTGGATCCATTCACGCCGGCACTACTGGACCAGGGGTTGAAGGTGATCATCGGCAAGGGCGGGCGCGGCAGCATCGTCAAGAAATCGCTACAGGACCACAAGGCCGTGTACTTGTTTGCGATCGGCGGCGCGGGTGCGCTGCTGTCGAAGACGATCAAGCGGCTGGATGTCGTGGCGTACGAGGACCTTGGCACCGAGTCGATCAAGAAGCTCGAAGTGGAGGGGTTCCCGGCGATCGTTTGTTGCGACATGTACGGCGGCGACCTTTTGCTGCAAGGCAAAGAGCAGTATCGCGACCAGGCGACGCTGGGCGCGTACCAGTCGGTGCCACCGGCAGAGAAAGCGGGTTAGCGAATGTCACGCGAATTGATTGAGTACATGGAGCGCGAGATCCGCGGCATGCACGGCCTGTACGAGCGCGTGACGGTCGACCTCGACGACAAGCAGATCAATCACGTACCGTCGGGCGGACACCAGAACCTGGCGTTCTGTCTTTGGCACTACGTGCGCACCGAGGACAACGCGATCCAGTTCGTGATCCAGCGCAAGCCGACGGTGTGGATCGAAGGTGGCTGGGCGGAGAAGTTCGGGCTCGACGCAAAGTCGCAGGGCACGGGCTTCACCGACGAAGAAGCGCGCGCCTTCCGGATCCACGGCATAGCCGACTTTCGTACGTACATGCTCGACGTGTTCCGCCACACGGAGGAGTTCGTGAAGACGCTCTCGCTCGAAGAGAGCGAGCGGAAGATCATTGTGAAGCCGCTGGGCGAGATGTCGATCATGAACGCGATCTCCGGTCTCTGTATGACGCACGGGTACCGCCATCTTGGCGAGATCGAGTTCGCGAAGGGCCTCGTCGCCGCAAAGGGCGGCTCGACGATTTAGCGCAGGAGCAGCGCACCATGAGCAGCCGATTCGAGATGCGGATAGATGCGTTCTGGCGACCGCTGATCGTGCCTTTCGGCGGCACCGACGCACGGTCCTACGCCGAGATCACCGACGATGGCCAACTGCACGTGCGGTTCGGATTTCTGTTCGACCATACGTTCCCGCTCGCGTCGATCGAGCGCGTGGGAGGTGCGCGGCCGCCGTGGTGGGCGGGAATTGGCTGGCAAACGAACTTCGCGTCCAGCGTCGGGCTGCTCGGATCGCACGACGGCTGTGTGGAGATTCGCTTTCGCGAGGCGACGACGATCAACGTGCCGCTGCCGTCACGCTGCGAGCGGCTGACGATCTCGCTCAAGCTGCCGCGTGAGTTCCTGGCGGCGTTGGCCGCGCACGGTGTCGAGACGAGCCAGAGCGATCGAACCAACGCATAGCGGCCGGCCGGCCATGCGCGCCGCAGGCTAAAACTCGTGGTCTACGCGAGGCCGTTCGCAGGCTGCCAGGAACCTCGTGGGGTGTTAGAGCGGTTGACGCGCTGTCACGCCGGTAGCCTCCAGCGCCGCTACCTCATCCGTGTTCAGGCCGAGCAGATCGCGCAGCACGTAGTCGATGTCCTGACCGTAGAGCGGGGCGTGGCTCTCCGTGTACGTCGGCGTATTCGACAGCGCGAATGCTGGCCGCGCATAGGCCGTGTCGCCAGCCTCGGGATGTGGCACGATGGTCACGTACTGGCGCGCGTTGAGCTGCGGGTCGTGGAGCAGCTCTGTCACGAGCTGCGCTGCTCCGGCTGGGATGCCCGCGGCCTGCAGGATCTCTGCTGCTTCGTGTGGCGAACGACTCTGCGTCCACGCTGACACGATCTCATCGATCTCGACGCGGTGGTGGATGCGAGAGACCACGTCGGCGAAACGCTGGTCGCCCGCGAGTTCGGTGCGACCGATTGTGGCGCACAGGCACTGCCACTGCACGTCGTCCTCGCAGGCGATTGCGACCCAGCGGTCATCGCCCGCGCACGGATAGACGCCGTGTGGCGCCATCGACGGATGCTCGCTGGCGGTGCGATGCTGCACGCGGCCGTTCATGGTGAAATCGAGGAGCGCCTCGCCGACCACCTGCAGCTCGCCTTCGAGCATGGCCACCTCGACGTGCTGGCCCTGGCCGGTGCGGTCGCGAAGATGGATCGCCGCTATCACAGCGAACGCAGCCAGAGCACCGGCATTGTAGTCGCAGTAGTAGTTCGCGGGCTGCATCGGACCGCGATCCGGGTAGCCGGTCAGGTGCGCCAGACCGCTCATCGCATCGATGCCGGGGCCGAACGAGACGCGATCACGGAGGGGGCCGGTGGCCCCGAACGCGGGCATCGACGCGAGCACGATGTCGTGCTTCGCCGCGTGTAACGTCTCGTAACCGAGGCCAAGCGACGGCAGCACTCGCGGCGACATGTTCTCGACCACGACATCGCTCTTGGCGACGAGATGGAGGAGCACGCCGCGCCCCTCAGCCTTGGAAAGATCGAGAGTGACGGCGCGCTTGGCGCGATGCAGGTCGTTGTAGCTGAGAATGCGGTTGTACGGGCGATCGGGCGCACCATCGACCAGCGGCACGATATCGACGTGAAGCGGGCGTGGGAACGGCGGCTCGACGCGGATCACCTCCGCTCCGAGATCGGCGAGGAGAGACGTCGCGACGGGCCCGGCGATGGCCACGGTCAGATCGATAATTCGGAGACCAGCGAGTGGTCTCATATTCCGCCCGCTGCGGCGAGGCGCGCCATGCTTCGGCCGGAGAGACCGAGTTCCGCGCCAAGGACTTCGACGTTGTGTTCGCCCAGCAACGGCGCGCGGCGAACGATCCACGGGCTCTCAGGCATGACAATGGGAGCGCCGAGCGCCGTCACTCGACCTGCGACCGGATGGTCGGCTTTGGTGATGAATTCGCGAGCCGTGAGCTGGCCGAGACGGTCCTCGACGACCTCGGCGGGGTCGAGGACTTCGGTAAACGGCACTCGCAGCTCCTGCGCCTCCTCCACCGCGCGCCACTTGTCGCGCGACGCGAGCCAGCCATCCAGAAGAGCGTCCGTCTCGTCGGCGTGGCCGAGCGGCTGGGCCAATACGTCGGGCGCTGCGAGACGGGGTTCGTGCGTCAGCGCGGCGAGCAGGTCGGGAAAGCGATTGTGGCGATGGACGTAGACGTCGCCGCCGTCGCACGGGCGGATGGTGGACGGATAGAGGTATTCGGGCGGAAGACCGACCGGGCGGGTGCCGTTTCGCATCGATTCGCGCCCGAACGCGAACGCCCGGGCGAGCGCGCCGCCGATGAGGAAGGTCGATGCCTCCGACGCGGCGACGTCGACGTGCTGGCCGCCTGCATCGTTACGATCGCGCGCGGCCAGCGCCGCCGCGATGCCGAGCGCCGCGTGCAGCCCGGCCTGGTACCCGGACTGTTCGCCGTACGGCTTCACCGGCTCGCGATCGGGATCGCCGGTCATCGCGAGGTAGCCGCCCATCGCGTGCGAAACGACGTCGGGCGCGCGCCAATTTGCGCGCGGACCCGTTGTACCGAACGGCGTGATTGACGCGATGATCAGCTCGGGATAGCGGGTGCCCAAGGCACCGGCTGACAGCTGTGGCGACTGCGACGGATCGTCACGCGCGAGGAACACGTCCGCCGTCGCGAGTATTCGGAATAACAGATGGGTACCTGATGCTGTGGTTAGGTCGAGCGTGACGCTGCGCTTACCAGCGCCGAGATGCATGTGCGATGCGGAGGTCTCGACGTGTGGGACATCGTGCAGGAATGGGCCGGCCCGCCGAAGCACATCGCCGATGAGCGGGCGCTCGACCTTGATGACGTCTGCGCCGAGGCCGGCGAGCAGGCGCGTGCAGTAGCCGCCGGCGACTCCTTCGGACGTATCGATCACGCGTAAGCCGGCGAGTGCGGTCATGTTGGCAATGATCAGCGATGTGGCGGGGGAGGGCTAGGAATCGTTGGCGAGGGCGGCGTCGCGGCTGCGCGATTCGCGGCTGGCCAGACGCTCCGCGATCTGCATGCCGTAGTAGCAGGGGATGGAAAGGAGGATGATCGGAATACCGATGATGATGCCTTTCAGGCCCACCAGCATGATGAACAGGCCGAACGAGACGCAGAGCCCCATGCCGAGCACGGCGACGATGCGGATGATCGCGATGTACGACGAGACCTGCTGTATCTCCTCCGCGGGCGACGACTCATCGTCGAGTTCATCGTCATCGTCATCGAGGTCGGCTTCCGCGGGCGCGTGGTTGGTGTCCATCACGGGCGCATGATATCAACGATCGGCGCGACGGACACTGGGTCCGGGGCTGCTCGTGGACGCTTGCGAAAGAGGCCCTGGCTGCGACTCTGGTTGCCGGCCCTCAGAAGCTGCACGACGCGGGCTGGAAAGCCCTCCTATGGATGGGCTTCTTCAGTGGATGGGCTCCTTCAGCGTCCTGTTGACGGCCTGCCGCCGGAGTGGCGTCACGGATCCCTCAGCGCCGGTCTACGCTAACCTTCCGTGGCTTTGGCGGCGGCTTGCGCCGGACGCTTCAGCATGAAGTAGCTACTCTCCGGCCTCATCAGGGGGAGCAAGCCGGTCAGTTCCCAGCCTTCCTCGCCGAGCTTGTCGAGGTAGCCGCGGACGAACCCGGTGCGGTGTTCACCGCCCTGTCGGATGTACTCCGCCCCTTCTGACGAAATCCTGCCTCTGAAA
>CAYWOO010000259.1:0-4568 GCA_964458665.1 uncultured Dehalococcoidia bacterium
GCAGTGCGACGGTCGGCCCAGCGCGGCAGCCCTTTCGGTGAGTCGTCCTGGATCGAATCGACTGCCCAGCGACTCGGTCATTCCTCCACCCTCCAGCCCCGCGGCCGGCCGCAAGTCAGATTCCCGAATGAACAGGCAAAAAACGACTCCTGACTCCTTGACTCCTTTGATTCGCCTCAGACTCAACGCCTCACGCTCCGCTCGCAACGTCGGCGTCCGCAGTCGAGAGTCCCCTGCGCGCGAACAACTGACCTTCCGATTTCATTTCTTCTTCAGCAGCAGCGTGAAGCCTGCTTGCTCAAAGTGGTGATCGGCGGTCAAAGCGTCCGTGATCTCGCGGTCCTTCATCACGTCGAATGACACGCAGTCCGTGAACGACCACTCCTTGTCAGGTCGTCGCACGAATAATTCCAACCCACGACCGAAGGATTCGTCATTGGCCGTCACGATCTCGAACCGGTCTTCGGAAGAGGTCGTCATGTACTCCCTCGCCAAGGCGTGATTCACATCACGCGGGTTGAGGTAAGCGACGAAGAATGAAGTATCCGCGAATAACAGGTTCATCGTTTGGTGTGCCCGTAGAGGGAGTGCTCCACGTTTTGCGAGGCGTCTGGTGGAAGACCTTTCGCCTTGCCTGCCAGTCGTAGCAATCCCCGGCTCACCGTGACCGATTTCTTCTTGGGCTTCGTGGCACCATTTTTGGACTTGACGGGCCGCACAGTAACCTCGACTCCTTCTTTCAAGCGATCCGGCTCGTCCAGCACGACGACTCCCTTTTGCACTCGTCCACGAATCATGATTGTGCTCCTGTTGACTCGGCCTTTGGCGAAGTCCTGACTCGACGTCAATGTAATGGTCGCATCGTCAATTTAGCATGGTTTCGCCCACCAGCCGACAACCTCGTGCCCACAAGCTACTTCCTTTCGTAAGCGAATTGCAGGGCGCGTTGGCGGATCCGCCGCGGCGGACTGATGGTCTCAATTCTTCGGCATTGGCGTGACAGTGTACCAAACCGGGCGGACGGGTTGTGCGTCGTTGGCGATGATCGTTTCTACTCCGGTTTGAAGGTCGACGATCACCACGCAGGCCGGGCTGCTCAATCCTCGGATGAAGGCGATGTGGCGGCCGTCGGGGGAGAACGTGGAGCGGGTGTTGCCGTCGCCGATGCGAGTCAGTTGTCGCAGGTTGCTGCCGTCGATCGACATCAGGCCGATCTGCAGCGTGCCGTTTTCGCCTTTCATCGCGAACGCGATCTGTTGTCCGTCCGGCGAGGGAGCCGGGAAGATGCCGACTGCCGGGTGAGTGTCAAAACTGAAAGTCCGCTTGTCGAATTGGCTATTTTTCGGCTAAAGATCACTCCGCCGACGAGACTGTTCTCCGGTCACATCCTGATTCAGCAAATCACATTTCTGGGAGGCATCCAGATGTCGCCTTCGTCTTCCAATGTTCCACAGGCCCAGTCGAACAAGGGCGTCACGGAGATTGACAGCGACGTTCCAGAACTACTCGATTGGGACTTTTGTATCGAGACACCTCCCATGCGGCCGTCCGGCGACGTCGAAGCGGATGTGGAATTTCTCGGCCGCGGACGACCGATCCCGCTGGATGATCCGCACGTGAAAAAAGCCTCATGACCGAGCGGTATCCGTGGTATGACCTCGTGGAAGGTGACGAACTCGAGCAAGGCGACATCCTCGAAAGTTGCCCGATCTCGGTCGCCGCTGAGACAGAAACCGCGGATGGTCGCTGGAAGCTGCAATGGGAAGAGCGCGACCTCATTGTCCTCTCGCAGTCCTGCGATCTGGTCAAAGGCCGCGAGAGGGTCAGTGAAGTGCTGCTGGCCGCCGTCTGGAAGCAATCCGAACTGAGCGGTCATCTCGCCACGACCAAAGGATTGGAGGACGCGCGGCGCGGCAATTTGCCGGGTGTGCATTTGCTGGCGGCCAGCGACTTCGCCGGTACGGTCTCTGAATTTCGCGTCGTCGATTTCCGTCGAGTCTCGACGCTACCGCTGACATTTCTGCGCAAGCGGGTTCTGACACAACAGCGCCGTCTTCGTCTGCTGCCGCCTTATCGCGAACACCTTTCTCAAGCCTTCGCCCGCTTCTTCATGCGAGTTGGCCTGCCGGTCGATATTCCGGCGTTCCGGTAACAGTCATCGTTTTTGCGACGAGAAATGTAGCCCGCTCTCGGCGAGAGCGGACTACGTTACTTCCATTCGCGGGCGAATTGCAGGGCGCGTTGGCGGACGAATTCGGTGATGGTTTGATCGGCGGCAATGGCGGCGAGCCATTCGGACTGGGATTGGCCTTGGGCACTCAGAAAGCGGATCAGACTCAACGCCTCACGCCCGCTCGCAACTCCGGCGTCCACGGCCAAGCGTCCCATTCCGTCACCGTTTCACTTTCATGATTCACGGTCTGACTTCGAGGACAAGATTGGGACCATCGAGCACGAATTGATGGTGGTTGAGCACATCACGACCGAGTAGCACGAAAGACTCGTCGCGGCTGGCCAGCACTTTGACAGGACGTAGTGGCTGACCACGCAGGCCGATCTGAATGAGAAAGGTCGGCAACTCCAAGGTATATCCACCGAACCCGCCGACACTCTGCTCGCCAAATTGGACAAGCTGAAGTTCCTCGACGACACGCCACGGGATGGCGGTGATATCGGCGGCGGAATCAATTTGTCCAGGCACTTCGACCGTCGTCCCGTCGGAGACAGGACGTTCGATGGTGACATGCGCAAACGGAGCCGGCGGAATGATCTGACGGTTGTAGTTGTAGCGAATCATCCGTGGCCTGTCGTTCTCCGGAGTCTTCGAGACGGGACACGTACCACTGGCAAGGGTGTCTCAGCAACCAGCCCGAAATAGATCGGCACGTAACCATACTTGCCATACACGCGTAAGCCGAGTTGCACTTCATCCATGTCGCTATCGACGACCTCACCGTCATGGATCGCGACATACTTTCCACAGTAGGACTGCAACAGCGCTGCCTGCTGATTCAGAAAAGCCGAGCGTTCCCGTTTCCATTGGTCGTCCGGTTCGTGAGCCCGACACTCCGGCGCTGGCAGCAAAATGGCATCGCTCATCAACCTGTCTCCATTGAAACGCATTTGTAGCGGCATTCTACGCGCGGGTGCTGTCATTCGGAAGCCGTCAGTTCGACGGCTTCCACTCGCGGGCAAATTGGAGGGCGCGTTGGCGGACGGGTTCGGTGAGGGTTTGATCGGCGGCAATAGCGGCGAGCCATTCGGACTGGGATTGGCCTTGGTCACTCAGAAAGCGGATCAGACTCAACGCCTCACGCTCCGCTCGCAACTCCGGCGTCCACGCTTCGTGCTACTTGTATGCGGCGATGGCTGTGGGTAATCCAACGCGCATGAAGAAGCGAGCGAACGCCTGTGAGAAGTGTTCGAGATAGGGCGGTTCCAATCGCCAGCGATCGCCCAGCGCATCGGCGTGATGAACCAGGTAGTCGAACGGCAAGCTCACGATATGGCCGAAGTCGACCACCAACGCGGCGCGGTTGTTATCTGGATCTGTCGGCGATGCCAAGAGATGGAGACCTTCAACTCGGCCTTTGCGAACGCTTTCCCACTGTCCACGTCGCCGAAATTCGGGATTGATCTCTTCAAAATCCTGCAAGCTGTGGATCGGACAAAGCGCCACGAATTGCACTTTGTGATTCTGCAAATCACAGCTCTGGGTCACGACGATCAGGTCCGCTTGTACCAGCGGAAGATTCAGCGGGTCATCGATGTCACTGTCTGGCGGCAGAAAGAGCGGCATGACGCACCGCGGCAGCAAGTCACCTTGAGCCAGTTCTGATCCGTCAGCCGCACGCCAGAAAATCATGCTTCGTCATCCTCCAACGTGAAGCGACGGACGGGAAGTGGCTGAATTGGCCCAGGGCGAACTCGCGTCGCACCAATCGGCCGGAACGGAAGATGACGATAGTCCTGAGGCTCTGAGGAAATCTCATTGAGGGGGTCGTTCGCTCGACGTGGCGTTTCGGCCAACACCGGCGATTCACGATCGGCAGTTGTGGATGGAGTGGTCATGGCGACAGAATACCACAACCCGCGGCCGAACCCCAAGCAATGTTCCGAATCTCGACTCAGTCAGCGATGATGTCCTTCGGAGTGCTCCGGCTTGACGGAGCATTGAAATTGTCGCGGGGCGACTGGTTTGATCGGCGGCAATGGTGGCGAGCCATTCGGACTGGGATTGGTATTGGGCACTCAGAAAGCGGATCAGACTCAACGCCTCACGCTCCGCTCGCAACTCCGGTGTCCTGGGCCGCGCGTCCAAGCGGCGGCATTGGCAAGACGGAATTTTACTCGCCGGTGCCTCACTTGCGCAATTCTTCGACCGCCTTTCGCAACTCCTGAATTTCGCGCGTCTGTGCTTCCGCCGCCTCCTTGAGTTTCTCAACTGCGGACTGTACTTGCGACACTTGTGATTGCAGATCGCCGAGGTCGTGCCGGCTGAAGATGGCGACGACGATGCCGATCACCAGGAGCGTGCCACAGCCGAGGGGGGCTGTCGATTTAATCGG